>DATDIX010000151.1:0-43512 GCA_036520835.1 Chitinophagaceae bacterium | reverse complement strand
ACAAATAACATCACTGCAAAATTGCCGATGATCTATACAGCGCTGGCAGCTAACTACGAGGCCGAAAAGGATTTTGAAAAAGCGGCGGAGATATACAAGAAAATAAATGAACTGAAAGATAGCATGTATGCTGATGCCAGTCCCAAAGCATTGGCAGAGATGCGAACCAAATATGAAACAGAAAAACAGGAATGGATCATTCAACAGCAACGCAATAAGATTGCCCGGCAAAATTTTATCTTCCTGGGGATTGCCGGACTGGTGCTGATGCTGGGTTTGCTGGCATATTCGCAATATAAAAGATATAAACTCAGAAAAGAGGCACAGTTGCAGGCAGCAATCATGAAGCAGCAGGAACTAGCCACCAAAGCAGTGATAGAAGCAGAAGAAGAGGAACGCCAGCGTATTGCCCGTGACCTGCATGACAGTATCGGCCAGATGATGAGCGCCGCCAAAATGAACCTTTCGGCCTTCGAGTCAGAAGCAAAGTTTGACAATGAAGAGCAGCGTTCCTCATTTGAAAAGATCATTCAGCTGGTAGATGACAGTTGCAAAGAAGTACGTCATGTTTCCCATAACATGATGCCGAATGCATTACTCAAAAATAGTCTCGCTTCGGCTATCCGTGATTTTATAGATAAAATGGATAAGAAGGCATTGCAGGTGCACCTGTATACAGAAGGACTGGATGAAAGGCTGGACTCCAATACAGAAACCGTATTTTACCGGGTGATACAGGAATGCGTGAACAACGTGTTCAAACATGCCGGCGCCACTACCCTTGATATTTCCGTCATCCGCGATAAGGAAGGCATCAGCGCTACAATTGAGGATAACGGGAAAGGATTTGACACAACTGGCAAAGAAAGGGCTGAAGGTATTGGCCTGAAAAACATCAGCACCCGCGTAGAATACCTGAAAGGCACCGTGGAATTCGATTCCTCACCGGGCCGGGGTACTGCTGTCAGCCTGCATGTACCATTAGCCGCCAGCCTTTAACAAATCAAAAACAGTAATTATTTATCCCCCTGCATCTTTTCTTTCGTCAACACTGCGGTAATCATATTGCCGCAACGGGATTTTTAGTACTTTCAGCATACCCCACCACCATGAAGAATGAAAAGATCACATTAGCCCTTGTTGATGATCACCAGATCGTCATTGACGGATTGATATCGTTGTTGAAAGGACAGGAGAATTTCCGGTTTGCTTTTGCTACCACCCATCCCGAAGAAGTGGTAAAAAAAATGGGGGAAACACCTGTTGACATTTTGCTTACCGATGTAATGATGCCGCAATTGCCCGGCAACCTGCTAGCCAGGGAAGTAAAAGAAAAATATCCTTCCGTTAAGATATTGGCTCTTTCGATGAGCGGCCAGGGCGACATGGTAAATGAAATGATCAATGATGCAGATATCTCCGGCTATGTATTGAAGAATATCGGCAAACAGGAACTGATCAGGGCGCTGGAAAAAATTGCCAGGGGCGGAATTTATTTCAGTGACGAAGTACTCCATGAACTCCAGCACACCAGCCAGCGCAAAAAAGAAAATGAAGAAGCACATCTTACCGACCGGGAAATAGAGATCATCCGCCTGATCGAAAAAGAATACAACAATAAACAGATAGCGGAAGCCTTATTCATCAGTGAAAGAACGGTAGAAACACACCGTAAGAATATTTTTCGCAAGACAAATACGAACAGTGTGATCGGGCTGGTGAAGTATGCATATCAGCATAAGCTGATCTGAACACCATTGTAAAACTCCGGCATTTCCATCCAAAACTTTCCCTTACATTCGCCCTTCAAATTATTATTATGAAAAAAATGTTTTTGGCGTTGCTTAGCCTCGCCTTCCTTTCTTCCGGGGCGCAGACGGTGGATGAAGTGATCCAGAAATACGCCGCCAATCTCGGCGGGCTGGATGCTTTTAATAAAATTAAAACGGCAAAATTCAGCGGTAACTTCTCAACGCAGGGAAATGATTTTCCAATGACCATCCAGGTCATCAACAAAAGAGCGGTCCGTTCAGAAATAGATGTTATGGGCAGCCTGGTCATCAATGTTTATAAAGATGGCAAAGGCTGGAAACAAAATCCCCTGGCTGGTATCGCTACGCCAACTGAAGCAACAGCTACGGAAGCAAACGAACTGAAAGTACAATCTATGCTGGCCCCGGTATTGATGGACTATAAAGCCCGTGGCCACCAGGTTGAGTTGCTGGGACAGGAAGAGGTAGAAGGCATCAAAACGTACAAAGTAAAACTGACCGGCAAAGATGACGCTAAAGTAACCACTTATTATATCAGCACGGCTGATTACTCACTGATAAAGTCAGCAAGTGAACGTGAGCTCCAGGGACAAACAGTAACAGTAGAAAGCTGGTACAGTGACCTGAAAGAAATAAATGGCATAAAAGTTTTTATGAGCAGGGTACAAAAGATAGACGGCGAAGAATTCCAGTCAGTAAAATTAGATAAGATAGAATTTGACGTGACGATTGATGAAAAGATATTTGATATGCCTTAAAAAAGATATTGCCAGGTATAACCATCCCGTCACAAGGATGGCTTTTTTGTTTACGCCCATTCCGGCAATTCATTGATCATATGCAAGCGGCCCTCCTTTTTCTGCCAGCCGAATGTATAATTACCATTCGTGATCACTAATATTTCAGCCGGAACCGTAATATTGTAACGAAGCGCTTGTTGCAGCGTTTCCTCATTCAGTGTTACTGTTTCCGCTTTACACTCAATGATCATCCAGGGTTGATGATCCCTATTATAAACAAGCACATCAAATCTCTTTTTCAGTTCGCCCAGCCATATCTCCTTTTCCAAAGCGATCAGCGCAGAAGGATACTGCATTACTTCAATAAGATAACGGACAAAATTCTGCCGCACCCATTCCTCTGGTGTCAGCAACAGCCATTTTTTGCGGAGCGGATCAAAGATGTACTCTTTTCCGGATTCCTTCTTTCTCCGGAATGAAGGTTCAGGGAAATGTATGTTTATCATCAGTCCAAAAATAAAGTTTTAAATTAGCAGAATTCAACAGAAGAATCATGAAGACAAAAGAAGAAATAGTAAAGAACTGGCTGCCCCGCTATACCGGTGAAAAATTGGAGAATTTCGGCAAATACCTTTTGCTGACCAATTTTAGTAATTATGTCACCATGTTTGCTGAATGGAACAAAGTGAAGGTGATTGGCGAAGGCAAACCGATGCAATGCGCCACGGCAGATGATATCACGATCATCAACTTTGGGATGGGTAGCCCGACCGCAGCTACTGTTATGGACCTCCTTACTGCCATTGAGCCAAAAGCCACTTTATTTCTTGGCAAATGCGGCGGATTAAAAAAACGCAATAAGATCGGAGACCTGATACTTCCCATTGCAGCGATAAGGGGAGAAGGTACATCCAATGACTATTTTCCTCCCGAAGTTCCGGCATTACCTGCATTTGCACTGCAAAAAGCGGTATCCACCACTATCCGTGACCATGGTGTTGATTACTGGACAGGTACTGTTTATACTACCAACCGCCGGGTATGGGAACATGATGAGCAGTTCAAAGAATACCTGCAAAAAGTAAGGGCTTACGCCATTGATATGGAAACAGCTACCATATTCACCGTTGGCTTTTATAACAAGATCCCTACCGGTGCTTTATTATTAGTAAGCGACCAGCCGATGATACCTGAGGGGGTAAAAACGGAAGAAAGTGATAAAGCGGTCACTGCCTCATTTGTAGATCGTCATTTGAGGATCGGCATTGATTCTTTAAAACAACTGATCAATGACGGGCTAACGGTAAGACACCTGAAATTCTGAGTTATGAAGCTTTTTATATTTTTAGCAGGCGTCTTCCTGCTTACCATTTCAGCAGACAAATGCGGAAAGAAAGCAAATGAAGCAGGCACCTGTAAAGGGAAACTGGAAATAAAAGGCTTGTGTATGAACTATACGATCCGGTTGCTGGGAGGCAATATGGACACATCCCTGGTCAATGCTGCCTGGACAAATGAAATCACCGGTAAATCCTATTCAAATGTATTCGGCTTAGGAAGCCCCTGCACATTCCCTGCTACGATCAATGAAGGCGATGAATTTTATTTTACGATCGATTCTTCAAAACAGGAATGCCCTGTTTGCCTGGCTTATTATCCCACTCCACCTAAAAAGCTTTCTATTAAAGTAGTCCAAAAATAATGTTGCCCCTTTTAAGGATACAAAACCTCTCCGTCGATTTTATTTCTGAATCAGGAACCGTTCATGCATTAAAGAATATTTCATTACATATAAACCGGGGGGAAACCGTCGCTTTAGTAGGAGAATCAGGCTCTGGAAAATCGGTCACTTCATTGTCTGTCTTACAACTCCTGCCCTCGCCCCCTGCAAAATATGCCGCAGGCGATATTCATTTTTCTGAAGATGGCCATGAATCGATCAGCCTTTTAAAGAAAGACCGTTATTCATTACAATCTATCCGTGGCAATAAGATCGCCATGATATTCCAGGAGCCAATGACATCGCTCAACCCGGTACTCACCTGCGGGGAACAGGTAATGGAAGCGGTACTGGCACATAAGAAAATAACAAAAGCTGAAGCCAGGCAACAAGCCATTGAATGGTTTGAAAAAGTAAAACTGCCCAACCCGGACAAGATATTTGAAAGATATCCGCATCAATTAAGCGGAGGACAAAAGCAACGGGTGATGATCGCTATGGCGATGTGTTGCCAGCCTTCCCTGCTTATTTGTGACGAACCAACAACAGCGCTGGACGTTACTGTTCAAAAAACTATTCTGCAATTAATAAAAGAATTGCAGCAACAATCAAATATGGGAGTCATATTTATTACCCACGACCTGGGTGTTGTTGCTGAAGTAGCAGACAGGGCAGCAGTCATGTATAAAGGAGAGATCGTTGAACAAAATACGGTCAGGGAGATCTTTTCAAACCCGCAGCATCCCTACACCAAAGCATTGCTTGCCTGCAGGCCTGTCAATCACCAACGGGGAGAAAGACTACAGGTTGTCAGTGATTTCCTGGAAGCCGGAGGTCAAAAGTCGGTAGTCGGTAGTCAGAAAGTAATCCGGGACAATAATGAGGTTCTTAAACCAGTAACAAGCAACCAGCAACCAGAAACCTTACTCAAAGCAGAAAACCTCTCCGTCTGGTTCCCATCAAAGAAAACATTCTTCGGCAAACCACTTGATCATATCAAAGCCGTTGATGATGTCAGCTTTGAAGTATTTAAACAGGAAACACTCGGCCTGGTAGGCGAAAGCGGATGTGGTAAAACAACATTAGGCAGAACATTATTGAGGCTGATCGAACCAACATCCGGAAAAATATTTTACAATGGTCTTGAACTGACAGCCCGGAAAAAGGAAGAATTAAAATCATTACGAAAAGATATACAGATCGTTTTCCAGGACCCTTATTCCTCACTGAATCCCCGATTAACGATAGGATCAGCCATTGCAGAACCATTAAAAGTTCATCACCTGTTTGCTACTGATAAGGCAAGAAAGGAAAAAGTGGTAGACCTTTTGGAAAAAGTAAATCTTACTGCGGAACATTTTAACCGCTATCCTCATGAATTTTCCGGCGGTCAGCGACAACGCATTGTGATTGCTAGGGCTTTGGCGCTGAACCCTTCTTTTGTTATCTGCGATGAATCCGTATCCGCCCTTGACGTAAGCGTACAGGCACAGGTGCTGAACCTGCTTAATGACCTGAAAAGAGAGTTTGGATTCACGGTGATCTTTATATCACATGATCTTTCCGTGGTTCGCTATATCAGCGACCGCATTATGGTAATGAATAAAGGAAGAATAGAAGAAAGCGGACCCGCCGACCAGGTCTACTTTGATCCGCAAACGGATTATACAAAGCGATTGATCACTTCAATTCCAAAAGGCCTTCCAGCCCGGTAGGGAGGTATCTCTATTTAATCACCAAAATCTATCCGTGTGCTGACATCATAATCACCGCGGCCTTCTCTTTCATAAAACCCTTTTGCACTTTTCCTTTTTGAATAGAGCAATTTCTTTAATGCCTTATTTAATTGTTCAGCCAGCGGTTCATCATCTTTGATCTTTGTGTCGCTAAACCCGGTAAAATCCAATTTATAATAATCGGCTTCCTGGTATCCATACGGTGAAAAATATTCATTGAAGACAGGCTTTTCTATGTTGGCAAATTCAAACATCTTTGGAGATTCCGGAATAAGACCGACAGTAGCAAGTTTCCAGTCAGGATCATCTTTTTTCGTTTTATACTTATAGAAATAAACAAACCCTTTCTTTCCCATCACTTCTGCAGGCAGCCTGTCAACATAAATTACTGAATCGGGTTTGTCGTATGATTTCTCATCCAGTAGTTTACTTTTTCCCAGGTCAAGGTGATTGTTAAACTGTCCGGGAAATTTATCCTCCTTTTTAAGTTCCTTCAGGTCATTATACAATTCGTACCGGTATTCATCCAGGCCGGCAAAATAAGCCGGAATGCTGTCAGGAACTGGTTTATTGTTCCTTAATAACAAAAGCATGGTCCGGTACTTAAGTTGCTTATCATTTGAATTGAGCAGCTGTTGCATCAATGGCTGTACGGCTGCATTGGTTTCCATGTAAGGCAGTAACAGTGTGGCATACAAACCCAGGTTTTCGTTACCATAATCCTTATCATCATTGCCACGATAAGGATTATTCTCTTCTTCCTTATCCTCTTCTGCCTTTTTGATGGCCTTATTTTTTTCTGCAATGGCCTGTTTTTTTAACTCCTGTTTTGCTTCTATTAAAAACTTGCTGAAGTATTGCTGGTAGTCTTTTGGTTTTACAAGGTTGCTGTCTACCATTTCACCCAGCAGCCTCATCACCGGTCTTTCATAATCATCCAGGTTCATTAACGGGAGCAGGTCGGGCAGGATCGTTCTTGTCAGGGGAAGTGTATCGTGCAGTTCACCCATAAAATTATCATTGTTATAGCGGGAAGATGAACGATAGTTCTGTACATAGCTTACTGAAGGATAGCTAACGTCGTAACTGTTATTTGCAGAGATATTCAATACAGGAGGTTCAACGGTAATGATATCGCGGAAAACATTGTAAGCATACGATGTTTGCTGGTTAAGCAGGGTTTCAAGAACAGCGTATTGCAGCTCAAGTGTATCCCCTGCCGCATAGTAAAGCTCTTTCAGGTAGTCAGAAGCTGCTCTTGTTTTTATGTCCTCCAGCTTATTGATCAGTGATTTCTTTGTATCGAGATATTTCTTTTCATTCCAGTTCAGGGAGGCAATGGTCTTTTTTAACGGAATAAAATCAGTTGAATCTGTTCTTACTATATAAATGCCTTTTACTGCCCTTTTATGCACGATGCTATCCTTACTCATAAAGTCTTCAAAGAATAAAGGAGACTTTTTGGTAAAAGGATCTGTACCCTTCAGTGTGTCAGCCGGGGCAAATGAATCGAAGAAAGATTGAATAAAAGCGCTGGGCTTATTGATGGTATCAATTTGTGTGGCGAGACTAAACCCTATACCATTCCTGTAAAAGGTTTTTGTCCATAAAGCCCGGCTGCTGCCGGTATCACTCACTATGCGCTCCCATACTTTCATCTTGTTGGGCTGCTCATATTTCTTTTTCAGTCTTACTATCAGCGTAGTATCGCCAAATAACCCGTATGCATCTTCATCATCAAACATACTGCTGTCTGTCGCAGTATAATACCGCTGGCTTTTATAGAATGATATATATATCTTTTCGCCTGTAGTATCATTGGCAATGATCTTACTGCGGAATGTACCGCCTTCCAGTATATCATCCTCAGATTCATCATCATCGTCATCAGCGCCATAAAAATTATGGCCGGGAAGATCAATTTTATCCTTATTCTCTTCAGGGAATACAGGTGATTTTACAGAAAAATACAGTGATGTATCTTTCCGCTCTTTCGCTTCACTATAAACCAGCGGTTTGATCTCAAATGAATGCAGGAAATTCCGCATTTTGGCAGTTTCCTGTTTGCCATGGGCCACCAGTGTATAATAATGAGGTCCCTGTATAATGAAACGGGTCAAAAAAACCGATTTCTGCTTATCCAGAAATTTGCAGTCAAGCGCCGGGTAGCCTTTATATGTTGTTTGTTTCCGGCTGATCAGTGTATCTATGAATTCTGAAGCTGCAAAACTCTCCTGCATCAGCCCAAGATCAAAAGTATCCTCTTCCACAAAACTATAGTTATGGATATCGGTGCGGATAACCCGGTATTGTGTATTAGCTGATTTATCTTCTGAATCATATATCCAGCTTCCGTCATTCCCAACAAAAGGTTCATGCGGGAAGTCGATGCTGAATCCACCGTATGCAGGTGAAAACTTTTTCCATTCCGTGCCGGGTTTATATTCAATGAACCGGATACTATTGAAAAATTTATCCGCTTCATCACCATTCTTTACATAATCACCCGTACCACTCATCTTAAAGAATATGATCTCGAAAGGAGTGACAAATATATTATACCGCTGCACATCGCCGCGGCGGGTTTTATTGGTAATAGCAAAACCCCTGTACCCGTTTTTGACAATATTGGTTTTAGTGATGATCTTGCCGGGTACATTTTCATACAGCAAACTGTCGATCGTTTTATACACATCCTCTGTTGAGTGTCCCCACAACCAACTATTGGTCATGATGCGTGTCACCATATAATAACTGCCATTGGCCATATCAGCATATTGACGCTGATCCAATAAGCCATCATCGCCAAACTTGTAAAACTTGCCCGGGATGTCAACTTTGAAAAAACCATCATCAGCCGCCTGTGTAGTGAAAACGACCGGCACCCTTATCTTTTCTACCGAATTCTTGTGCTGGCTGTCCCTTTCTCCCATTTTTACAGGTCGTAACTTATATCCCATATTCCTCAGCATTTCTATCACTCCCCGGTTACCGGGCAAATGCGCCGCACCTACTCCCACAAATAAAGACATTTTCGTTCTCAGGATCGAGTCAATTGAGCTCGCCTGTATCTCGTTCCGCTTGTATAAAAATTTTTCATCAAAGGCTTCAGAGAAACTATTGTATTTATTGATAGAATCCAGCAAGTCAAGGTTGCCGGTACGGTAGGCCTCCTGTATCTTGTCGGCGGAGTATCCCCCATCACGGTCATAACTTCTTTCTTTCTTATTCTTATCCTTTGCGGCGTCCTTATAAGCTTCAGCCATCAGCTTCATACTTTCCCCATACCTTTCTACACCAGCCACTTTCTTGCCCCATTTTTTTCCGCACTGGTAGATATACATATCCAGGTAGGTATCCTCTTCAAAATCACTGGCTGAATTTCCGTAGGTCCTGTATAGCAGGTTATTGATCGTGGAAGGATTACTATACAGCGAACGTTCTATCTTTTTATCATACTTATAAAACCGAAGAGTGCTGATACTGAGAAAATCATCCGGCATTGACATATAAGAACCCGACCGGTAACGAAAGTTATTATAACCACCAGGGCCTTCTTCCTCCATCTGGTATTTGCTCATATCCTCCTGCCATGATTCCGGGTTGGTTTCCAATGCTACCACGTCCGCATTGCGGATACCGAGGTAAAAAGAATCAGCCAGTTGGAAAGCCAGCTTATTGCTGACATGCATCGTACCAAAAAGATAGGATGGCTTGTTCATTCCTTTGCCAGTGATCTCCCACAGCAGGCTGGGATACTTTTTGTGTTTGATCTTTGGCTGGGCTTGTAATAAAAAGGGACAGATAATTACCAACAGAATAAGGGTTCGCTTCATATTATTTTCACTTCGTGGTTATTGAGAAAGCAGTTAAGATGTGGATTAAACGGGTATTTGCGCAACTTATTTTCACCCGGGTTCCGGTTCATGGCAAATTTAAACAGTAAATCTAAGATGCCATAGGGCTATAAAAAGCATAAATCTTATAAAAACGGGCATCTCCGGGCCAGGTATCGGAAAAATTGTGCACAATTGCTCAGGGTTTTGCCCTGTTATAGTGTACCTTTGCCCGCTTTAAAACCATAGCCTGTTTCCAGGAAATGGCTGATCACATGACCAGGCCCGGTGCCGTAAGACCGGGGATTGGTAGTAATCTCCGGCATATTTCTGCACGGTTTGCGTCATGAGACCCTTTAAAATAAACCTTTTTTAAACTCATGAAGCTTTCACAATTCCGTTTCGACCTCCCCCTGAACCTTATTGCTCAAAATCCTGCGAAAAAACGTGAAGATGCCCGTATGATGGTCGTTCACCGTCACACCGGGCAGATCGAGAACAAACATTTCCGCGACATCCTCGAGTATTTTGATGACAAAGATGTGTTTGCCGTGAACAACACAAAGGTTTTTCCAGCCCGAATGTACGGCCGCAAGGAAAAGACCGGCGCCAAGATCGAAGTATTCCTGCTCAGGGAATTGAATAAACCCAATCGTTTGTGGGACGTGATCGTTGATCCTGCCCGTAAGATTCGTGTAGGAAACAAACTGTATTTCGGCGATCAGGAAGACCTGGTGGCGGAAGTAATTGACAATACCACCAGCCGCGGCCGTACCATCCGTTTTCTTTGGGAAGGAAGTGAAGATGGTTTCAGGGCGCAATTGGAAAAACTGGGAGAAACGCCTTTGCCCAAATACATCAAGCGCAAACCTGACGAAGAAGATAAGGAACGCTACCAGACTGTTTATGCCAAACATGAAGGCGCGGTAGCGGCACCGACAGCCGGTCTGCATTTCAGTCGTGAACTGATCAAACGCCTGGAGATAAAAGGAGTTCGTTTTGCTGAAGTGACCTTACATACAGGCCTCGGTACTTTCCGCCCGATTGAAGTGGAGGACCTGAGCAAGCATAAAATGGATGCGGAATATTACCGTATTGATGATACCGCTTGCAAGATAGTGAACCGTGCCCGTGAATATGGACACAGGATTTGTTCTGTTGGCACAACAACCATGCGTGCATTAGAGTCTTCCTTTACTGCTCAAAAATTACTGAAGCCATCTGAAGGCTGGACAAACATGTTCATCCACCCGCCTTACGAGTTTAATATTGCTGACTCATTGGTGACCAATTTTCATTTGCCAAAAACAAGCCTGCTGATCATGACCTGCGCTTTTGCCGGTTATGAACTGACCATGGAAGCTTATAAAAAAGCGATCAAGGACAAATACAGGTTCTTCAGCTATGGAGATGCGTTGCTAATTGTCTGAACCTTGATTTATTGGATTATAAGATTATTGGGAAATATGCAGCCTTGCGAAAGCAGGGCTGTTTTTTTTTATCTCTTGTGGAATGAAATTAATTAAACTCATTCATCGCATTTCCTTCGACACACTTCTCCAGTGCTTTATGTATTACATTACCCGGGTTCAAGCATCTTTACCTTAACTTAACTATCCCCTAACACAAAACCTTCGTAACTTGTAGTGGGAGGAATAAACTATGAAAAAGTTACTATTGTTCTCACTCATCCTTATCAGCAGTTTCGCTGCATTCAGCCAGAAAAGAATTACCCAGTATAAAACCATCCAGGAAAGACTGAATGAAGAATATTGCACCGGCATGTTCAGGACCATTGAAGGCACTTACTTTGACATGCTGAACGATAATGCCACTATTGGCGCCAGCGCTTATTTCAATGTCCTGGACTGGCTACAGGGCCGGGTAGCAGGACTGCAGATCTGCCGGACCCGTGATAATGATCGCCTGGCATTTATCCGTGGCAGCCAGGCAGGTATTTATGTAGATGAAATACTCCGGGAAGCCGATTTTCTCTCTGTATTGCCGGTAACCGATATTGCCATGATCAAGATCATTAAGGCGCCGTTTGCCGGTGGCTTCAATAGCCCGGGTGGTGTTATCGCCATTTATACTATCAGGGGTGAAGAAGAGGAATAAAGGTCAATCTTTTGATGGTTTATAATCTATAGGTAAGCAGTCGGCCATCTTTTCGCTCCATCCCCAATAAGCAGAAGAAAATATTTCCTGTGGCGGGTAATAGTTTCCTTGCTTATCTATTGCCACAGGGTTCGCATTTGGCATGCTGATATAAGATCGCTGGAAAACCGGTCCCCGGTTCTCTCCGCTCTGTGCGATATACTCAGGGTCTTCCGTTTCATTTTTATATGTGACATAGAGATAATCAGTGAAGAATAATACCTTATAGCCTTCTTCCTCATTTACAATAAGGCTGTCCCTCGTGAGCAACTGATGTCCATATATTTCCAGGAAATCCTTTTGACGCAAAATCCTTTCATAATACTCCGTTGAATCCAAATGTTGCTCTGGCGGGATATCCTTTCGGTTTGTTGTGATGGTGATTCCGTTCGTTTGGCTGCTGACAACCCGCGGCACTCTATAAGCTTTTTTAACCCTTTCCTTTTCTTCATTGGGTATGCGTCTCATTCTTCTTACCTCGAATCCCTGCTGTTGCAGGCTGTCATGATAAAGACCGTACATAAAGTGCATCATAGACCCGTAATAAGCCTTATCCCGGTTTCGCCCCCATTTCTGTTGCAACCCCTTACGGTTTTTGTCTATATCCTCAAAAAAAGGATAGCCGGCAAAAAATGTCACCCCGGTTTTAAAATTCACTTCAAATTCTTCCATCTGGTAACTGATCCGGTAGCCAAGCGCTTTATTCTCCAGAATGACAGGTTCATCAGCATAGGCAACTACCCTGTTACTCTTTTTATAATACCTGAACCGGATAGCATTTTCGTTCTTTATCTTACAATGCCGGGCATTAGGTGTGCGGCCAATAAAGTTCTCCGTAAACATCCTGCCCCATTTGGCCCATCCTTCTTCCACCGATGGCTCTACGATCACATTCTTCAGTTCTTTTACTTTTACTTCAAGCTCTACCTTTAGCTGTAAAGGCAATTGTTCAGCCGTAAAAGGGAAAACATTTGTTTCATACCCGATACTGGATATGATCAGTTCATGCTTGCCCGGGGGAACATCATTCAATTCAAAATTGCCATTCTTATCTGCCGTCGTTCCTTTTGAAGTATTATTGATAAAAACACTGCTACCGGGAACAGGCGCACCAGTAGAAATATTGACTACTCGTCCCTTTATAGTTGGCTGTGAAAAAGAAAAGGCATGACCTGCCAGGATGAAAAATAAAATTGCCGGTATCTTTTTCATACCGGCAATATACAAACGGAATAAATAAATCATTTACAGGTTTAACTTTAATTAACCTTATTCTAACCCGAACATCCCTTTATTCAGTTGCTGCAATATCTGCGTTTTATAATCGGCTGGTATCAATAAAGAAATATTATGCGGGCTGCCCCCGTAAGATACCATGCGAACCGGTATATTCTTAATAGAACCGAAAAGTTTCTTGATCATATCCGTTGTCTGGGAAATCTCATTACCTACCACAGAAATGATCGCCTGGTTCTCATCCACCTCAATGGTACCAAAAGGTTCCAGCTCTTTCAATATCGCTTTTAAATAAACCGGGTTATCAATGGTCAGCGAAACCGCTACTTCTGATGTGGTGATCATATCGATCGGTGTGCGGTATTTTTCAAACACTTCAAATATCTTTCTTAAGAAACCATAGGCCAGCAACATACGGCTGCTTTTGATACGGATAGCGATAATATTATCTTTAGCTGCCACCGCTTTTACGCCTACACCGCCTGCCTGCTCTGCTATTAAGGTTCCCTTTGCTTCCGGCTGCATGGTGTTCAGCAACTTTACGGGTATATTATAGGTCTGTGCGGGCCATATAGATGCCGGGTGCAGGATCTTGGCACCGAAATAAGCTAACTCCGCCGCTTCTTCAAAACTCAGTTGCTCTACCGGTACTGTTTTCTTTACGATCCTTGGGTCATTGTTATGCATGCCATCAATATCTGTCCATATTTCGCAAACAGTGGCATTGATAGCCGCTCCTATCAATGAAGCAGAATAATCGCTCCCTCCCCTTTTTAAATTATCTACTTCGCCTCTTGCATTGCGGCAGATATAACCCTGCGTAACAAATAATTTTTTCCCGGTATGCTGGTTGAGCAATTGTGTCAGCTTTACTTTGATGCTGCCGATCTGCGGTTCATCATGCTGGTCAATGGTCATGAACTCCAGCGCCGGCAATAACGCATGTTCTATCTTTTGTTCTTCCAGGTACACACAGAACAGTTTGGTAGAAAGTAATTCGCCCTGCGCCAGGATGTCTTTATTCAATGCTTCGCTGAAAGATATTCTCAGGATGATATGCAGGAACTCGAAATGCTCGGCGATGATCGCTTTTGCTTTTTGGTAAGCCTCTTCGCTTTTCACCAGTTCTTTGATGAATGCCTGGTAATGCGCTTCCAGTTTTTCTATTGTTTGCTTAGCCGATGCCCTGTCGCCTTTGGCGATAAAATTACCGATCTCCACCAGAGCATTGGTCGTACCCGACAATGCCGATAACACAACGATAGTCGGTTCTGTTTCTTTTGATACCAGCGAAACGATATGGTGCATCCGCTCAGGTTTGCCTACACTGGTGCCACCAAACTTCATTACTTTCATACCCTAAATCCCTAAAGGGAATATTTAGAAGTGAACAATTTTTTGAGGCCGCAAAGATAACGGTTGAAGCTGATAAAAAATGTCAGACAAAAGGTATTTCGAACTTTATGCTTAGCCCTTTAAGGTCACTTATTACTGCATCTAACAGGGGTATCCCGCTTTTCATCCTTTCCGTCTCCATTTCCCTTTCCGGGTCACCCGGTACTAAAACCTTTTCTTCTCCCGCAACAGTTTTTGCATTACGAAAACCCTGTATCCAATGATCCATGCTTTTTTTAAATTCATCAGCCGGTCTGAATGCATCTATCCGCATAGCTCCCAGGAAATGACCGATTCCTTTACCAGGTTGCTGAGACGGCATAGGAACGTAGGCCGGGAATGGTGGAACCCATGGCGCATAATTAGCGCCGCTTAATAAAGCAGAAAAAATATCAACGATAGCGCCGAGTGCATACCCTTTATGGCTGCCATGGTCCCTGTCACCGCCCAATGGCAATAATGCACCGCCCTTTTTTAGTTCATGCGGGTCATTGGATGGGTTGCCTTCTTTATCCTGCACCCATCCGGATGGAGTTTCTAAATTTTTACGTTGTAAAATTTCCAGCTTACCATTAGCTGCAGTGGTTGTTGCCAGGTCAGCAACAAATGCCGGTTCTTTACCAGCGGGAGCCACGACACAAATAGGATTTGTCCCCAGCATTTTATCAATGGAAAAAGTCGGGGCCACCAATGGGCTTGCATTCGTCATCGCCATCCCGATCATATCATATTGCAAAGCCATCATGGCATGATAAGCCGCAATACCAAAATGATTACTGTTTTGTACACTTACCCATCCTGTTCCTACTTTGTTCGCTTTATCAATGGCGATCTGCATGGCAAAAGGCGCAACCACTAAACCCAACCCCTTATCTCCATCCACCACTGCTGTCGACGGCGTCTCATGTATGATCTTTATAGAAGGCTTTGCATTTATTCTTCCCGCTTCCCAGAGACGAATATAACCGCTTAACCTGGCCACACCATGCGAATCAATACCCCGGGTATCGGCAGAAAGCAATGTTTTTGTTGCAATATCAGCATGTGCATCACTGCATCCTATTTTTTGAAAGACCGACTTAGTAAAATTGAATAATTGCTGGTATGAGAATAATTGATCTGGCATGCGACAAATATACCCCAAACCCATTAAGTGATTTGAAAGCCTTTAAAAAACAAAAATGCTCCTGGCGGGCCGGGAGCATAAAAACTTTTTACCAAAAAGCTATCACTGTTGACCTGTGCTCTCTTCCTGGGATTTTTGCTTACGACCCATCATATACAGTATCCCACCCACAACCACAAACCCGATCTTGATAGCCCAGGCTGGTCCTTCCCCCCATTCATAGATCCATTCAAGTAAACTGGGAACTCTATCCATAAATCCAAAAATGATAGCGGCCACGCCGAAAATAAATAGCAAGCTTCCGATAGATTTCATGCTGGTTGGTTTTGGTGAATAATCATTAAATATAAAAAACAGTTCCTGAATGAGAAAACAAAAACCCGTTGTTTGAAACAACGGGTTTTCGGTCTGCAATAACATTATATGCCTCAAAACGGAAGATCGTCTATCGGTTCTGTGATCTCACTGGCAACGGGAACATTAGTGTTTGAAGTAGCGCCGGCTGCTGAAGCACTATTGTAAGATGGTGCAATTCCGCTGTTACTATCCCTGCTACTGCCTAATAACTGTACTTCACGAACACGAAGTGAAAGCGAAGCACCTGTTGTTCCATCCTGGCGGGTGAAGGTCCTTACTTCAGGAGTCCCTTCCACATATACCTGTGTTCCTTTGGTTAAATATTGTGCCACGGCTGTCCTGTCGGTCCAGTAAGCGCAATCAACCCAAGTTGTTTTTTCCTGGAGAACACCCTGACTGTCTTTGTATTTTTCAGAGTGTGCTGCGGAAAAGTTAATAACGTTTTTACCGCTGACGGTATTGACTATGCAATCTTTGCCTAGCCTGCCGATGATCTGCATTTTAATCATAGTGCTCAAGTTTTAAGTTGACGTATTTATTTGGACGGCTAAGGTAAGATTATTTGTAAGCCGAAGTCAATACTACTTTATGGTAAAAATTGTCTGAACCCGGATTTGGGGAGATCTTGGGGATTACGTGGATGACAATCCCCAAGATCCTGTCTATTTTCAGAATCGTGTTTGATATTATTCTTCGGTTCTGCCGCTTGCCGCATCAATGATCCTTCCAAAAAAGATGGCATTCATAAACAACTTACTGCCACCCAGCCAGAAAGCCCGGAAGTTGGGATTGTCTGCAATATTAATAACACGGCCACCACCTACTGTATTAACGATAACGGCTGCAGAATTTTTAATAGCATCTTTATTTTCGCGGCTCACCCATCCACTTTGCAAAGGATTGGCTCCATAATAAAAAGGAGTAGCGTAAGGGTTCTTGCTTTTTTCCATAAAAACTTTATTGGCTTTGAAAAGGCTTATCGTCTTTTGATTATAGCCATAAGCTAACGGGTGAGTAAGATCAGCATCTGCCCCGAAAATGGCGCCATTCACCTGCTGCGCCCCGTCAATTTGTTCCCGGTCTGTATAGGTAAGCTTTTGCGTACTGTCAACCGGGGCTTTTGCTCTTTTGAATTTCACTTCACTGACCCCATTCTGCACAGCCCAATTGATCGCTTCTTCAGTCAGTATTAACGTACCTCCCGATTGCACCCATGCTTTCAGTTTGTCTTTGTTGAGTTCATTATAATTACCTCCCACCATCACCAGTGTATTGTACTTGTTCAATTCAATACGATTGAAAACAACAGGCTCTAAATGAGCGGCAGTAATACCCATTCGCTGATCCAGCAGGTGCCATACTTCCCCTGCATCAGTCGCATTAACACCCGGACCGGTGATCATTGCTACGCCGGGTTTTGTTACAACGGTAAACTTACTGCTGCCGAGATCACTCCCGCTGCTTACATTACCCGATGATACGGCATATACTTTTAGTTTATACTTCTCAGCCAATCCGCTGACCATGGAAGCAACGGTCCCGCTGCTCTCTTTCTGCATCTTCACAGGAATAAGAATAGTGCCGTAATCAAATTTCCTGTTGCTATCACTAACTGCTATTTCAAACTTGTTGGTAGCCACTTTAACTATTAAACCGGCATTCAGCATTTCAGACAAAGCAGCGGGAGCATACAACTCATCCCATTCCAGCAGGTAAGCATATTCACTCCTGCCCCCTTCAATCCCGCCTTTTGGTGCAGACAGTGATTCTACCTTTGCTCCCATTGTCAATGGAGCTGTAGTGATCTCCGAATAAGGCAATCCAAATGCAAGTGGCATGGTCCATGCCGTGATATCGTAGAACAAACTGTCTTTATACTCAACTGTTTTTTCAAAGATGGCCCTGATCAAACTATGTTGCGGCTGATTCAGTGAAACCATATAAGCGCTGTTTTTTTCAAATTCACCGTCTTTCCAGCTATCGGGCAGAGTATTGATCTCTATTTGCTGCCGCTTCAGCATTTCAGCAAAATGAAAGGTCTTTGCTTTATCATTTTTATCGCCAAATATGTATCCTTTTACGGAGTATGCAGCAGCACGGTTCGACGCTTGTTTATAAAAGTCACGCTGGTATTCTAAAAATTCTTTGCGCAAAGCTTTCGCTCCTTCCAGTGTTGACAGCGCCGTAACAAACTGATTTTTGATGGTAAAGGGGAAACTCAATAATCCATTTGCCGTTTGTTGCAGGTGCCCTCTTGAACTTGCCTGCTCAAATAAAATACCGATACAGCCCTGCACATCAGGAAAAGTTGATCCCTTGCCATAATAAAAATCATCATAGTTCTCTTTGGTGAAATACAAAGAGCCAATACGGTCTAAGAATGCCGCGTGAAACTTTCCCAGTTTTGCTGTCAGCTCCTGGTTCTTATCAGGTGTTAATGGATTTACCCTCGATGGTACACCGGGTTGAAAAAAGAATGTGGCATTACTTCCCTGCTCATGATGATCAGTAAGAATATTGGGTTTCCAGGAATGAAACCACTTCAAACGATTCTGACTTTCTACATGCACAGCAGGCAGCCAATCACGGTTAAGATCAAACCAGTAATGATTGAACCGTCCACCCGGCCATACCTCGTTAAACTCTCTTGAATTGGGATCGCTTACTAAATTCTTACTCTTATGCTGGTTGGCCCAGGTAGAGAATCTTTGCAATCCATCAGGATTAAAAGAAGGATCGAAAAGAACAACGACATTATCCAGCAACTCTTCTATTTGCTTTCCCTGTGCTGCCGCTAAATAATAAGCAGTTAATAAAGAAGCGTTAGCGCCGCTTGGTTCATTGCCATGTATGGAATGACCGATGTAAACAACAATCGGCATATTATCCGTATTCAGTGAGGCAGACTTAGAAGGGTCAGTTAACTGTACATGCTGCTGCCTGATCTCTTCCAGCCGCTGCTGGTTCTTCTGGGAAGTAATGATCAGCAATACCTGCGGCCGGCTTTCATAGGTTAATCCCATGGTCTCCATTTTCACCCTGTCAGGCGCAGCGGCGGCCACAGCTTTCATATAATTCACTAACCTGTCATGGGTAACATGCCACTCGCCTACTTCGTGGTAAATGACGTCTTTGGGTTTGGGAATGGCCGGGTTGTATGAAACGGAATCGGGCAGGTAATATTTGATATCCTGAGAAGTAACATCCGTAAAAAATATAAAGATGAAGCCGGCTAATAATAATTTTCTCATAAGCTGAATTTTTGGAGACGCAATACCCGTTATAGATGAATTTTGTACGATTTTAATTTTATAGAATAACTGATAAAATTATAAAGGCCATATCCCGCTTGTATAATCCCATATATAAAACCATAAAAGACGACCCGGATGATTGTCCTGCTGTAGGCTCTTTCAATGTATGCATCATTTGCATTGTAAATGCCAATCCCTGACATATATAACCACAGTGGGCCCAATATCGCAACTATTAATAGTCCGATAACCAGTATTTTTCTTGCTTGCCCGATCCGTTTCTTATAGCCTTTACTTTTAATAAAACCCATTACATCCTGCACTTGTATTTCGGTCAGCTCTTTCATTCTCAGCATTGAAATTATATCACTGTCTTTAGGATACATATCCATCATGCCAAGAACATACTCAGCTTCCTGCTCCAAATTGAAATCCCGGCTCATGAAAAAACAAATATTTCCGGAAGATAAGTAATCGGTTGATAGCCCGCAATTTAAAATGACAATTGTCTACACCATCTAATCTCTTTAACACCAATTTCTGCTGTATCTTTGCAGCTTCAATTTTTTGTGATCTATGAGCCGAAAAGGAAAAGTGCTGGTAGCTATGAGCGGCGGTATTGACAGTACCATCACCGCCCTGATGCTCAATGATGAAGGCTACGAAGTGGTCGGCATTACCATGAAAACATGGGACTATAGCAGCAGTGGCGGTGGTAAAAAAGAAACCGGCTGTTGTAATGTAGATTCATTTAATGATGCCCGGCAGGCCGCTGTTGAACATGGCTTTGCCCATTATATTCTTGACATCCGGGAAGAGTTCGGCGATTTTGTGATCGAGAATTTTGTGGATGAATATATCGCTGGCCGGACACCCAATCCCTGCGTGCTTTGCAATACACATATCAAATGGAGGGCCCTGCTGAAAAGGGCCGATGCACTGGGTTGTGATTTTATTGCAACAGGTCACTATGGAAAAGTGCGCCAGCATGATAACGGTCGCTTTGTTGTGAGCAAGGCAATTGATGAAACAAAAGATCAGAGTTATGTGCTGTGGGGTTTACAACAGGATCTGCTCAGCCGGACCTTATTGCCATTGGGACCTTACAGGAAAACACAGATCCGCCAGATGGCGCTGGACTATGGTTATCCTGAACTGGCAAAGAAAAGCGAGAGCTACGAAATTTGTTTTGTGCCCGATAATGACTATCGTGGTTTTTTAAAAAGAAGAGTGGAAGGGCTGGAAGAAAGAGTAGATGGTGGAAATTTTATTGATAAGCATGGAAATATTTTAGGTAAGCATAAAGGGTATCCTTTTTATACTATCGGTCAAAGAAAAGGGCTGGACATTACTTTTGGTAAACCAGTCTTTGTTACTAAAATTGATCCTGATAATAATACGGTAATGCTGGGCGATGAAGAAGACCTGGATCAGAATGAAATGACCGTTGCCAAACTGAATTTGATCAAATATGATATGATCACCCCGGGCATGGAAGCTGTCACTAAGATCAGGTATAAAGACAAAGGCACTTTATCAAATATTTACCCTGGAAACAACAGCGTAAGGGTCCGTTTTTATGAAAATGCAAAAGGGATAGCTCCCGGCCAAAGCGCCGTTTTTTATGAAGGAGATGATGTGATCGGGGGCGGTATTATTCAGTCGGGAGCCAGGAGTAGTGAGTCAGGGGTCAATCCTTAAACAAACAAAACACGGTCCTGATACCCAGGCCTGCCCCGAACTCCTGACTACCAACTGGTTGAGGCAATAAAGTTTCAAAAAATCCGTTTCAAAGCGGGGCTGTTATGATTCCCCGCATTTTGTTTGTAGTTTTACGGCATAGACAATTGAGTACCGTTACCTTATGTCTTAAGACAACAAGTATCCTTGAATCAACTTAAATCGCTTATGAGATTCCTTCCTGCACTTCGCACCGGCATTTTTGCTGTTATCTCCGTGACCATATTTTCCTGTTCCGATAAAAAAGAAGAGTTCATCACTGAGCCTATCAGCGATTATATGATACCCCTTCAGCCCGGAAAATATATTACTTACCGGCTCGATTCGCTGGTATATACCAGCTTCGGTACCGTCACTGAGATCCACCGCTACCAGGTAAGACATGTGGTAGACAAGCAAATAACGGATAACCTGGGAAGACCATCATGGCGTATCTACACGTTTATCACTGACTCAACCGGTACACAGGCCTGGACCCCTAATGGTACCTATTTCATTACCCCTTTGGCTGACCAGGCAGAACTGATCGAAGATAATCTGCGGGTCATTAAAATGCACTTACCCATCAGAGAAGGGTTTCAATGGAAAGGTAATTCCTACCTGCCGGATGAGCCATACATTGCCAGTTATGACTTCAGTAACGACCTTGACATAGAAGACTGGGATTTTGTTTATGATAGTTTTGAACCGTCATGGAGCTACAGAAATAATAACTACACCGATGTTTTTACCGTAGAGCAGCAGGATGAATTTGAAAATGCGCCTGTCCTCAGTGTGAATGATTATGGTTACAAAAACCGTTCAGTAGAAAAGTATGCCAAGAATGTCGGACTGGTTTACCGCCAGTACGAATTATGGGAATACCAGCCTAACCCAAGTGGCGCCAGTCCTTATTATACAGGATTTGGTATCACTCTCTGGATGATAGATCATAATTAGATGCCCGTTATTGCGTAAATTCGAAGGCTAAATATGCCGGATGAAAAAAGTTTTACTCCTCATTATTATAAGTGTGTTGTTGGTAAATGAGTCGCAGGCTCAGTTCACCCGGTTCATTATTAAATTAAAAAATAAGGGGGGTACTTCTTTTACAATTGCAAATCCTTCAGCCTATCTTTCCGCAAGAGCCATTGACCGGAGAACAAAATATGGTATAGCCATTGACAGTACCGATCTTCCGGTTCCTTCTTCCTATATCACACAAATAAAAAATATTCCCGGCGTTATTGTGCTGAACAGCTCGAAGTGGCTGAATGCAGTAGCCATTGATACAACCGACCCCAATGCCCTTGCTGCAGTTAATGCATTGCCATTTGTGCAAAGTACTACCGCCATTGCGGCCAGGATAAATAATACAATCCCCGGCAAAAAAAATAAAGAACCGGTCCTAACCCCAATAAACCAGGGCCATGCAAGGACCCAGGATATGGAAGTGGATTTTTTCAATTATGGCGCCGGTTCATACAACGAGATCCACCTGCACAAAGCGGAGTTCCTGCATAATATAGGTCTGCGCGGCCAGGGAATGCAGATCGCTATACTGGATGCCGGTTTTTTAAATTATACAACGCTTGATGCCATGGATAGCATCATTGCTAACGGGCAGGTGCTAAGTACATGGGATTTTGTAAACCGCGAAGCCAGTGTAGTGGAAGACCATTCGCATGGTATGATGTGCCTTTCTACTATTGCGGCCAATATGCCCGGTCAATTCATCGGGAAAGCGCCGAAAGCAAATTTTCATTTATTTAAAACAGAAGATGTGTCTTCTGAATATCCGATCGAAGAATTCAATTGGGTATGCGGCGTTGAAAGAGCAGATAGTGCCGGTGCAGACATTATCAGTTCCTCTGTTGGATACAATACATTTGATAACGCCTCATTGAATCATTCATACAACGATATGAATGGTAATACAACCATGTGTACCAAAGGCGCTGACCTTGCCGCCAAAAAAGGTCTTATCGTTTTTCAATCTGCCGGTAACGAAGGAACCAATGGCTGGCATTTCCTGATCGCTCCTGCTGATGGCGATAGTGTAGTAGCTGTAGGCGCAGTAACTGCCGCCGGTGTTTTGTGGCCAGGTTCAAGCTTTGGTCCTTCATTTGACGGAAGGATAAAACCGGATATCGCTTCCGTTGGGCAAAATGCGATGGTACAGGGAACAGGGAATACAATAGGTGTTGGCACAGGTACTTCATTTGCATGTCCGAATATGGCAGGTTTGGGAACTTGCCTCTGGCAGGGTTTTCCTGAATTCAATAATATGCGTATCATCCGGGCTATGAAAGAAGCAGGAAGCAAATTCAGTGCACCCGATGACAGGATCGGTTATGGTATACCGGATATGAAAGCAGCTTTTAGAACCCTTCTTATTGAATATGCCACTTCAACTGCTACCGTGAATTCATGTAATGTAACGCTTAACTGGAGCAGCAAGGATGTGGATGCGATGAAGTATGAGGTACAAAGAAAAGCGCCGGGTGATGCAGATTATATGAAGATAGCAGATATGAATCCTCAAGCAGGAAATATCCTCGCCAATCATAGTTACCAGTTCACGAATACGTTGACGAATGTAGCGGCCGGAACGGTTTCTTATCGCATCCGGCAGATCATAGATACGGCGGCAGCTACATTTGCCGCTGCATTCATTGATACAGCTAATGTGACCATCGCTTCAGCATGCACCACTACCGGCACAAATGATCCTGACCCCTTCGCTGATAAAATAACAATACTCCCTAATCCAACCAGCAGCGATGCTACTTTGGTTATACAGACAAGAACAGCGATCAGTAATATGCCCATCAGTATTTATGACATGAAAGGAAGGCTGGTGATGCAATTAAGGAAATCAAAAGGCCCCGGCAAAACAACCATTGACCTACCGGTGAATAAACTGGCGAAAGGGAAATATATCATCACTGTTTACAATAACCAGAAAGTAATTGGCTCAGCAGATTTGCTGAAACTATAACGGCCTTTGGAGCAAAGCTGCAAACATGGTGTCTGCTTTTTTATCATAGCCTTTCAGCATTTCCATTTTCAGCAGGGAGAATCCAAAATTTTGTTTGATAAATTCAACGGCCTCCTCATTCTCTTTCTTAAAGACCGAACAGGTGATATAAAGGAAATAGCCGCCTGCTTTGACATGAGGTATTACATTTGAAACGATCTTTTGCTGTAAAGAAGCATACTCATTGATCTTCTCCTTTTTAAAATAAAATAATTGCTCCGGCGTACGGCCCCAGGTACCGCTGCCGCTGCAGGGAACATCAGCGATGATAAGTCCGAAGTCAGAAGCCGGAAGCCGGAAGCCGGAAATTGTCAGATCGGCAACAGTACTTTTGTACTTATAGATTCCGGCTTCACTGAATCTTTTTTTGAGATTTATAAGAATAGATTCCCGAACATCTGAAACAGTCAATTCAATACCGGGGTAAAGATCATGAAGCAAAATAGATTTGCCGCCGCTGGCAGCACAGCAATCCCAGGCAGATATTTTTGATCGGTTATTTGATGAGGGGAATGGAATAAATTCTGCTATCCTTTGTGAACTCAAATCCTGGACAACTGCTTCTTTATTTAATTCTATTATTGAATCGATCTTTGAAGCATTAGGTAATGCAATACATGTGTCAGAGACAATCGTAAAATCAATCCCGGCTTCTTTTAGTTTTTGTTTCACTATATCCTCCTTACCGGGCCGCAGGCGGATAAACAGGTCGGGTTGTATGATATGTGAAAGGATGAATGACTCTTTTTCAATACCATCACTCAACTCATCAGCAAACGGGAATATGTCCTGTATAGTATCAAGGTGAAGCAAGGAAAGTTTTTCAGCAACCGGCGTTGTCACTTTTTCATTCCATTCCGGCTTAAGCTGCTCCAATATTTCATTTGAATTATCAGAACAAAGAAATAAGCCGGTCAATATTCTTTCTTCGTCAGGAAGGCTGGTATTCAATTTACCGATACGGAAATAGCAGTAACATAAATGACTGATCTGCTTCCGGTCTTTTGAACCGTATTTTTTATTCAGCGAAAAGAACTTTTTCAGGAATGAAGCAAAGGGTTCTTCACTTTTATACCGGCGAAGGATCTCTTGTGCTGTGTTCAGGTATGAATAATATCTGCTCATTCAATTACAAAATCCATAAATCAAATGCCTGCTCAAAAAGAACAGGCATTACAGACAAAAACTTATATGCCCCTCCGGGGGTTAGAATATTATAATTCAAGCAATGTCTTCACCGGGTCTTTCCCGATCAGTAACTGCTCAGGATTTTCCAGCAATTCTTTTACCCTTACCAAAAAACTCACTGATTCCCTGCCATCAATGATCCGGTGATCATAACTCAACGCCAGGTACATCATCGGCTTTACAACCACCTGCCCGTTGACCACCATCGGTCTTTCCTGTATCTTATGCATTCCCAGTATGGCGCTTTGCGGAATATTAATGATCGGTGTACTCATAAGCGATCCGAATACACCTCCATTGGTAATAGTAAATGTGCCACCGGTCAGATCCTCTGTTGTCAGTTTGCTGTCCCTTGCTTTGCCAGCTAATTCAACCACTTTCTTTTCAATATCTGCCATGCCAAGACTTTCTACATTACGGATAACCGGTACCGTCAATCCCCGGGGTGTACTGACAGCAATACTGATATCGGCATAATCATGATACAACAACTGGTCGCCGTCAATATATGCATTAACAGTAGGCCATTCGGCCAGCGCCACAGCGCAGGCTTTGGCAAAAAAGCTCATAAAGCCCAGGCCAACCCCATGTTTCTCTTTGAATTTATCCTTATGCTTATTGCGTATCTCCATGATCCGGCTCATATCCACTTCATTAAAAGTGGTGAGCATGGCCGTAGTATTCTTGGCTTCAACCAATCTTCTTGAAATGGTCTTGCGCAGGTTACTCATCTTCTCTGCACGAACATTACGACTAAACAACTCTGTACCTGCAAAAGCTTTCTTCCCCGGGGTGGATAAGGCAGCCAGCACATCATCCTTCAATATCTTGCCTCCGACTCCTGAAGGGGATATAGAAGAAACCGAAACTTTTTTATCCGTAATTATAGCAGATGCAACCGGCGTTGCTTTTACCTCAGCAACCGGGGACTCCGCCTTAACTGTCTTCACCCCTTGTCCATTCGATGAAGTCACTTCTGCTTTTTTGGTCTCTTCCTTTTTCTGGCTTGCGGCTTCTGACTCCGCCGGCTTTGCTGCAGATTCATCTATACTTGCCAGCAGGTCACCGATTTTCAATGTATCTCCTTCCTGTGCAGATGTTTTTAATACCCCTGCTTTCTCAGCATTTACTTCAAAGGTTGCTTTCTCGCTTTCCAGTTCAGCGATCACTTCATCCCTGTCCACGTACTCCCCATCTTTCTTCAGCCATTTCAATAATGTCACTTCACTGATGGATTCCCCTACTGTTGGCACTTTTATATCAGTCATATTGTCCTCCAACTCCCAAAAGGGAGAATTTAGTAAATACTTTATTTAATAACTGCTTTCCAAAAATAATGGCATTCTCCTAATTCCCCTTTAGGGGTTAGGGGTTTTAAATACTAAATGCTGTTTCAATGATCTCGGACTGTTCCTGCGCATGTACTTTCGCATAACCGGTTGCCGTCGCAGCCGATGGCTGGCGGCTGATCACCCCGAAATCAATACCGTTAAGATTCATTTTCAGGAAAGAAGCGGCGCCCATATTAAGCGGTTCTTCCTGCACCCAGAACCAGGTGGCACTGTTATACTTCTTATTCAGCTCTTCCAGTTGCTTTAACGGCAATGGGTATAATTGTTCCAAACGGATAATGGCAATATCATTCCTGTTTTCTTTCTGCTGCCGTTCGGCCATGTCAAAATATATTTTACCACTGCAGAATAAAACCTTTCTTACTTTATTTACATCTGCAAACGAATCATCAATCACTTCTTTAAAACTGCCATTCAAAAATTCTTCTTTCAACGAATAAGTTCCGGGGTGACGAAGATTGGCTTTGGGTGCAAAATTAATCAGCGGTTTACGGAAAGGCCATGCGATCTGCCGTCGCAATACATGGAAGAAGTTGGCCGAGGTAGTAATGTTTGTCGCTACCATATTCAACTCAGCACATGACTGGAGAAATCTTTCCATCTTAGCGCTGCTGTGTTCCGGTCCCTGCCCTTCATAGCCATGCGGCAACAACAGCGTCAACCCATTCATACGGTTCCATTTCTGCTCACCTGCCGTAATGAACTGGTCGATCATGGACTGTGCTACATTGCTGAAATCACCGAACTGCGCTTCCCACAGCACCAGTGCATGTGGATTCGCCAATGAATAGCCATACTCAAAACCCAGCACCGCATATTCACTCAGCAGGGAATTGAATATCCTGAATTCACCATTTGCTCCCGGAATGCGGCTGAGCCGGTTATAGGCTTCATCATTATTCTCATCACGCAATACGGCGTGACGATGGGAGAAAGTACCACGACGAACATCCTGTCCGCTCATTCTTACATCATTGCCTTCGAGCATCAGGCTACCGTAAGCCATCAGCTCACCGCTTGCCCAATCCAGTTTTTGTTCGGTCTGGAATAATTTTAGTTTATCCTGTATGATCTTCTCTACTTTTCTTAATGGCTTGAAATCATCCGGCCATTTCATCATTGCATCAAACACTTTTGTAAAATTCTCCTCGCTGATAGCGGTAACCGGTGAACGGTCAAAATCTTCATCTGTTGCTCTTCTCAGGCTTCTCCACCATAGTTCAGGTTGCTGATAATGATAAGGCAAAGGTTTTTGCTTTACGTCATCGAGTCTTTCCTGCAGGTCGGCCCAGAATTTCTTTTCCATTTCTTTGGCCAGTTCCTTTGCATCGGGTTCGCCATTTTCCAGCAAATATTTTACATACACTTCACGGGGATTGGCATGTTTATCTATCAGTGCATACAAATGCGGCTGTGTGAATTTTGGGTCATCACCTTCATTATGTCCGTGACGGCGATAGCAAACCATATCAATGAAAACATCACTGTTGAATTGCTGGCGGTAACGGGAAGCGATCTCGGCGCATTTTAATACCGCTTCTGGGTCATCACCGTTCACATGAAATACAGGAGCCTGCACCGCTGCTGCCAATGAAGTACAATAATCAGAACTCCTGGCCTCATCAAAATCTGTGGTGAACCCTATCTGGTTATTGATCACAAAATGAAGAGTGCCGCCAACAGCATAACCACTCAGTTTGCTCATCTGTATCAGTTCATACACTATTCCCTGCCCGGCCACTGATGCATCACCATGTATAAGTATAGGAAGTATCTTATCGTAATCCGATTTATACATTACATCGGCTTTTGCTCTGGCAAAACCGGCTACAACGGGATCAACTGCTTCGAGGTGCGAAGGATTCGGCATCAGTTTCAGGTGAACTGTTTTGCCATTCATTGTCGTCACTTCACTTCCAAAACCCATGTGATACTTCACATCACCGCTTCCCATGGTCTGGTCCATCTGGGCCGTGCCTTCAAATTCACTGAATATCTGTTCATAGGTTTTACCCATGATATTGGCCAGTATATTCAGCCTGCCTCGGTGGGCCATACCAATCACTACTTCCTGCACATCATGATCGGCCACCGTATTAATAATCGCATCTAATGCAGCAATAGTTGTTTCGCCTCCTTCCAGGGAAAATCTTTTTTGGCCTACATATTTTGTATGCAGGAACTTTTCAAACATCACCCCCTGGTTCAACTTTTCCAGTATCCGCTTTTTCTTTTCCAATGGTACAGGATCAGAAAACTTCTTTTCCATTTCATTGGTCAGCCAGTTTACCTTTTCCTGGTTGCTGATATACTTGTATTCAATGCCGACATGATTCGCATAGACATTTTCGAGGTGTGCCCATATATTTCTCAATGTAGTGGCGCCAATACCGATCCGTTCTCCTACCTGGAATGTTTTATCAAGGTCTTCCTCAGTAAGATTAAAAAATGAAAGGTTCAGGTTCGCATCACGGTCCTTTCTTTCACGAATGGGGTTTGTTTTAGCGATCAGGTGGCCTTTGTTCCGGTAACCAAGTATCATCCTGTAAGCGCCAAGTTCTTTTTTCCAGTTAATTCCGTCCGCAGTAGTAACAGAAATAGTTGTTGCCGGAGCAGCAGCGCCATTCCCGTTAGAACCGGTCTTACTGTTTCCAATAGCAAAATCAAATCCTTCAAAAAATTTCTTCATTTCCGGGTCAACACTGGCCGGGTCTTTTACAAAATCTTTGTAGAGGTTTTCGATGTATTCCGGGTGAGAGTTCGTGATATAAGAGAAATCCTTCATGAATCTGGAGGTTTATGTGGGGATTTGGGGAGACAAATATCGCTTAAAAAGTCTGAAAATCAGGGGCTATTTTGCCTGAAAATGAGGTATCCCCGGCACTCTTAAACTTTATGAACTAAAAGCCTTGAAAATTTGGTAGTTAAGGCACCCGGGCTTACCTTTGCCCTCCTTTAAAATTGATAGAAAATGGCTAATCACAGTGCTACCAAAAAAGATGTGCGTCAGGCTTCCAAACGCCGGGAAAGAAATAAGTACTACGGAAAGACTACCCGTAATGCGATCCGCGACCTGAAAGAATTAAAAGGAAAGGAAGCAGGCAAAAAATTGCCTGAGGTAGCTTCAATGATCGATAAGCTGGCAAAACGTGGCATTATCCATAAGAATAAAGCCGCTAACCTGAAAAGCAAGCTGACCAGGAAAGTAACCGCATCTAAGTAAGCTTTCTCCATAAATTATTTTAAAAGGCATCCCCCAGCTGGCGGATGCCTTTTTTTATTTTTGAAGGCCGTAGATTAGCAAAGAAGTGTTTTACCAACTTCCGTACCTTGATTGAACTTTTGTTGCGACGCTCCGTTCATCGTTCTGTAACTCTAATCATCAATTATGCAAAAATCTTTTACTCATTTGTTTTTGTCGTTATTCGTAGTATTGTCGTCCTACTCCCAAAACATCACAACGAAATTTGAGCAATCAAAAGGCACACAAACACCCACATACTTTGAAATAATTGAATGGTGGAAAAAACTTGATGAGAAATCGGGCAAAGTAAAAATGCTGACGATGGCAATGACCGATGCCGGTTATCCCCTGCATCTTATCGTGGTGTCTAACAACGGTGATTATAATTTTGACAATATCCGGAAGAATAACAAGCGTATCCTTCTTATCAATAATGGCATTCATCCCGGCGAACCGGATGGGGTAGATGCCAGTATGTTACTAGCAAGAGATATTGTAATCAACAAATACAAAATAGCCGACAATGTAGTGTTAGCTATCATCCCCATTTATAATATCGGCGGCTGTCTTAACCGAAGCGCCAATTATCGTGTTGACCAGGATGGGCCTGAAGAATTCGGGTTTCGCGGCAACTCACAAAACCTTGACCTGAACCGGGATTTTATCAAATGCGATTCAAAGGATGCGAGGGCTTTTACAGAAATATTTCATCTCACCGATCCGGATGTATTTATTGACAACCATGTAAGCAATGGCGCCGATTACCAGCATGTGATGACTTTGCTTAGTACGCAGCATAATAAGCTGGGCGGAGTAATGGGTGATTACCTTGATAAAGAATTTGAACCTGCCCTTTATTCTTCCATGAAGCAAAAAGGATATGATCTTATTCCCTATGTCAATCATTTTGGTGATAAGCCGGAGAACGGCTGGCCGGAATATTGGGATAGTCCGCGGTATGGAAGCGGCTATGCTGCATTGTGGCATACATTTTCTTTTGTTCCTGAAACACATATGCTCAAACCCTATGACCGGAGAGTAAGATCAACCTATGCGTTAATGCAATCTTTTATTGAATTCACGGCAAAGAACAGTGTACAGATAAAAAAACTGAGGGATCAAACCAAACAATCCGTGCGGTCAGCAGTTGAATTTCCCATCAGCTGGGCATTAGACCGTTCAAAGTTCAAAGAAGTATTATTTAAAGGATTTGAATCGGACCGCAAACCAAGCGAGGTATCCGGTTTGCCCAGGTTATATTATGATCGCAGTAAGCCATTTGAAAAGACAATCAGTATATTCAATTATTTCCCGGTAAAAGCAACGGTGAAAAAACCGGTGGCCTATATCATTCCGCAGGGATGGTGGAAAGTAATTGAGCTCTTAAAACTGAATAAAGTGCAGATGAGCCAGTTAAAAAAAGATACGGTCATTGAAGTGGAAGTATATAAGATCGAAGATTATAAAACGGCAACCCGTCAATACGAGATGCACCATATGAACAGTGAGGTAAAAACCGCTACCAGCCTGCAAAAGATCAGTTTCCGGAAAGGCGACTGGTATATAGCATTGAATCAAACCGCTAATCGCTTCTTAATAGAAACATTGGAACCGCAGGCGGAAGACTCTTATTTTAGCTGGAATTATTTTGATGCGATCCTCGGCCAGAAGGAAGGTTACTCTGCTTATGCTTTTGAAGATATCGCTGCTGACTATTTAAAAAACAACCCTGAACTGAAACAAAGACTGGAACAAAGAAGAACAACAGATACAGCTTTTGCCAAAGATAGCAGGGCGCAACTGAATTTTGTGTATCAAAATTCCCAATGGTTCGAGCCGGCTTATATGAGGTATCCTGTTTACAGGGTGGTAAAATAAAGGTCAGGCAGTTTCTGCTTCCTGGAGTAATTCATGTTCGATCTTTATCTCGTCTTCGGTCTTATCCATTTTCTTAAAAATATAACGACCCAATATCATACTGCCTAGCAGTACAATAATACTTAAATAGCCGAGCCACTCATATCGCTGTAGTTTTCCTGTATTGTCTTTGACTACGATCAATCCGGCAGCGACAGAAGCAATACTGGTACCTAATTGCTGTACACTGCCATTAAAACTCATAAAACTTCCCCGCTGTTCGGGTTTCACTACTTCGCTGATCATAGCTTGTGCAGTAACCGCCCTGCCAGTTGCGAGTATGAACCATACTGCAAAAAAGAGAAGTACTACCGAAAATGGAACGGTGGGCATTTTAGTAATGATCAATACCATGAACAAGGACAAAAACACAGATACTGAAAACACCGGTAGCTTACCAATCTTGTCAGCAACACGTCCAAGATAAATTGCTGCGATCAACGAGGCGCTTCCTCCCACCAGGTAGATCATGGGTGTAAGATCTTTTGAAAAGCCTTTATTGAATTCCAGGTAAGGATTAATAAAAGGAATGATCAGGAAATGACCCATCATCAGCAGGCAGGAAAATATCAATGCAGAACGTTGGCCCGGGGATCGTAAAATATTACCGACCATTTTCAGCGGCGGGTCTTTTTGCCCGGACTCCTGTATATGCCCATCCATCGGGGGAATAAACCTGATGATCAGCGGAACAAGAACAACACCCAATCCACCGACGAATAAGAAAGGCAGGTGCCAGTCATCATGAAAGATATTTGTCAGGTATAAAGAAAACGGGACGCCTAAAATCGAAGCAACCGCAAAAGCACTCATTACTGAACCCATTGCCACCCCCCTTCTTTCGTAGGGGAAAATATCGGCAATGATGGAAAAAACCTGTGCGCCAATGATACCCCCAAAGATGCCGGCCAGGATCCTGGCATAGAATAATAGATCGTAGGTAGGAGCTATCCCGCAGGCAATGGTGCCTATAAGAAAGCCTATATATGACCAGGCCAGTATTTTTTTGCGGTCAAAATGGTCTACGATAAAAGCAGCCACAAACCCTGAGATAGCAGCGCTGATAGAATAAGCGCTGACAAGAAAACTGAATTGTTTGGCAGAAATATTAAAAGAGGGCATCAGGTAATTTCCCAGCGGCATCATGATCATAAAGTCGAGTATATGCGTAAAATTCAGGGCTGCCAGGAGAAACAATATGATCCTTTCTTTCTTTGTCATTTTCACCGGCAAAGATTGCTGAAAATCATTAGATAACAAAATGATTCAACCCGCCCGGTTTAGGCTGTCCATCATACAAGGAACCAGTCATTTCAGCTACAATATTTTGATCTTGATCGAAGATTTCCTGCCTACCCAGGTCATGTCCTGCGGAGTAGGCACGAGCCACATACGATAAAGGCAGGTGACGTAACAAGCTTGCTGATACGTGAACCCGGCACTGCCAAAAGGCATGGTGATCCAGGGTCCACCTGCATCCAGTTGAAGGTAGGCGGTGATTGAATGGCTTGTACTGAGATCAAACCAATCTGGTTTGGCAAGAAGTAAAGAATTAATTCCATTCCCATATGGATCGCCGATAGTCCAGGATAGATCTCTATAGGTAATGGTGTTTGGATCTGAAGGATCATTCAGAACAGTTAATGTCATGGTGTCTGCTATCAACCCGCTGCTGGTATTAATCTCCAGCCGGAATTGATACATACCGGCCACCAGGTTTTTGATAAGGGTTGCAGGTGCTTGTGGTTGGGTAATGACGAAAGTGGCCGGACCGGATATTTTGGTCCATTGGTGTCCTGGTATTGGCACATCAGTATAGTAGCCGTTGATCCATGCCGAGTCCAGGGGCAGGGTAATGATCATATCGGCTCCTGCATCACCCCATCCTGTAACCGGGGTATTCGTCACCGTTAGTACCATCGTATCTTTAGAAAACAGGCCACCTGCATCGGTTACTTTTAATTCGAACACATGGATACCTGCAGCGAGGCCAGTTATCTGCACTTTTGACGGGGACAGGTTTGTCAGCAGGAATGAGGAAGCCCCTGAGATCCTTGTCCAGGTATAGCTGACGATATTATTATCAGGATCAGTAGAACCGTTTCCATCAAGAGTCGCTGAGTTAGCGGGTAACACGATGTTTTGATCGGGCCCGGCATTGGCAATGGGCGGCCTGTTCTGCACTGCTGTCGCATTCACCGTAACAGATAATGTATCTGTTGCAGAAAGACCTTTGTCATCCGTTACTTTTAATTCAAACTGATAAATGCCGGCAACCAGGTTTTTTGCTTTGGTTATCGTGGAAGATGCGCTGATTAATGTATATGCAGGGGGGCCGGTAATTTTTTTCCAGAGAAAACTACTTATTGTACCATCGGGATCACTGGAATTACTTCCATCCAGCAAAATGCTGTCGGTTGGTAAAGTGATCACCTTGTTAGACCCAGCATTGGCTATCGGCGGTTTATTACCGTTTATGCACCCTTCGCAGGAGTATTCTTTCTTGCAGGATAATTGCAATAATAGGATGAACAAAAGAATGAACCCTGTATAATAAACTAGGTGTTTCATATGCCCACGCCTGCATTTATCTGTTCGAAAAAGAAATGGATTACACCGTTAAGTTCCTTCTTTTAAGCTTACCGGAAAAATAAAAAGCCCCTCAGATCCTTCGATAAACTCAGGACTGAGGGGCTCTTAATAAATATGGCAGCTACCGGATTTTATCCCGATGAAAATTGGGACTCCCGCATTGTAGTGCAATACCATGCTATAAAACCGGAGAAGTTTATTTTTCAATACCATATTTACCTCTCCGGGTTGCAGTATCATTTTTTCTTCCTAAAACATCATTTTCTTTTGCGAGGCTAAAATTGTAAGTCACCGGCCTTAAAGCTTTAATAAATTGCAGGCCCGGTATATTTTCTTTTACATTATCTTTTATCCTTTCACCGGAATAATTGTTCCAGCCCGTCTGCTGCATGTTGAATTGATTGATCAGGGATAAGAATTTTCCTGTAAAGGTTTTTTTACGATGATCGCATGAAAAAATACAGGGACAAGAAGCTGCAAGCCGGATTATTTTCCTCCATGCAAAGCTAAAGTCAAAAAAAATTACGGTGTGAATTCGTATAACTACGACAGGAATGCAGGAAGTCAAAGAAATGGAAGTCAACACAAATAATACTTTAAAAATAACGGCTAGTATATTCACTAAACAATAAGCCAAACATTTAATTCGTTTCTATCTGTAAATACTTGCAAATACCATTATATTATATAATTTTATACCCGTTGTGCGTTTGATCTGTGATTGTACCAAATTTCAATATTCGTATCCTTTATGAAAAACTTCGTATCCTTACGTGTATTACTACGAACTGAATTATCCCGTTCGTTACATTTCCATCTTCAGGAAATGTTGCCGCCACAAAAAAATTCCTGCTCTGTTACAATTGAAACCGGGTTGTTTCCCCGGTTAAATCCATAATATTTTTTTAAGTTCTAACCACCATAATTGAATTTCTTATGAAAAAATTAGTCTTCCTTCTTATGTTCGGACTTCCTTTCTTAGTTGAGGCCCAGGGCTTCCAGGTAAGTCTACAGGGTCAAAAGCAACAAGCGATGGCCGGTGCAGGCACAGGCCTGGCCCAGGATGGTGCTTCTTTGTTTTACAATCCCGGTGCGGTCCCTTTCCTTCAGAACAGTATTTCTGTCGGAGCCACACCTGTGATTTCTCATGGACAGTATACAGACGGATCGTCTTCTGTTGTGTCTGAAACAAAGTCCCCGGTCAGTTATCCTTTTACCGGCTACATTGTGTTTGGTGAAAAGAAAAGCAAGTTCAAATATGGTTTTGCCGCCTATACACCATTTGGTAGTACTATAGATTGGGAGAAAGGTTGGACCGGCCGGTTTGTTATGACTCACCTGCAGTTGTTTGCTGTATACCTGCAACCTACTGCCAGTTATAAGATCAACGAAAAGCTGGGCATCGGTGCCGGCTTCGTATATGGTACAGGAAAAGTAAACCTGCAACAGGATATGCCTTTAACAGACAATGCAGGGAATTTTGGTAAAGCCGAACTGAAAGGAAATGCAAAAGGCTATGGATTCAATGCAGGGATCTATTATAAACCAACTTCTGTTCTTTCATTAGGACTTACCTATCATTCAGGGGTTACTATGGATGTTAATAAAGGCGAGGCCAACTTTACGGTACCAGCTTCCCTTGCAGGGAGTTTCCCTTCCGGAGATTTTTCTACCAGCCTTTCACTTCCTAAGATTATCACTTTAGGGGCTGGTATTACTGCAACCAAAAAACTGACCATAGCATTTGACGCCAGCCTGATCGGGTGGAACACATTTGACTCACTTGTCTTCGATTTTAAAAATAATACACCTGAATTACAAGATACCAGGTCGGCCCGCAATTATCAAAATGGATATGCCCTCCGCTTGGGTGGACAATATTCAATTTGTGAAAAATTAGATGCCCGTGCAGGGATCAAATACCTCGTTTCCCCTGTAAAGGATGGCTACGTCAGTCCCGATGTTCCGGATGCAACGCATTTCAATTATTCTATCGGCCTGGGCTATAAACTAAGCAAACATTTAACGGCAGATGCATCATTTACTTTCCAGAGAATGAAAAGAAGTGACACAAATATTCAAACCCAGCTTAGTGGTACATACAGTACCGATATCTACATGCCTGGCTTGTCTATAAACTATAATTTTTAATCTATAATCCTACGTGAAAATGAAAACTCATCTCTATAAAATCTGTTCAATAGGCTTTATTGTAATCGCGTTTTCCTCCTGTAAACGGCAGGTAGATGCGCCGGCTATACAGAAAGGAAGCCTCGATGCAAGCAAATATGTATCCGTCGGAAGTTCTATTTCTGCAGGTTATACAGATAATGCATTATACTATAATGGCCAGGTGGTTTCTTATCCAAATCTCCTTGCACAACAATTTAAACTGATCGGTGGTGGTAATTTCAAACAGCCACTTGTGCCTGTCGCCTCTGTCGGTATTGGCGCATCACTGAATGCCCGGTATGTACTGGCACCATTTACGGATTGTGCAGGCATTACTTCGCTGGCACCGGTATATGCGCAAGCAAGTGGTGACCTGGGTATTTTCACAACAAGTGTTGCCGCAGATGGGCCATTTAACAATATCAGCGTTCCCGGTTTAAAAGCAACGACAGCCGTGTACCCTGGCTATGGCGATTATACCCAGGGTGCTGGAAATTTCAATCCCTTTTTTACGCGAATGACAGCAAATCCTCAATCGGCTTCCGTCTTATCTGATGCTGCTTCACAGGGTCCGACCTTTTTCTCCCTGTTTATCGGTAGTGATGATGTAATGGGTTATGCACTTGCAGGAGCTGCTGCAGATGCGATCACACCTTCTGCAGGTCCTGCAGGATACGGCTTTGATGAAAGCATTGATGCCATTGTCAATACACTTACTGCATTTGGCGCAAAAGGCGTAATAGCGAATATACCTGGCATCCATACCCTTCCTTATTTTACAACCATTCCTCCTAACGGATTGATGCTCGACGCGGCTAATGCAGCCGCACTGACCGCAGCTTATGCGGCTCTTGATATTCCTTTCCATGCGGGCAGTAATGGCTTTATGATACAGGATGCAACTGCTCCTGCGGGAATAAGACAGATCAAAGCGACGGAAATGGTTCTTTTGACCGTTCCCCAGGATTCACTGAAATGCGCAGGATGGGGTTCTATGAAGCCTATCCCGCATCAATATGTATTAACTGAAACTGAATTGACGGAGATAAATAATGCGATCAGCGCATATAATACCAAGTTGAAATCTGTTGCAGATGCCAAAGGTCTTGCCTTTGTAGATGTAAATGCATTTATGAGCCGGGCACAAGCTGGTATTATGTACAATGGTATTGGTATGAACGCACAATTCGTTTCAGGTGGTATTTTTTCTCTTGATGGCGTTGACCTTACACCTATTGGAAATGCATTCCTGGCTAATGAATTTATCAAAGCGATCAATGCAAAGTATGTCTCGACCATTCCACAAATTGATGCCACCAGTTACAAAGGCGTGAGTTTCCCTTAAGAATATTTAAAATAATTAAACTATTCACCATTAAATAACTTAAACTATTCATATGTATACCCTGAGAAAATCAATGATGCAAATAGGACTTCTTACGGTGGTGCTGTTGAGTATTACCGGTATTGCAAGTGCACAGACCGATCCCATCGAAGGTGTTTGGTTCAATGATAAAAAGGATGCGAAGATCCATGTTTTTAAAAAGAGCGACGGAAAGTTTTACGGTCAAATAATATGGCTGAAAGACCCTTTAAAAAACGGTAAAGTAAAGTTGGACGAAAACAATCCCAAATCTGATTTGCAAACCCAGCCTATCGTAGGCAAGATAATTTTAAAAGGCTGTGAAAAAGACGGCAATACTTATGACGATGGAACAATTTATGATCCTGAAAATGGTAAGACTTATGATTGTACGTTAAAACTTAAAGGCAACATTCTGTCATTGCGCGGATACGTAGGTATCTCATGGTTCGGGCGTACTACAGAATGGCAGCGGGCTAATTAAGTACAGCAGGCAATGAAAACAACATCAATTAATTAAATGGCTTTTATGCAACTTTCTATTAGTCCTGATTTTTGGGTTTTTAACTTTCTTAAGAATGCTGAGGAAAGAGATTTGAAAATAGCCGATTACCTGGATCAAACGGCTGACGAAGCAACTAACCTTGCAAGGGTCTGGGAAAACGTAGCGGAAATCATTCTTGGCACCAATAGGGCTGCTGATGTAGACGACAACATTAACTGGTCAAGGCTGATTGAAAGACCTGAATGGACAATCTATTCGAAGAATATTCCGAAGTCGAGACTGGAAATGTTTTTTGAAAGCGTTTCAAAAGTTATGGGAAAAGGCCAAAGGGGCAGTATGGATTACCTTATCTGTAAAATGGGATCTATACTTCAGAAAAGAAAGCTGACGAAAGAAATCATAGAAGAAGAATTCAAATTGATAAAGACTCCCAAGTTCTTTGACAAGCGTAACAGAATGCACGAGGATATCAGTCTCTCTGAATCCATTTCATTGATGAACAGTGAAGCTGAAGCCATAACCGCTTTTTCAAGGGAGTTTAGATCCAACCTGCTTAAAGCCATGGTGAAGCCAATAAAGGAAGTGGCGAAACCTGCAGAAACGATAAAACCTGCAAAAAAGCGGATGTATTTGTTTCCCAATCTATCCAAAATACTGTTCCTGAAAAAAATTACCGATGAGCATTTGTTAAAAGATTTCAGAGCGAAATACATTAGTGTTTCAGGCCTGAACGTCTCTGAGGATTTTTTGAAGGAACGAACAGTATATGCTGCATTCAACCTCAAAAACCGCATGTGTGGCGGATTTGTACTGGGAAATACAAATCCCTACCGTACCATCGAAGTATTTGCGGGTGAAGAAAGCAAGAAAAAGCTGTATGATTTTGTGGAAGGAACGAGCTATTGTGAGCTTAATTGCTTCTGGCTGTCTGTCAAGAGCAGGAAAGGCTTCTGGGGTTATTGGTTCTGGTTGTTGTTTGCTGTAAAGGTGAGCATGCAGAAAGAAAAGATGCTTATGTATGGAACTATTGCAAAAAGCCTGGCGAATATCTACGGATATCCCAAGAAATCCAAGTTGCTACACAAAGAAGAACTGATGTTTGACGGAACGATGAGGACGAGCTGGATATTTATCGGTGCAAGAACTGACTTTTTTGTAGGCGTGCTGGAAACATTTATCTATAAGTTCAGAAATAACAATAAAAAACCTGTAAAATATAAACGAGTGACATTGTCTCCGCCGAATGCGGCGTCTGCTAAAGCTGCAAGTTAAATTACGCACTATGACCAATATACTTATTCTTTCGTTTCTGGCTGTAGCGAACCATTTAATTGTTTTCGGTTTCATCTATATCTACAAGTCAAGAAAAGTAAGGCGTATTTATAATGTTGCTGTAAACCAGGACCAGCTCAAAGAAGAATTGAATAATTCCTGGCTTACCTCTCCCCTGCATGCAGGCCTGATCTGGCTTGCATTGTATTCTGGTTTCCTGAAAGACCCTTCTACAACACTATTAAACTTTACATACACTTTTGCAATTGTTTTTGTATGGACAGAGATATGGCATTATTTCTCCCATCGCCTTATGCACCATAAATCGTTGTTGTGGATACACAGGGAACATCATAAATCAAAAATTACCAACCCGATGAGTTCAATTTCCTTCTCTTTTTTGGAAAAACTTATCTTCTCTGTTGGCATCATAGTTCCTGTCGCGGCCCTGTCCTCCCTTATTCCTATATCCTTATACGGTATAGTCGCATATTATTTATTCTATTTCGTTACCAATGCACTTGGTCATTCCAATATAGAAATCCGTAAACCAGGATATGCACAAACATGGATAGGCAGGATCATCAACACACCAACCTACCATGCCATGCATCATGCCAGGTATGTGAAAAATTATGGGCTGATCACATCATCCCTGGACAGGCTTTTCAATACCATGTGGGAGGATTATGACCAGGTTCAAAGCAGCGCAGCAGACGAATTGCCGTTGCAAAAGCTTTCAGAAAGACTAATTCCAAAAAAGGACTTTCAACAAAAAAGTGAACTGAGCAAACAGCAAGTATAAATAATTACTATTTTCAATATATAACTGAATGAATGAGATTAAAACCATATCCTATTTACTAACCTCTTTTGTGGCCCTAAGCGATTGATGTAAGCCGCGAAACTTAATGAAGCCATAACTATGATAAACCCAATAGGTGCCATAAAAAAAATTTACAATTATGTACTTGGGCTGGGAGTGCATGATAACGCACCCGTTTATGAGATGCACCGGGTACGGTTCTCCAACTTTATTGGTCTGTTTTGCCAGTCCTTCTACGTTCTATATGTTGTCCTGAGTTTTGTGTTCCATTCCCGCTTCCTGACAGTAATGACATTACTGATGCTGGTAACGGGTATCATTGGATTCTGGCTCAATGGGAAAAGGCATTACAATATGGCACGGTCCATTTTTATTACCACGTTCAGTGTTTTGCTTTTTTTTATTTGTAACACACTAAACATTGGTTTTTATTTCATCTTCTTTTATTTCCCGGCCTTTATTGCCTATACGTTATATTATGACCTTGAAAAGGATCTTCCGAATGCATTGATAAACCTGTCTATTTCAGTAAGCTGTGCTATATGTGCTTTTATGTTGCCGCATCAGTACTTCATGGCTGAAAATATTGATGAAAAATGGTTTCCTTTTATCAGTACATTGAATTACTTCCTGTCTTTTGCTATCACCATTACATTTGTATTCTTTGCTGTTTTTCATATCAATAAAAGCGGAAGACAACTGGTGGATGTATGGCAGGAGGCGGAGCGCCAGAAACTCGAATTATCCGAAGCCAAACAAAAAGCAGACAGTGCGGTACTGGCTAAATCGAGATTTCTCTCTAACATGAGCCATGAAATGCGCACACCACTGAATGGAATAATCGGAACCGTGAACCTCATGCTGGAGGAACCTTCATTGCCCGAACAGCAGCAAAACCTGAAAGTACTCAAATATTCATCTGAGCATATGCTGAATGTAGTAAACGACGTACTCGATTTCAGCAAAATAGAAGCGGGAAAAATGGAGCTTGCCAATGAAGAATTCAATATGAAAATGGTGCTGGATAAAATTTATACTGTTTTCAAAAGCCAGTTTGACGGCAAAAGCGTCCACTTTGAGTTTGACATAGATAGCAAGCTTGACCAATTCTTCAGGAGTGATGAAACAAGATTGCGCCAGGTATTGACAAACCTGATAGGGAATTCGCTCAAATTTACAGAGAAAGGTTATGTAAAGCTTTCAGCAAAACTCGTTTCATCCGATAATAACACGGCAGATATTTATTTTTCATTACAGGATACCGGTATCGGTATGAGCAAGGAACACCAGCAGGCAATATTCGATGCATTCAACCAGGCTGAAACCTCTACAACACGTAGATTCGGAGGCACCGGGCTTGGCCTGACCATCAGTAAAAATATCGTTCTGAAACTTGGAGGCAACTTGCAACTTGAAAGTGAACCGGGTAAAGGAAGTCATTTCTTCTTTACTATTCACGTACCAATATGCGAGAAAAGTGAAGTGATTGAAAAGAAGCCCGCTTCCCTGATCTCACTTAAAGGTGCCAGGGTGCTTGTGGCTGAAGACAGCCAGATGAATATGATGATAACCCGTAAATTCCTGCAACGCTGGGATGTTGTCATTCATGAGGCAGTAAATGGCCTCGAAGCAGTTCAATTATTCAAAGAAAATGAATATGATGTGTTGCTGATTGACCTTGACATGCCGCTTATGGATGGTTATGAGGCCCTGGCTGAAATCAGGAAGATCAACAAAAACATCCCTGCCATTGCATTTACTGCTGCTGTAATTCCGCAAATGAGAGAATACCTGGCAAGTAAGGGTTTTAATGACTATCTGCAAAAGCCATTCCATCCCGAAAATCTGAACAGTAAAATCTCTTCTTATTATCAAAGCAAACATAATGCTGCATAAGACCTGGTTGCTACGGCGTGATACCTGATAAGGAAAAAGTATTCTTACTCCCCAACTCTTCTTTTGGAATTCACAGGGAATGATTCTCTTATAAACACAGATAGAATTTGTAATACTTAATAAACAGTTCTTTAATGCCACAGCCGCTGAATGGGTATGGAATGTGAACTATTGCAATTGCCATGCTGCTACTAATATTGGACATTGATTTATAACTATACAAAGCCTTTAAGGGTGGATTAATATAAAATCAATCTGATTCAACTTTCAGCCTGCTCCACTTGAACATTGGTCTTTGCTGTTGATTATTGATTGTTAAAAAAAACTGCCGTGTGTTACCAGAGTACTTCCTTCATCTAAAGCTTTTCCGGCCGAAGACACGACGACATAATAAAAAAGCCCCTCAGTAAACTGAAGGGCTCCTTAATAAATATGGCAGCTACCTACTCTCCCGCATTGTTGTGCAGTACCATCGGCCATAAGGGGCTTAACTACTCTGTTCGGTATGGGAAGAGGTGAACACCCTTGGAAAAACCACCATAAATCATTGAGTTGATAAGTTTAAAAGTATTTGGTTGACAGGGAGTCCTTTTCAACCTGTTAACTTATTAACCAGTCAACTGAAATAAGATCATATTGGGAAATGTTAGACGGCGTCTCTGATATAATCATTTTTAGAAAATGAATAAAAAAATTAAAGCGTACGGGCAATTAGTACTACTCGGCTTTAGTGTTACCACTTTTACACCTGTAGCCTATCAACGTCATAGTCTTTGACGGCCCTTAAAAGTAAACTCATCTTGAGGAAGGTTTCACGCTTAGATGCTTTCAGCGTTTATCCTGTCCGTACATAGCTACTCGGCATTGCACCTGGCGGCACAACCGATACACCAGCGGTACGTACGACCCGGTCCTCTCGTACTAAGGTCATGTCCTCTCAATTTACTTGCGCCCACCACAGATAGGGACCGAACTGTCTTGCGACGTTCTGAACCCAGTTCACGTGCCACTTTAATCGGCGAACAGCCGAACCCTTGGGACCTTCTCCAGCCCCAGGATGTGACGAACCGACATCGAGGTGCCAAACCTCCCCGTCG
>DATDIX010000150.1:0-2066 GCA_036520835.1 Chitinophagaceae bacterium | reverse complement strand
TAGCCCACGGTTTAAACCGTGGGCTATGAAAAGTACCAATAAAGCATAAACCGTTTTAACGATTTGCTGCTTTGTCTTTGCTTTGCCCCATCGGGACATCTCGTAGGTAGAAACCAGAAAGTAAAGCCGGCCAACGTTCCGTAGGAACGTTTCGTGCAATCCATTTTTAATATTAGCACCATGCGTTCCTACGGAACGCTGCCGACCGCCACATGATTTTTTTACCCACGATGTGTTCCGCTGGAACACTGGGTTGCTAGTAGTAATAATACAGCCCGGTAAATTATTCCTCCAACCTCTTCACATCCACTGACACTGTCAACTCATGCGGGTTGCTGCTCATGATCACACCTTTCAACGGAATGATATCAAAATAATCGCGGCCCCAGCCGATGGTAATGTATTGTTCGTTTGCGGGTTGGTTATTGGTAGGATCAAAATCGACCCAGCCCATCCCGGGAATAAATACTGATATCCATGCATGAGAGGCATCCACACCGGTAAGTTTTTCTTTCCCGGCAGGGGCTAATGTTTCCAAATAGCCGCTTACATATTTTGCCGGCAAACCCATCGAGTGTATACACGAAATAGCAAGATGAGCAAAGTCCTGGCAAACACCTTTTCTTTCTCTCATCACAACGGAAAGGGGAGTAGAAATGGTGGTGAAACCGGGGGTAAAGCTGAAATCGGAATGAATACGCTTTATCAGATCATAGGCTGCTTCAAACAGGGGCCTGCCTGTTGTGAATGATAGCTGCACATAGTTTTTTATTCCTTCAATAGCAGCAGTTATTTCAGTGGGATGGGTGAATTGCTTTTCATAAATGTATTCACCTGTAGAAGCGAGCAGTATATCCCTTACACTTTCCCAACTTTGAACAGGGTAGGATGGTGTTGGATCGGCTGCATATATTTTCTCCACCTGGGATCTGACCGTGACTGTTAATTCTTCATGCTCCTGTTCAATGACGAAATAATAAAGTTTATTGCCAAAGAAATCCACATGCTCTTCCAATATTTCCGGCAGGGGAGAAATAATAATGTTGAAAGCCCTGCAGGTTTGTGTTTCCGTATTGCGGGGCGCTAAGGCGGCTATATTATGACAAAGGCTTACCTGCTCATGGTATTGGTATTTGGTGGTATGTTCAACAGAATAGAGCATGGTGGTCAGAGGAGGTTAGCTGTAAATAATTGTTTTTGTGTCTGGCTGTGTTTAAAATAGGTTTTGGATATAAGCAATGACGTATCGGAAACCAGTGTGTATAGTTTGTCTAAGAATTTATTCAGTTCAGCGTATTCCATTGTATGAGGATCATGCTTTGCTAACTTTATTACATCTGCCAGTTTTAATAAAGAGTCGGCCTCTTCAATATTGCGTTTTTTATTGCTTAATGGTATTTCCTTTCCTTCTTTAGGCAACAGCGAGATGTAACGTTTTATCTTTTTGACCAAATACGCCAGTGATTTCGGATAGTTTGTGTCAAGCATCAGTAATTCAAGGGCCATTGGTAATTGCAGGTGGTCGCGGTAGGTATAACGATAAGTGATCAGGCTCTGGCTGGCGATCATGACTGATTCCAGCAGCTCATGTTCCACCTGTTCTTCCTGTTTGGATTGAAAGACACTTTTTAATAAGGTAATGATATAAAGTGTCTGTTCCAGTTTTCTGCCAAGGTCCATAATATTCCATCCCTGTTCCCTGCGCACACTTTCCCGGTTCATTCCCAGGAAGGCAAACATGGAAGTATTCAATGCGTCAATACTGCTGATCATCCGGAGATGATCCCCATGGGTATCCCTTTTTGCTTTGTTCCATTCTTCTTCCATTTGCCTTAGCACACGCCAGGTATCCAGCGCCCAGAAATTGCGGACACTATATACTGCGCTTTTCAATAAAGAAATATTATGACTGAGACTGCCGTTTCTTTTTTCATTGTACAAAATATCGGTCAGTTCGGACCACGGCCTTGCATAGATATCATTTCTTTTCACCAGGTCATTATTTTCAAAGAACCCCGGGAAAGTATAAGTGCATTGTGTTACTGTTTGCAGCAATACAGGTTCTG
>DATDIX010000149.1:0-8236 GCA_036520835.1 Chitinophagaceae bacterium | reverse complement strand
GTATGCATAACGGGGATGAGAACCCGGCTGAGATCTATTACTCCAATGGCGGAGAGCTTAACCTGAACAATAACCAGATCTCACCAAGGGGCGGCTTGCGGGAGAACCATGCAAAGGCAATGAATATGCAACCCAACCTGCTCCCGGAGATGAAACTAAGCGATGCTTCTGAAAGGGCAGTGGCCTCTGCCAATACAGGCGCCGACAATCTGACCAGTAACCACATGCGCAATTTTATGGAATGTATGCGCAGCCGCAAGCAACCTAATGCACCGGTGGAAGCAGGTTATTATCATTCCATAGCCTGTATCATGACCAATGCTGCCGTAAGAACAGGCACTAAAGTAACTTTTGATGAAAAGACACAGGAAGTGATCGCCGATGGTAAAGTGTTCAAATATTAATTGCGATCCACGGATGTAAAAAACTTAAAGTGTGATTTCAGTTTAGTATGTCATCATCTCAATAAAAGCTGCATGTTGGGGATATGATCGTATCAACGATTCCCTGTCTGCCATTTCAAAATCAGTAAAATCAAAACCAGGCGCTACGGTGCAGCCTGCCAGGCCATACTTACCGCCGTTTGCCACCTTTGACCCAAACCAGTTCCCGCTTTTGATCACACAAAAAAATGATTGACCTTTCTCTGTCTCATTTCCGAGAAGATGTTCTTTCATTTTCCCATCCCCGTCAATTTCATAAATAACAAGCGGATCGCCGGCATAAAAATGCCAGAGTTCATCTGATTGGATCCGGTGAAATGCAGAGAATCCTTTTTTCTCCAGTAAAAAATAGATATGAGTGCAGGCATTGCGTGGGCCGCTGAATGTTGCAGGGAGTTGTTCTTTGGTAAAAATGAGATCGGAACGATAGATCTCGCGGTACCAGCCGCCTTCTATATGTTGAGTAAGTTCTAAGCGTTTGATCCAGTGATCAGCCGTGTGGAGCGACATCAGTTTTGATGTTCAATATAAACTTTTTTGCCGAGGAAAACGGTAAGTGAATTAATGGTTTTAGTAGTATCGGTAGTAGTGGGATACAGCACAAATAATTTATACTGGAGCGAATCTTTCGTTTCCATCCGGACAATTTCCGCGAGTTCTGTTTCTTTTAATTGTTTGTAGCGCCTGAAAGCCCTGTTGGCATTCGTTACTTCCAGTACATATTTATAGCTGTCGGCGACAACTGCTTTTTGAATAGTGGAACTGTCCGGCTTATTGAACTGCGAGCTGTCAATATAAGGTACGGTTTGCCCGTCACCTGATTCTGTCAAAGTGGATTCCTCATTTTCAGAATTGCGGGTAGCGATCGTGTAGCCGCCCCAGATAGCAAGGGCAATACCGGATAAAATGAGTAAAGCTAAAACCGGTTTTCTCCAGCGGGACTTCGCAACGGGTGAAGAAAGAAAAGCCTGGTATTTTGCTTCAACGGTTTCTTTTCTGGATAAGCCATGCCCTTCAATTCCTGTGATATCTTTTGTTTTATCACTGATGACCGTGCCGGGAATGAACTCAAACTCACCATGTTTTATTTTGACAAGGCTTCCTATCCCATCGAATGAAAAGGGCTTGCCGATATTAAGGAACTGCTGTGCTAATTCGAGATGGGATTCCAGGTCGGCAATTGCCAGGGCCTTCATTTTTCCCGTTTTGGAAGAAATATAGCTGATCAGTTCCGGAGCTTCTTGTATAGAACTGTTGCTCTCAAAACTGATTCCATCAGGCGTAGCCGGACGCTGCCTGTTGTTTTCAGGTTCAATAATGACGGATGAATCCAGTTTAAATGTCCCGATACCCGGCAGATCAAGCCGTTTGTTGGTGTATAGGTATTGGGCCAGGAGGTAGGCAAGTTTCAAAGTATTGGAATTATCAACACAATATATATATTTAGAACGGCTGTTGCAATAGGTATAACCCCTATAGTTTAATTTTGCTTTATGCTTACTGAAGAAGAGACTAGGTTCGTAGAATATTGGGAAGCAAACCGGCTCCGCCGGAGGCGGGGGTACCGGCAACTGGCGCTGGGCCTGCCTTTGGCTGCGCTGATCATGGCCGCTCTTTTTATAAATTTCTTCTCCGGCTGGTACAAACGGGCCGATATGGTGATGCGTTCACAGTCCCGTTCATCACAGGGCAGCCTGATCCTTGTTATCGTGGTTGCCGCTTTGCTGATTGTTGTTTTTACTACGGTATTTTCCATCCGCCATCAATGGGACCGGCATGAGCAACGTTATAAGGAATTACTCGTAAAAAAGGAACGGGTTTAATTTTTTTGTATCCTTGCAGCGCAAAACGATTATTGATTGTCTTTCTGTTCGTTGCAGCCAATTTTTAAAAGAAATAATAGTGAGAAATTTTATCCTGCCAGCCCTTTTGTTATCCGTGTTGTTGAATGGAACAAGTTGTGTGAAAGATTCTACCTGCAGTCCAAAATCAGTAGCCAGCGAAGCCCCGCAAATTCAATCTTTTGCAGCTGCCAATGGCATTACGACTACTGCGCATGGCAGTGGATTATATTACGAAGTGATGGATCCGGGGACCGGCGCCACTGCAACGCTTAACTCAACAATTTACATAACCTATACCGGCTCATTACTGGACGGGACTGTATTTGACCAGCAAAATAATCCTGCCCTTACCGGCTGGCCGCTTAGCCAACTGATAGAAGGATGGAGAGTTGGAATACCCCTGGTAAAGGAAGGGGGACATATTAAACTGATCGTCCCTTCTTCGATGGGTTATGGCTGCACAGGTTATGGAAGCATACCTGGTAATGCTGTACTTTTTTTTGACATCCATGTCATAGACGTTCAATAACGCAACCCAATACTGCCTGCATAGCCCTGAGTCTTTAAACCACTCAGGGCTTTTTTAATTGTACATTCGCTCTAAAAGATATCCCTTGACATACGAACCCATTTCTGTATTTGATATTTTTAAGATCGGCATCGGGCCTTCCAGTTCTCATACCCTGGGTCCCTGGCGGGCGGCACAGCGTTTCCTGCAATCCCTGGAAGAAAAAAATATTTTATACCAGGCTACCACTGTAAAAGTATTGTTATACGGGTCGCTGGCAAAAACAGGGGTTGGACACGGAACCGATATGGCGGTTCAGTTAGGTTTAAGCGGCGACGATCCTGTCACGTTTGACGTGCATAATATTCATGCAAAGCTGAATGATATAGCCGCCATGAAGAAATTATTGCTGGCCGGACTGCATGAAGTGGATTTTGATCCGCGGGAAGATATTGAATTCCTTTTTTCTGAAACATTACCCTATCATCCGAACGCATTGACCTTTCTTGTCACATTAAAGAACGGGGACTCGCTTGCTGAAACCTATTATTCTGTTGGCGGCGGCTTTGTGGTAAAAGAAAATGAACAGGCAGGGACTGCGCAGGCTGCACAATTGCCTTTCCCGATCAATACCGCTGATGATATATTACATTGGTGTATAAAGACCGGTCTCGGCATTCATGAAGTAGTGATGGAAAATGAAAATGCCTGGCGGCCTGAACAGGTGACAAAAGATCACCTGCTCAGGATCTGGAAGGTAATGAAGGAGTGTGTTTACCGCGGATGTCACCAGGAAGGGACATTGCCCGGCGGTTTGAGTGTAAGAAGAAGGGCCGCGGGACTGAATAAAAAATTACTGAAGGATAGTTCTTATACTGATTTCAATTCCTGGATCGCTGCGATAAAAAAAGGGGGTAATGATTTTAAGTATATACTTGATTGGGTCAGTTGTTTTGCATTGGCCGTTAATGAAGAGAATGCTTCTTTCGGCAGGGTAGTGACAGCGCCGACCAATGGCGCTGCCGGGGTTATTCCGGCTGTGTTATTATATTATGTTGTATTCAATGATGGTAATTCGGAAGAAAAGATCATCCGCTTTCTTTTAACAGCTTCGGAAATAGGAAGCATATTTAAAAAAGGGGCTACCATCTCGGCAGCGATGGGCGGATGCCAGGCGGAGATCGGCGTATCCTCTTCTATGGCGGCGGCTGCTTTGACTGAAGCCATGGGCGGCACACAACGGCAGGCATTGATGGCGGCGGAGATCGCCATGGAACATCATCTCGGTATGACCTGTGATCCTATCGGCGGGCTGGTGCAGGTACCCTGTATCGAAAGAAATACGATGGGTGCCATTAAAGCCATCACAGCTTCGCAACTGGCTTTGCAAAGTATGCCTGATTATGCAAAAGTTTCTTTGGACGGGGTAATAAAAACAATGTGGGATACGGCGCTGGATATGAACAGTAAGTATAAAGAAACTGCCGATGGTGGGTTGGCCGTTAATGTACCACTGAGTTTGCCGGAGTGCTGATGATATTTGCCTTCTTACTAACCAAACCTGCCGAAGGGTGTAAGCCACAAAATGCGGGAAGGATTTTACACAGTTCATGTTGTGCGCACTGCTTAGTCAGATACAAAACTTAATTGCTTTTGGATCCACTCTATGTTTTTTTGTCTTCTAAAAGAAAACCACAATTCCCGGTACTCACCGGAGTTGTCAACCTGATGTTTGAAATTTGCAAATGGTTTTTGTCCTTCGAGGGCTGTCAGAAGCCTGACTTTTGAAGAATTATTTTCAAGTGAATCAACAAATTCTTTCATAACCTTAAAACTGTCGGGGGAAGTCATACTTTCAATTTCAGTAAACTTCTTTTTGTTCCTCCTGACTTTACCAATCTCTTCTTTCCAGTCTTTGGTATCCATATCTGCATACTGTTCAGGGTCAAGATAAGTCACGACTTCAAAAGTATCCCGATGAAGGAAACATTTAAAACCAGTCTCCATGCTGTTAGCAATATCATTTAATATTTCTCTTGAAATTTCCATTAAAAATATTCGAACGTCGAGCATTGCCGCAGTTTGGGAATTTGATGCTGTGTCCGCCCGGTGCTGATGCTGATTAAAGGAACGAAATTTTATTGAAACCTGGAAGCCAATTAATATTCGGTCAAGACGATGACTAAAGAAGGGTAAAGCAATAATGCTGAGAATATAACTGTCCGCCCAAATTGCGGCAATGCTTTGTTGTACGCCGTTTTGTTCACTGGTTGTTGAATTCTTCCAAAAATTTCAACTGTAATTTTTTAAATTTTTCTGCATCCTTGTTTTTTATGTCAAAATCGTAATAAGTTGTACTGTCAGACTTTCTTATTCTTATAATAAGGTGTTTAGAAAGTAATGTAAAATCGCTTACTGCAATTCTGTAATGATGAGAATAATACTTACCATCTTTAATACTTCTATCGTATCCTTGAACGCCTATCGAGTAAATTGTAATGGTTGTTTTGTCATCTAGTAAAAATGTCGCAGTAGCGTCTGCTCCTATAGCATTTGCGCCGACATCTTCACCATATAATTTAATAAATATTATTTCTTTTCCAACTGATTTAATTTGTATGGATAGAGGTGCAATAATGGTTGGACGAATGGCAGAGTTGGCTTTTATTATTTTCTCATTCTTAGATTTATCTATTTGTGTTATAATTTTTTGAGAACAACTGATCAAACTAATTAAAAGCAATAGAATAAAAAATCTCATAGTACCCGATTTAAAGTAGAGTGGTCGTAAATGGCGTACAACTCGTAGATTGATGTTATAAGACGTAAGGTACAAAAAAATACAGGTGTTGAAAACCAATCTTTTAACGTTATACTTTTCGTATTGTCGTTAGGACAATCCGATCCGGTCATTTACAAGTTTCTTTCCCCGAGTATCCTCCCGTCGCTTTTTGGATAGTAAGTCTGATGAGAGAGGGACTCGTAGCTTAATGAACGTCTGAGTTTACCGGAGTGCTGATCGGTCAGTTCAGTAAAGGATTTGTTTCAATCTCTTTCACATCAATATCACTGTAATCCCTGATCACATTGTAAAGCGTTCCTCTTTCTACAGGTTTTCTTTTTGCCTGTTTGATCAGTGTGACCAGTTGTGCAGTGCTCATGGCAGGATTTTGTTCTTCCGAGCCCGCCATGGAATAGATCTTAGTGGTGTCGTCTATTGTTCCGTCAATATCATTCACACCAAAGGATAAAGAGAGTTGCGCATTTTGCCGGCCCAGCATCGGCCAGTAAGCTTTCAGGTGAGGAAAATTATCCAGGTAAATTCTTGCAATGGCATACATCTTCATGTCTTCCGTTACCGTACTCTCCGGTACATAACTCATATCATTGTCCTTATTGCGGAACTTAAGCGGTATAAAAGTATTAAAACCGTTGGTCCTGTCCTGCAGTTCCCTGAGCCTTCTCATATGGTCAATGCGGTGTTCAAATTTTTCAATATGGCCATAGAGCATCGTGGCATTGGAATGCAGGCCGAGTTGATGCGCAGCTTCATGGATGGCCAGCCAGCCATCTGCATTTACTTTGTCGGCACATATCTTTTCCCTGATCTCCGGGTGGAATATCTCAGCGCCGCCGCCGGGTATGCTGTTAAGCCCGGCTTCGATCAAAAATTTCAAACCTTCTTCGGGGCTCATTTTTGCCTTGCGGAACATATAGTCGTATTCCACTGCGGTAAAAGCTTTGATATGCAGATCAGGGCGATGGGCTTTAATTGCTTTTAGCAGATCAGCGAAAAAGGCCAGGTCCATTTTCGGATGAACGCCACCAACAATATGCACTTCGCTGACCGGTCGCCCGTCATACTTCTTTACCATATGCAGCATTTGATCAATGCTCAGTTCCCAGCCTTCGTCCCTTTTGGCATACAGGCGGCTATAAGAACAAAAATTGCAACTGAATACACATACATTGGTAGGCTCGATATGGAAATTCCGGTTGAAATATGTTATATCCCCATGCTTCCGTTCCCGGATCATGTTGGCAAGACTACCGGCCAATGCGAGGCTTCCTTTTTGAAATAACAGGAGCGCATCTTCATCACTTATCCGTTCACCGGCCTTTACTTTTTCACTTACCTGTTTTAACTCACCGGTTAATCTTGCTGTGTTGATCATACTTTATATTCAGGTTACAAATTTACGTAAGGAAAACAGAAAAGCCTTCTGCGGTAAGCAGAAGGCTTTTCATATGCGATCAGTTATTAATTTAATTCGACTTCATGATCCTGATCTGCTGGTCCTTGCTCTTATCAGAGTAACCAACGTGGACAATATAGAATCCTGCTGACTTACCGGTCAGGTCAACAGTGATCACGTTGGAAGCGCTGCCAGTGCCGAACACCCTGTTCCAGATAAGCTGACCTGCAGCGTTGTAAACGGTTACATAACGCAGATCAGACGGCGCCTGAACATACCAGAGGTTAAATCGCTCGGTAAATGGATTCGGTGCTATCATAAATCCTTCTGCCCTGAGCCTTGCAGGCAATGTCCGTGTTGTAAGGTTTATGTTGTCAACAAATACATTGTTCTGGTTATTATTCGTATTCCTGAATATTAATTGGATCGGGCCGGTCGGGGCAAAGGAACTAAGGTTAATGGTCTCCCTTCTCCAGAGATAAAATGCATTAGGCGTGTATTCTGTGGTAACCGGCGTATTATCATAAATAGTCTCCAGCTCATTACCACCTTTTTTATAGACAGTGGTAAATGTATTGCCGCAATCTTTTGTTACCAGCACCTCCAGTGTATCGCCGGCAGCAGCAGCTACATCTTTGACCGCTGCAGACAGGTCGAATGTAAGTTTCACTGAATCCACACCCGTAAAGTTTATGATCGGCGTGAACATAGCGTCTTTTTGTCCAGTAGCCAGGTACCCGAAGTTTTTCATGTAAGCGGAACCATTACTAAAGAAGCCTGTTCCGGCTTTTTGCCATGTATTGGAAGCATCGGCATTGACGACCGCCCATCCTGAAGGAACAAAAGTGCCACCTTCAAATGATTCTACTAATGGTGCAGAAACAGACGATGCAACATAAACCGCTTTTATCAATGTATCATTTGACAGGTTTTGATCGCCTGTACCACTGCTGGTGACCGGGCTAAAAGAATAAACCGTTATTGTGCTGCCCCCTACTGGTAATGTCCGGGTAGTAAGGGCAACGGTAGCAGTAGTGTTAGGAGCAATATTTACACCTGTAACAGTAGTTGTATCAGGTGTGCCGGTACCGATCCTGTAAGCTATCCTGTACCCTGTAATGGCTTCAGTTCCGTTATTGAAGACAGTTGCTGTTGGGGTGTAGGTTGTCGTCAGGCACTGTAGTTCAGGCGTAATGGACCGTACCTGGAGATCCCGCTTTAACTTAGGTATGATATTCACATTAT
>DATDIX010000148.1:0-28360 GCA_036520835.1 Chitinophagaceae bacterium | reverse complement strand
TGAATGGGGTTGGTACAAAGGCGGTGAATGCACTGAGCCAGAAATTCAAAGTGACCGCTGTCCGGGAAGGCAAAGAAAAGACAGCTGAATTTGAGAGAGGTGTTTTAATAAAAGAATACAAAGAGGCAAAGACCGGCGACCAGAACGGCACTCTGGTTACCTTTATCCCCGATGAAAAAGTATTTAAGAATTTTAAATTCCATCCTGAATTTGTAGAGAACCAGATATGGAACTATTGTTTCCTGAATGCCGGCATGAAGATCGTCTTCAACGGCAAAAGCTTTGTCAGCAAGAATGGTTTGCTTGACCTGCTGCAACGCAAGACAAATGAAGATGAGATACGTTATCCCATTATACATTTGACCGGGGATGATATTGAAGTGGCCCTCACTCACAATAACGATTACGGCGAGGATATTTACAGTTTCGTAAATGGCCAGCATACCACGCAGGGGGGTACTCACCAGCAGGCTTTCCGTGAAGCGTATGTAAAAACAATACGTGAGTTCTTTAAAAAGGATTATGACGCATCAGATGTGCGTACGGGTATTGTAGCTGCTGTTTCAGTAAGGGTGGTGGAACCGGTTTTTGAATCGCAGACAAAAACAAAACTTGGTTCGGTGAATGTTGACACAGATGGTCCAAGTATGCGGCAGTTTGTGGGTGATTTCCTGGCGAAGGAACTGGATAATTATTTGCATAAGAATCCGGCGATCGCTGATGGCCTGAAGAAACGCATTGAACAGAGTGAAAGGGAAAGAAAAGAAATGGCCGGTATCAAGAAACTGGCAAACGAAAGGGCGAAGAAAGCCAATCTTCATAATAAGAAGCTCAGGGATTGCCGGTTTCACCTGAATGATGAACCGCCGAATAAAGGGAAGGAAGAATTTGTCGCTAAACAAAATGAAACGACAATATTTATTACGGAAGGTGACAGTGCCAGCGGGTCTATTACCAAATCAAGAAGTGTAGAAACGCAGGCAGTATTCAGTCTCAGGGGTAAACCGCTGAACTGTTTTGGTTTGACGAAGAAGGTGGTATATGAGAATGAAGAATTTAATTTGTTGCAACATGCGCTGAATATTGAAGAAGGGCTGGAAGGATTGCGATTTAACAATGTGGTGATCGCCACAGATGCGGATGTAGACGGTATGCATATCCGTTTATTGCTAATGACCTTCTTCCTGCAATTCTTTCCTGACCTGGTGAAACATGAAAAAGTGTATGTGTTGCAAACGCCATTGTTCCGTGTCCGCAATAAACAGGAAACGATTTATTGTTATGATGAAACGGAGAAGCAGGCAGCGATAAAGAAACTGGGAAGCAAACCGGAGATCACCCGGTTCAAGGGGTTGGGAGAGATCAGCCCGGAAGAATTCGCTCGTTTCATCGGCCCTGATATGAGAAAAGAACTGATGCGACTGGAAGCAGGGGATCATATTCAGCAACTTTTAGAATACTATATGGGAAAGAATACGATGGAGAGACAGGAGTTTATTATTGAGAATTTGAGGGTGGAAATGGATAAAGCGGAAGAGACAGTTTAAAGTTTAATGTTTAAGGTTGACAAAGCTTGATATAATACGTAAGACGAAGGCGCTGTTCATGAAATGGAGGCTGCATGGGATATTCGAGCCATTCACCGGGTTTATGCAAAACCTTACCCATATGTCGAAGATGAGCAAGTGGAGAAGGCAAACAAAAGTGACCGGCTATAATGACTGGTACCAGGGAAAGTGGGATTATAACCGGAGAGAGAAATTATATGAAGCGGTGATCAGCCAGGAACAAATGGATTCTCTGCCAATAGATTATTTTGAATTTGGTGTTTGCGGCGGCTATTCTTTCAAGTGGTGGCTGGCACATAACGGCAACCCGGATTCAAGGTTCTACGGCTTTGACACCTTTGAAGGATTGCCCGAGGATTTTGGCCCTTTTGCCAAAGGAACAATGGCCGCGGCGCTGGAATCATTGAATGTAACAGATACGAGAGCCGGTTTTTATAAGGGTCTTTTCCAGGATACACTGAATCCTTTTTTGGAGCAGTACAAAAGCAACCGGAGAAAGCTGATCCACATGGATGCTGACATTTTCAGCGCCACTTTGTTCAGCTTATCTCAGCTCTATAAATATCTGAATGACGGCGATGTTATCATGTTCGATGAATTTGGAGTGCCGATGCATGAGTTCAGGGCATTTAAGATATTTACAGAAAGTTTTTATATTAATTATGAAGTGATCGCTGCGGCGAATAATTATTTGTTTTTGGCAATAAAAATTAAAAAATAAATTCCTCCCACCGGGGAGGATAGGAGGGGCCTATGATACATATTGTTTTTAACGAATCAGAAGTCGGGCTGATGGAGAAAGTGATAGAGCTTGACGAAACGCTTGCCGGTGAAGTGATACAGATCAAAGATGATTTTGCCGTTGGACCTTTGGCCAGTATTGATACCGAAGAAGGCTGGCAGGCAAGGGTAGAGTGGTGGAGAAATTTACTGCAAGGGTCGCCCTATAAAGAAACCCTGGCCGGCAGCTTTGATGACAGGCTTACAGTAAAAGAAATGAAGGATAAGCTGGATGCAAATGCTGATGAGCAGGTATGGATATGGATGGGACAGAACCAGCATGATGTATGCGGTTATTACTGGTTCGTGTCGCAGTTCAAAGATTACCAGGGAAGAATAATGACCTTGTACCTGAATAATCTTCCTTTTATCAATGAGAAAGGACAGATATTTTATCCATCCTGGCTTAGCGAGATACAGCCGAAAGAATTTTTGAAAGCCAAAAAACTGGCGAGGCCCGTTACTTCCAGTGAATTTGAAGTAGATCCAGATGAATGGAAAAAGATTTGTGACGAAAATGCAACAGTCAGGATACTGGAAGGCGGAAAAAAGATAGCCGGTAAGGAAGAAACGTTTTATGATAATGAAATAGCAAAGAATGTGACCGGTGAATGGCAGAAAGCCAGCCGGGTGCTGACAAATACATTGCACCGTATGAAAATTAAAACGGGAGATGTGTTTGTCATGTGGAGGATGAAAGAACTGATCAGTGCAGGAAGGATAGAGACGATGGGCGATACTGCCAAAGGATGGAAAGACTTTGATGTAAGATCGGCAGGCGCCAGGCAAACCGAGGCATCAGCACCGGAGGAAGCAACTGCGTAAATTGTTAACATGAAATACATCATCAGGTTGGAGGAAGCTACCATGTTTGCTGCCTGTCTTTTGGGTTTATACTATCTTAATGCTGATGGATGGTTTTACCCGCTTGTTTTCCTGGGACCTGATATCAGTATTGTAGGATATTTGGCAGGTAATGTAGCAGGCGCCGCCACCTATAATTTATTTCATCATAAGGGTATTGCTGTGATCTTTTTCCTGGCAGGCCTGTTCATGCCAAATGAACTATTGTTAATAATTGGTATCGTCCTTTTCGGACATTCTTCTATGGACAGGATGTTCGGCTATGGATTAAAATTTGATAAAGGGTTTAGTTACACCCATCTTAGCACACTAGGAAAGAGGAATAAAAAATGAGTGCAGCAAAAAATAAATTGACAGAAGTTCAGAATAACGATTCAGGTCTGCATGGTCAGTATAAGACATGGTTCCTGGATTATGCATCCTATGTAATACTCGAAAGGGCCGTGCCGGCAGTGGAAGATGGGTTAAAACCCGTTCAGCGCCGTATCCTTCATGCCATGAAGGAAATGGATGATGGCCGTTTCAATAAAGTGGCGAACATCATCGGGCAGGCCATGCAATATCATCCACATGGCGATGCCAGTATCGGTGATGCACTGGTGAATATGGGACAGAAAGACCTGCTGGTTGAAACGCAGGGTAACTGGGGTGATGTAAGAACGGGTGATGATGCCGCAGCGCCCAGGTATATCGAAGCAAGACTCAGCAAATTTGCATTAGAAGTTGCGTTTAATAACAAGACAACCGAATGGCAGCTCAGCTATGATGGCAGAAAGAATGAGCCTGTTGCATTGCCGATGAAATTTCCGCTGCTGCTGGCGCAGGGGGCTGATGGTATTGCTGTCGGATTATCTACTAAAATTCTCCCGCATAATTTCTGTGAACTGATCGAAGCTTCTATAAAACATCTCCGGGGAAAAAGATTTGAATTGTATCCCGATTTTATGACCGGCGGGATGATCGATGTGACCGATTATAACCTGGGAAAAAGAGGGGGCAGAGTAAAAGTAAGGGCGCAAATAGAGGAAGTAGATAAAAAAACACTGGCGATACGGTCTGTGCCGTATGGCGTTACTACCACCCAGTTAATGGAATCTATTGTAAAAGCCAATGACCAGGGAAAGATCAAAGTCAAAAAGGTAACGGATACTACAGCGGCTGATGTCGAGATACTGGTTGACCTGGCCCCGGGTATTTCTCCTGATATTACGATAGACGCTTTATATAAATTCACCGATTGTGAGATATCCATCTCTCCCAATGCCTGCGTGATCGTGGGGATGAAACCGCAATTCCTTGGGGTGAACGACCTGCTGAAAATTTCCGCTGACCGGTCAAAGGACCTCTTAGAACAGGAATTAAAGATCAGGCTCGGGGAACTGCAGGAGAAATGGCATTATACTTCGCTGGAAAAAATATTCTTTGAAGAAAAGATATACAAGGAGCTGGAGAAAAAGCATGAGACCTGGGATAAAGTGATCGAAGCGATCGATAAAGCTTTTGTGCCTTTCAAAAAACAACTGAAAAGGGCCATCACCAAAGAAGATATCATTAAACTGACGGAAAAGCCTGTCCGTCGTATTTATAAACTGGACATCGATGAACTGAACGACCAGATAAAAGCACTGGAAGCAGATATCAAACAGGTAAAGTATGACCTGAATAACCTGGTTGATTTTGCAGTGGCTTATTATGAGAACCTGTTGAAGAAATATGGAAAAGGACGGGAAAGAAAAACCGAGATCAAACAATTTGAGATCATTGAAGCCAAACAGGTAGCCATTGCCAATACGAAGTTATATGTCAACAGGGAAGAAGGGTTTATCGGTACAGGTTTGAAGAAAGATGAGTTATTGTTTGAATGTTCCAACCTGGATGATATCATAGCGTTCGCAAAGAATGGAGTGATGAAAGTGGTGAAAGTAACTGATAAGGTATTTATCGGGAAGGATATCCTGCATGCAGCCGTTTTCCAGAAGAATGATGAACGGACCACGTATAACATGATCTATACTGATGGTAAAGGAGGGATGAGTTATGCCAAACGTTTTAATGTAACCGGCATAACAAGAGATAAGGAATATGACCTGACCAAGGGCGAGGGAAAAAGTAAGGTGCATTACCTGAGTGTGAATCCTAACGGGGAAGCAGAAGTGGTAAAGATCGTTCTGACACCGGGATCATCCGCCAGGATAAAGGAGTTTGATTTTCATTTTGAAGAACTGGCGATCAAAGGCCGCAGCAGCACGGGTAACCAAGTAACAAAGTACACTATCAAATCCGCTAAATTCAAAGAAGCGGGTAAAGCTACATTAAGCGGACGTAAGCTTTGGTTCGATGATAAATTTGGCCGCCTGAATGCTGATGAAAAAGGACTATTACTTGGCAGCTTTGAAGCCGATGACAGGTTACTGGTTATTTATCATGATGGTAATTATGAAATAACCGACCAGGAGATGACGCAGCGTTTTGATGCAGAGAATATCCTGCTGATCGAAAAGTTTAACCCGGAAAAAATTATTTCTGCCGTTTACCTCGACAAAAAGAACCTGCAATACAATGTAAAACGTTTCAGGATCGAGACAACGACATTAAAGAATAAATTCTTCTTTATTAAAGAGGGCGATGGGAATTATGTTGAAGCTGTTTCAACGGAAGAGGAACCAATACTGGCTGTTCAAAGCGGCAGGGGAGAGCAGGTGCGTAAAGCGAAGTTCAAGATCGCTAAAGTATCAGAAGTAATGGGATGGAAAACAGTCGGCACGAAACTAGTAGATTACAGTAAAAGCGTGGAAATGGAATGGGTGAAAAGTAAATCAAGTAACCAGCAGGCTGAGCTATTCAGTTAAGGTCATTTTGCTTTTATACCGCTTTTCTTTCTTTTGATCCTGACGGTTGCATTTTTCTCCAGGCTGCTGGAGAGCCGGATATTGAAACGTTTCTTGCCATCATCAATGATCATTAAAGCAGTATTGGGAGATATGGCGCCGAGATTATCCGCAAACATGCTCAGTTCGTTGATGGATTTCAGCGAGTCCAGGACCAGGTTAAAGTGCACCGATCTTTCGCTGAGCTTTTGCGAAAAAGCCAGTAATTCTTTATTGAAAAAAACAGAGATGGAATCACCGTCCACTTCGCCATTGTCATAAAAATCGACTTTCAGCGTATCTGATTCTACTTCTATTTCATCACTGATCACTTCTTCCCTTTCCTTGAACTGATTTTCCACTACATAGTTCACTACTTTACGCTGTACAATGGTAGTGGCTACCAGGGTATCTGCCAATGCCGGCGTCCATACCTGGTAAGTCTCCTTAAATTCCTTAATCGCTTTTATCACTGAATCTGTTTTGCTGGCGGCTGCATTCATCGTCAGGTTAAAACTGATCGGGGCGCATACATACATGTTTTCCGGTAGGCCCTCAAAGCGTCCGGCCAATGTGGAGCCGGCAACAGCAACCCGCAACAGGGCCCGGAAGTTCATGATGCAGTCAATTTCTTTATTGATAGGCGAACCGAAATAAGTGACGGGCACATTAAGTATAATCAATTCTCTTGTACTGGCGTTGAATTTTCCCTTTACCTGCAGGCTGCGATAGGTATTTTTGAAATAATAGTTGAGCACCCCTTTTACAGTTCCCTTCTCCGGCTGTAGCACCAGCTCCACCAGGTAATTGCTCACCTTTGACGGAACTTCTACATTACCGACGCCGTACCAGTACCCAAATACACTTTGAGACGATGCATGGAGTGAGATCAGCAGGATGAGCAGTAAAAAGGATTTCTTCATAGCGGGAATCAGTGGTCAAAAACCATGCTTAAATTAAGGTGTTTTGGTCATACTTTATTTAATATAACGTTTCATTTCTCTTTCTGTGTCTTTTTGCTTGATGCTTTCCCGTTTATCGTGCAGTTTTTTACCTTTTGCCAGCCCTATCTCCATCTTCACCAGGGATTTTTCATTGAAGTACATCCGGAGCGGTATCAGCGTATACCCTTTCTCTTTCAGTTTGGCTTCTATCTTTTTGATCTCTTTCTTTTGAAGCAGCAGTTTCCGGTCCCGAACAGGATCATGGTTGTTGATATTACCATGCGAGTATTCAGCAATATGCAATGATTTTATCCAGATCTCTCCTTTATGGAGCAGGCAATAGCTGTCATTAAAACTAACCTTGCCATTGCGGATGGACTTAACTTCCGTTCCGAGCAACATCATCCCCGCCTCATATTTTGCATCAATGAAGTATTCGTGGTAGGCGGAGCGGTTTTTTATTTCTGTCATCTATAAAACAAAAGTAAGAGGCAAATAAACCTCTTACTAATAATTGTTATATAAAATAGGTTTAGTTCTTAAACAATTCAAGTACCACAGATAACTTATTCCTCAGATCTTTTCTTCCTACAATGAAATCAAGGAAGCCATGATCCAGCAAAAATTCGCTGCGCTGAAAACCTTCTGGCAGATCTTTCTTGATCGTTTCTTTAATAACTCTCGGTCCTGCAAAACCGATCAATGCACCCGGTTCTGCAATATTCAGATCGCCAAGCATACCAAAGGAAGCGGAGATCCCTCCAAACGTCGGATCGGTCAATAAAGAGATATAGGGAAGCTTTGCATCGCTGAGTTGAGAAAGCTTACCGCTGGTCTTTGCCAGTTGCATCAGTGAAAAAGCGCTTTCCATCATCCGGGCGCCGCCACTTTTACTGATCACCATGTAAGCAAGTTTATGTTCAATGCAATAGTCAACAGCTCTCGAAAATTTTTCTCCCATCACACTGCCCAGCGAGCCGCCGATAAATTCGAAATCCATACAGGCGACCACCAGCCCGTTCCCGTTTACTTTTCCTGCCGCCACCCTCATCGAATCGGTCAGGTCGGTTTTGCTCCATATTTCTTCCAGGCGTTTTTTATAAGGCTTCAGGTCGGTGAAACCCAGGAAATCTTTGGAGCGTATATTGTCGAAAAGCTCAGTGTACTCGTTATTGTCAAATAATATTTCGAAGTATTCGCTGCTATTGATGCGGTGATGGTAACTGCATTTGGGACAAACAAAAAGGTGTTCCCGCAATTCGCTGATTGTACAGATATAATTGCACTCGGGGCATTTTACCCAGAGGCCTTCCGGGGTTTCTTTTTTTTCAGAGGTCTTGGTACTGATCCCTTTTTTGATCCTTTTGAACCAACTGCTTTTTGTTTCTTCTGATTTTCCCTCTTCTCCGGCCAGGTTCGCATCAAAATCTTCAAATTGTTTGGACATATCCATTGGTTGAGGCACAAATATAGGAATTGTTGCAGTTTATGGCGGCCAGGGCGGCTTCCCGGCCAGGCTTGTATGACAATCTGTTTATATACGAGATATGCCGGCCTGCTATTGCCGGTCTATATCAATGATATCTCCATCATCGAACATCGCTTTGATCTCTTTCTTCAGAAAGGGTTCAGCAATATCTGCAAAGCCTGTGTTGCCTTTCTTTTTCAGATCAGCCAGGCCGCTTATTTTATTCGTCTCATACTGGTTGTATAAAATGTAAACAGTATCACCCAATACTTGCTGTACTTTATATAAAGTATAATTGCTTCCTGATCTCACTTCAAAAATATCTCCTTTCTGAGGCGCCTGTATCAGTTTCGCATTACGGGCATCATTTTGCTTTTCGCTGACGATGCCCCATGTAATGAGCACGGCAACAAGCGCCAGTCCTGAGAACGTCCATATGGGTGCTTTTAACTGTTGCTTTAAATTAGAATAAGAAACACGAAGCGGTTCGGGCATTTCTTTCAATTTCAATGCCTCTTTGCAATGCTGGCATTGACTGATCCCGGTTTTACCAATGGGGAAGAATGGTATCCAGAAAACATGAGCATATTTCTGGAACACACTTATTTCAACGGTATTGATCTTGCCGCAGTTCTGGCATTTTTCGACAACTGTTTCTTTTGTCAGCAGGGTAGCTTTTGTTCCGTATATGATCATAATTTTTAAAATTGGTGGTTGCCCGCAAAGATATAGTTGCCGGGATTACGGATCACATATAGCTGATTATTCTAATCCGGGGTTAAACTGGTTGGTCATACGGGCTAATGAAAACATGATCCGTATCCGCAGGGATATGGAAAGGGGTAATGGACATAGGAAACCTCCGGTTTACAATGAATATTGAAATTTGCCCGCTTAAACGTTTTGCATCGCCTTTCACCCGGCTTTATTATTTTTACACAAAATCATTTTCTTGAAATTAATTCTCACCGGGCAGCAATTAGCGATCACGATCAAAAGACTGGCGCACCAGGTACTGGAAAATAATATTGACCTGGAAAATACTGTGCTGATCGGGCTTCAGCCCCGGGGAATCTTTTTGTCTGACCAGATAGTAGCGGAAATAAAAAAAGAATTACCACCCGGCAAGGTTCAGTACGGCAAACTGGATATTACTTTTTACCGGGATGATATCCGGAAAGAACTCCATATAGCCAACCGTACAGATATTCCTTTTTCCATTGAAGGCAAAAAGGTGGTACTGATCGATGATGTATTGTACACAGGCCGTACCATACGTGCCGCACTGGATGCCTTGCTTGATTTTGGCCGGCCGGAAAAGGTAGAACTTTGCGTATTGATTGACCGCCGCTACAGCCGCCAGTTTCCCATACAGCCCGATTATACCGGCAAATCCATAGATTCTATTATTTCTCAAAAAGTAAAAGTATTCTGGAAAGAAAAAGACGGGAAAGAAGAGGTGGCGATCGTGGATTAGAAACCGGGAGCCTGTAACCTGTTTTCCCCTAACTTCGCCTTTTAATGAGCCTTTCTACCAAACATCTCCTCGGTATCAGAGACCTCAATAAGGAAGATATATCGCTTTTTCTGCAGACAGCAGAGCAATTCAAAGAAGTTTTACAAAGACCGGTTAAAAAAGTTCCCTCGTTGCGGGATATAACCATTGTCAACCTTTTTTTTGAGAACTCTACCCGAACCCGTATTTCATTTGAGCTGGCTGAAAAAAGATTAAGCGCTGACACGATCAACTTCTCCGCATCGGCATCATCGGTATCAAAAGGGGAAACCCTGCTGGATACGGTGAACAACATCTTATCCATGAAGGTGGATATGGTGGTGATGCGGCATAGTGCCAGCGGCGCACCTCATTTTTTGGCCAAACATATCCCGGCTGCTATTGTCAATGCCGGCGATGGTATCAATGAACATCCTACACAGGCATTACTCGATGCTTTTTCCATCAAGGAAAAAACAGGAAAACTGGAAGGGACGAAGATTGCTATCATCGGTGACATCATGCATAGCCGTGTAGCGCAGAGTAATATTTACCTGTTGAAAAAAATGGGAGCGGAAGTGACTGTTTGCGGGCCGCCCACACTGATCCCAAAGTATATCAGTGAAGCGCTGGGGGTGCAGGTGAATTATAACCTGAAAGAAACGCTGGAGTGGTGTGATGTGGCCAATGTGTTGCGCATACAACTGGAAAGACAGAACCAGGTTCTTTTTTCATCATTGCGGGAGTATAACCTTACTTATGGCATCAGCCGTAAGTTGCTGGATGGTCTGCATAAGGAAATTGTGATCATGCACCCGGGACCCATTAACAGGGGAGTGGAACTGGACAGCGACGTTGCGGATAGCAAACAGTCCATCATTTTGCAACAGGTCGAAAACGGGGTGGCAGTAAGAATGGCTGTCCTTTACCTGCTGGCCAACCGGAGTCCAATCAATAATTGACAATTATTGGTCAATAATTATTAGCTTTCGGCGCTAATATCTGATCTATGCAAAGAATCTGCCTTTTTCCCGGCACTTTTGATCCTGTTACACTGGGTCATGTGGACATCATTGACAGGTCATTGCCATTATTTGATAAAGTGATAGTGGGAATTGGTTTAAATGCATCCAAAACCCCGATGTTCTCCGCTGAACAACGATTAGAATGGATCAGAGAGATTTATAAGGACAAGCCCAAAGTGGAAGGGGCGGTTTACGAAGGCCTGACCATAGATTATTGCAAAGTGGTCGGGGCGAAATTCATACTCCGCGGTATCCGCTATGTCAGCGATTTTGAATATGAGAAAACGATAGCCGATGCCAACCGCACCCTGGATAAATCAATTGAAACCATATTTCTTACAGGTGAACCGAAGTACACATCAGTAGCTTCTACTATCGTAAGAGACATTATTCGCAATGGTGGTAATGCCAGCCTTTTTTTACCTGAAGAAGTTTACCGGTCATTAAAAAAATAAATAGCATGCCGATCTGGTTTAAAAAAGACCTGTCCGTTAATGATATCAAGCCTCTTGGCAATGGAACAATGGAGGAGCATATTGGTATTGAATGGACAGAAATAGGAGATAATTACTTAAAAGCGAAGATGCCGGTTGATAACCGTACAAGGCAGCCCTATGGCTTGTTGCATGGCGGGGCTTCCTGTGTGCTGGCAGAAACGATAGGCAGCGCCGCTTCTGCTATGGTGGTTGATCATACAAAGTTTGTATGCGTAGGCCTGGAAATAAATGCCAACCATGTACGCAGTGCAACAGAAGGGTTTGTAACAGCGGTCGCCACACCACTTCATTTAGGCGGCAACACCCACGTATGGGATATCAAGATATATGATCAAATTGAAAAACTGGTCTGTGTAAGCAGGCTGACCGTGGCTGTTATTCCAAGAAAAGAATCATTTCGTAAGACCAGCCTCTAATACATCCACCACAGAAGGGTATGCATTCTTTATATAAGGCTCGAGGCCCGGTTTCTTCACCCATTTTATCTCATGAATATCTTCTTCTGTTTGCGGGACCAGTTTCTGCTCACCAATGACTTTCATTTTATACCAATGAGATTCTTTTAAAATGAACTTCGAACCTTCGTGATAGGTGTGGTAAGTGATGATAAGCGGAGCGGTCAGTTTAACGTTCTTTAATCCTGTTTCTTCCTCAACTTCACGAATAGCGCAATCTTCTAGGTTCTCTCCATCGTCCAGTTTTCCCTTTGGCAGGTCCCATTTGCCTCGCCGGAAGATCACTAATATTTCATCTTTTGAATTGGTGACAAGCCCCCCGGCCGCCTGGATGATAGTGAATTTTTTGAATAAGGCCTTTTTCAACTTATCCAGGTCAGGATGAAAGAAAACGCCTGCATGTATCTGCGGTAGTTCCATCTCGTGAATGATCGTCTTGATGGTATGTGTATCCAGTTCATCAATAAATACAGCGTCATCGTGATGAACAAATGGTTCGATCGTATTGTCAATAGTATCACAAAGAAAAAGCGGTTTATCGCCGAAGTAGATCTTTATATACATAGCACTAATAAAGATACTGGATACTTGATTCCGGTTAATTAATTTTTGACCGTATTATTCATTCCGGTGAACGGTCCCGGTTCCGGGTATCGGTCTGTTCGTTATCTTCGCCGTATGACGGATGCTAAAGTTATTGCTGAAAAGCTGCTACAGGTGAATGCGGTAAAGCTGAATGTAAAAGAACCATTTACCTGGGCCAGTGGCTGGAAAAGCCCCATCTATTGTGATAACCGCAGGGTGCTATCTTTTCCCTTTATCAGGGATTTTATCAAATCAGAATTATGTAACGTGGTTTTTGAAAAATTCCCGGAAGCTGAGTTGCTGGCAGGGGTGGCCACTGCCGGCATCGCCTGGGGAGCAATGGCTGCTGACCAGTTAAAACTGCCTTATATTTATGTAAGGCCAAAACCAAAAGAGCATGGACTGGGCAACCAGATCGAAGGCTTTTATGAAAAGGGACAGAAAACGGTACTGATAGAAGATCTTATTTCTACGGGCAAAAGCAGCCTGCAGGTAGCAGATGTATTGAAACAGGCAGGGTTGAATGTTATTGGTATGGCTTCTATTTTTACTTATGGTTTTCCTGTAGCTGCGGAAGCTTTCTCGAAGGCTGGTATAGAGTACTATTCACTAACGAATTATCCCTCATTGATAGAACTCGCTTTGGAAAAAGGCACCGTTTCTCCCGGCCAGGAGGAAATTTTGTTAAAATGGCGGGATGACCCTGCTAATTGGAAAGGGATTTTGTAATTTGGTTTTCAAATCGCACTATGAAAAAATATTTTCTTACGATATTGGCTATTGCAGGTTTTGCGATGGTCTCATTTTCCCAGACAAAAGCGTTACAAGTAGCAAAGATCAAAACCCCTAATGTGCTCTGTGAGGAATGCAAAAAAAGGATCACTACCTATCTTGACCGCTATAATGGCATTCAATACATTAATATAAACTTCAGAAAGGGTGAGATACAGGTAAAATACCTGACTGACCGGATAGATATTGAGCAGATCAAAACGGCGATCTCTAATATAGGCTACGATGCCGATGATGTGATGGCCAATGAAGATGCTTATAAACGATTGCCCAAGTCCTGTAAAAAGTTTGAAGATGGGGGCGGTCACCCCAAGCCAAAGCCACCCGTAATCCCTGCCGAACCAACAAACCCGTAAAAGAGTATTGAACCGGCTTCTGTATTTAGATGTGCATGGATTTATTTAAATAATTCCTGCAGGTTTTGTTTTCCCTCATAATGCAGCGGGATCTTCCTGTAAAAACCGGTTTTGCCAACCTTTGCCTTTCCTTTGATGGTAAGCAGTACCTGCTCATTCATTAAGACAGCCATGGAATGTTTAAGCAGGTGCTTCATTTCTACATCCAGCTTAACTGGCACTATAAAATTGGAGTTGGCAGGTATTTTTACAGATGAGTCAACCTTGAAACGGCCGAGGTAAGTACTGTCAAGCCATGCCTCACCTTCCGCTTCTTTGAGCTTTGCATTAATATTATTAGGATTAAAATACGACATATCAAGCACCATCATTGACTTGCCTTGTTTCAGGTTATTGACCCTCACATTTTGAATACCGTTGAAGACAGGTTCTTTTAAATCTTTACAGGAAGAAAAACCAAGGAGTATGAACACCGTAATAAGAAGGGGGCAACGCATGTGTGCAAATTAAGCAAATGAATTTCGGTTTTCAACTTCTTCATGTTAAAAACAACCATTGGCTATAGAAAACGTTCAGGCGGTTAATAAAAAAGATCGGCAGTACTTACCTGCTTTAATACAAGTGTTGTACTGCCAATCTTTATGATGATGCCCGAAATTACTGTCTATTGTTAACGCAATTCCATGAGGTTTGAATAGAAAGCAGTAATCGCAACCAGTTTTGATGTTTGCAATACCAGGTTTGTTATTTGCATATGCAGGCAAACTTAGCATTTTCAAATTCACTTTTATTAAAAGCCTGTTTGCAGCCCGGGCACTTTTCAAAGTGCCTATTGGCTATATAGATCGTTGCACTGATAGCCAGTCCGCAAACAAGCAGGAAAGCAACAGCATTGAATTTCATTTTCATTATAACCGGCCTTTGTATTACAGTTCTTTTATTGATTTGGGGGCCGGTACTATATTACGAACCGGTTTGGTTGATTTCAGGAAAGCGAATATGGCTTTCAGATCAGTGTCGCTAAGATTTTTATAAACAAACCAGGGCATAGGAGGCAACAAGGGACGGGCTTCTTTCAGGCCTTTTGATTTTCCTTCCCGTAAAGCCCTTATGAATTGCTCTTCTGACCAATTACCTATACCTGATTCATCTGAACTGATATTGGCTGCATAAGATTGCCCCCAGGGGCCCACTGCTGAAGTAAGATCCATTGCAAACAATATATACCCGTCTTTCATCACACCGGTATTGGGTTTGCCTAATGGACTTCCGGCGAGATGGCCGCCAAAACGATGTTCCATATCTATTTCAAAGCCAGTAGCGGTCATTTTTTTTGGTGAATGACAATCATCACAACCAATGGCGTTAACTAAATAACTGCCACGCCTGATCAGGCTGTCCGGGCTGATGATAACGGGATTTTCAGTTTTTGCTGACGTGTTAGTGCAGGCGATCATAGCAAATGATATGGCTGCAATAAAAGTTGTAAGAATTAAAATTGATTTTTTCATCTTTTTCATTTTTATAGTTGATAAGGTTTATTTACATACCGAATATTAACCCGGCTACGAGACTGGCGAAACCGATAATATTAACGACCTGCCTGGCGCTGTAAATGGATAACCATTTGGCGCGGTATTCTTTCCAGTTGGAAGGATAATCGGAGGTTGTCCATGTATTGATGATCTTATTTAAGGGGACATTTCCTTTCATAGCGAGGGCTATATCTGCTACCAGGGAAACCAGCGCTGCAATTGCAGAGATAAATAAGAGCCCAGAAGGGTTGGTAACACAGAATGATACCAGGAGAACAGAAGAAGCTAGTGTGAGATAGTATACGTTTCTCAGGGTATTCTGCAGGCTTTTATCCAGCAATTGTCTCGATTCAATATAGGTGGCAGGCTGCATGTTTTTTGTCACACTCGTCATGGCGAGTATGTAAAAGAATGTTTGGCTTATCACAACTGCGTAAAGCATCAGTGTTATGAATAAAGTGATCTTGATTTCCATTGTTTAAAGTTTTAGGTTTTAATCGGGTGCAAATTAGACCGGTGACAGCGCTGTGACAATGCGGCAATGCCTGGACTGGTGCAAACGCTGTATGAATTGTAATAAAAAAAAGCCCCCGCTTTGGCGGGGGCTTCTGAATAGTTTTCAAGGTTGTTCTTCATAGATTTATTTCTTTACCATATCATTATTCTCGTTTTCGGTATAATATTGTTCCAAAAAAATTGTTTGAATAGCTGTTGCGAACGATGCTGACTGCTTATGCTGAAATAATTGTTCTGCCTCGGCCTTATAGTCAGCCGGTCTTTTATAACCGGGATATTCTATGGTAAGTATGCGGATGGCATCCCGGTTTTTGGAAATATCTTCTTCATTGGCAATGGCAGTTGATCCCCATATGCCCAATGAAACTCCGCTTCCTCTCTTTGCTTTTAATGAAGTGGCTGACATATTTCTTTTTTGCAGGTTACCAGCCGGCGCCGGCCAGGGGTCCCTGTAGTAAAGTGCAGTTGGCTTTTTGTCCGGGTTATTCCCGGCTACGTTGGCTCCCTGCTGGTGAATATAAAGTGCCATATCTACTGCAAGACTACTGTCCGACGAATAGCCCAATGCAATACTATTGTGATCCGTCCGGGGGTCTGCATAAACACCTCCGTAGTTCATATCTCTTATTGCATGGAGATTGGCTATTCGCTGTGGCTTGAATGCCTGGATGAGTTCTAAGAGGAACCGGTTCTCCTGTTCTATCTTTCTGCCATGATGATCAAGTCCGCGGGTTTCGTTATACGATTTGCCCGGTGAAGGCATCTGCCTGTTGGGGTCAACAGCATAGGGATAAGTGTAGCGGCCTATGTTATCCGGGCTTCCTATTTGTTCTGGTTTATCCATGGCCCTGGCTGCATTATCAGGGAATAAAGATGGAACGATAATAACAGAATAATAAGGCTGTTTACCCTGTAGTAACTGGCTTGCTAAACGATACGCTACTTCCACGGCAGAAAGTTCAGAGCCATGAACGCCTGCAATTACTATTGCACGAAGATCGCTGGTACCGGGAATATAAAAGGCATTGATCTTCCTGCCTTCCTGCGACTGGCCGAGTAAGAACATCGTATTCTTGTTTTCCTGTAATACCAGGTCCAATTCTTTAAGAGTATAGGAGGATATATTAAGTGAGTAGCCCGCAGAAACAAATGATGCCAGGGTCAGATCATTGTTCAGGGAATCGGAAACAAGTTCTTTTCTATCCAATGATACTTGCCGTCCTTTTCCTGCAGCAAACAGCAATGAACAGGCAATAAGAAGCAATATGGAGATCATCCACCTCATGCGAAACGCTATTGAATGAATTTTGATGAACCGGCATGCAGAAAGTGACTGCCGGCAAATGATATTATAGTTTAATGAATTCTACCCTGCGGTTAACAGTTTTACCTTCCTTAGTCTTGTTATCAGCAACAGGTTGTGTTTCACCTTTGCCTTCGTTTTCGATTCTTGCAGCATCTATTCCAAACTCCGTGGTCAGCAGGTCTTTTACAGCAGCTGCTCTTTTCTTTGACAATTCCATGTTGGCATTATCATCGCCATCGCTGCTGGTATGACCGATCACTTTTATTTTGATGCTGCTGTTATCCTTTAATACGCCGGCTATTTCTTTTACCACGCCATACGATTCAGGTTTGATCACGGCACTTTGAAAATCGAATAGGATACCTGTTGTTGAGAATTTACCTTCTTCCACCAGTTTGTGCCTTGTATCAGGTTTGCCGGTAGCTACTTTCAGGTTGCTGATATAAAAACCAAGTTCATCATCCTTGTAGCTGGAAGTAGTAAGTCTAAAGAATAGCTGGTTAAATACGTATTCAGTAGCAAGAGCTTTAGGCAGGTCATATTTTTTCTCGCCATTTATCCATATCCTGATCCGTGATTCCTGCACCTGTACTGCCACATGGGAAACCCTGCCATAGTATTTTTCGAGGGCGGAAAATTCCTGCTGGTCAGAGCTGAATTCTCTTTTGCCGTTTGTATTGGCATATATCGTTGTATAAGTAGTGCTTCCTGCACCTAAGCGGAACAATATTTCCGAGGACTGGTACCGGGCGGGATGATTCAGGAATTTGTTATCTGTGGTCGAGTCATCAGCACTGGCAAAAAAGCCAAATGAGAACATCGGGTAAGTATAGCCGGTATTTTTCATCTGGAAAATGACATCAAACTCCAGGGTGAAATTTTTTGAGAATAGTTTTTTGTTCGAAGTGAGATAAAAAGAATTCTCATACATCCTGAGCCATTTGCCGGGATAGCTGTTCAGGGTCACTACTTCACCTTTGCCACCCGTGTTCCAGTTCAGGGGAAATTCACCGATCTCATCTTGCTGGAAATCTTCTGCGTAAATGATCGAATCACCGGGAATGAAATCAAATTTGGAATAGCTTTTTATTGTATTGTCCTCTTCTGCAGGTTTTACAACCGGTGTATTAGCAGGAGCCGGGTCTGTATTTTTGCCTTCCGCTTTATCCAGGGTCTTATCTATTTCACTGTCAACTTTCCGGTCAATGCGGTCTTTGGTTTTATTTTTTACTTTATTGAGTATGCCATTCAACTGGGCTTGGGAAAAAAAACTTCCTGCCAGTAATAGTGTAATGATAAATAACCTTTTTGTCATGGTCTTGATTTTGACGCAAGGTATATGTGCAGTACACTGCTACGAAGAGATCAATGAATGAATTGAAATAAGGAAAGGATGAACTGGATGTTTTTGAAAGAAGGTTATTCAGGAAGGAAGGACACCGGTGGAAATATTAATCACCGGCTTTGATCTTTACAACGGTCTTTGAAGGATCAAGCAGTTCTTTTTCCCGGGTTGGATCGATGCGCACTTCGAAACGGGGAGAACTGGCGGGGGATGGGAAAAATAAAAAATCCATATTAGAATATAGCGGAAAATCTTTGGTTATTTCGAGTTTGCCTACGGTTGCCCAGGACGAGTCAGTAGTAACTGACCTGATAAAACCAACTTTCTTATCTCCGAACAGGATCTCCGTATTACTCCTGGGAGAAAAGCTTCCGGCTACCGGCATCAACTTATAATTATAGGCTATTACTTCAGTTCCCTTTTTTTCAGCATGCCCTGAAACAAGCATGATCATTTGCTGGTACTGGATATCATGTCCGTGTTCGGTCTCACAATTGACATAACGAATGCCTCTTTCTCCGCAATAAATACTCAATGAGCCGTCTTTTTTGGCATTTTCATTATCCTGGAGTATCGTATTATAATTATCAAATGACAGGTTTTCGAACAGGATGCTGTCTGTTGTCAGGAAAACATCATCCGGGTCTTCTTCGGGATTTATGTACAGTCTCTTTGCATCCTTTTCCCGGATATTTCCCGGAAGATAACTGTTGACTGAAAATTTCCCGTTTGTATTATTATGCAGCGCAATAATGCAGGCTGGGTTCTCCGGTATCAGTTGCAGAACCCGGTTTGCAAATTTTTCTATTTCATCAACCGCTTTCAGACTTACGCGGCCAAACATGGTAAGGGTCTGTATGATACCAACTCTTGAAAACATCCTGTTCGGGTCAAACGTGTAGTACTTACCATCCAGCCTGAATTTGATATTTCTTGTTTTATTATTCTCGATCCTGATCAATAACCCCGGCTGTCTCTCCAATAATCTTTTTACGCTGGTAACAGAAGTTACTTCATCATCATGCAGGCTGACATAGACAATATCTTTTGTGTCGCCGTATTGTAAAGTAGTGAGTTTAATATTCCTGTCGCCTAGTTTATGAGTGATGGTGCTAACAACAGGAGTGAGAGGCGTTATCACTATCTTCTTTGCGCTTGTTTGGGCAGTCGAAGACAGGACAGTAAGTAGCAAGAATAAAGGAAAAATAAGTTTTGGGTTCACAGTTCTTCTCAAATATAGTCCAAGTTATAAAGCATAGCGTGAAATTTCACCAGTGGGACATGGTATTTTGACATTTACCCCCGATCTGTGAATAAATTGAGAAAAACTACTATGGATGATATGGTGGAAAATCCGATTCTCTCCTTATAAGGGTTGCAGCGTCTTTACACGGGGCAGATCAACGACCATCTGTTCGGCCTGCAAATGATGTTTCATCAGTTTTGAAATTACCACAGCGGGCTGAATGTATTCCTGGTAATAAGTTGCGGCTCCTTTTTCAAGGGTTTCCCTGTATGCTTTATCTGTGGTTATTTTCTGAACGGCTTCGTTTAATTCCTTTTCATTATTGACAAAGTGAATGTGCTGCCCATGTTTCAATGGAACCGGCATTTCATTTTGAAACGTTGAGGAGATGATGGCCTTACCCATCGCCAGGAATTCTCCTAATTTCCATCCATGACAGCCCCAAACGGCCGGGGTGCTGAACGTCACCATTGATTTTTTTATCCTCGTAATGTAGTCTGTGTGGTGTATGAATTGATTGGTCACAATATCAGCATAACCATTCTCTGCATTCTTATTCTCTGTGAATAGTCCCCCTTCGAATGTAAGATCCTGCGACCGGCAACTCCTGATATATTGTGCACGCAATTTATTGCAGTCATCATTATTCTTATCGTTCTTCCACAAGGTTGAAATAAAGAATACATAGCCATTTTCGGCCTCTTCAGGCTTGTAATCCCTGATACCGGCCCTTTTCATCTGCCATCGATATCCCTGCAGGAATGAAGAAAAACTTACACCGGGAGAAAAACCACAACGTAAATAATTTCTCAGCAGGTAATAACCTGAGAGGAAAGGGTTCCAGATCTTTATCCCGAAATTGGTTCCAACCGGCATGATCTTGTTACGATCAGACTTGCTTAACTGTGTACGATCTATCTCAGATTGATTATAATTGACTTTGCCATACACATCACACCAGGAAAGGGCTGTTTGATTTAAATGCACTTTATCACGAAAATCAATAACAACTTTCAAAACCTTGTCGCCCTGGTGGATGGTAAACGAAAAATAATGATCAAAGTCATCGAGCCCGTTCGTCTTAGGCAGGCCTTTAAAAGGCTTTATAGAAAACCTGACATTCGGTCTCCCGGCTATTTCATACAAACCATGTATATAATAGGAGGCGTAAACAATATTTGTTCTGGGATCAATATAGACTTTCATCTTCTTCATTTATACGGATAGCAATAGCGGGTGATTCAAAACGCATTCTTTTCTCCTTTTATCATATTAAATGCTGTCGTAAGGATGACCCTCGTATCCAGCCACAGGCTCCAGTTCTCCAGGTACCAGAGGTCATACTGTACCCGGTCATTCATGTCTTTAACTGTTCGTGTTTCCCCGCGATAGCCATTTATCTGCGCCCATCCGGTAATACCGGGTTTCAAAAAGTGGCGTATCATGTATTGTTTAATGAGTTTGGAGTAATCATCGGTATGCTTCAGCATGTGCGGCCTGGGGCCAACAATGCTCATGTCGCTCATTAATACATTAAAGAATTGGGGCAGTTCATCAATATTCGTTCTTCTCATGAACCTGCCCATACTTGTTATACGCTGGTCATCCTTTGTGGCCTGTTTTTCATGTGCATCCTTGTTCATTTTCATACTTCTGAACTTGATACAGTTAAATATCTGGCCATTTTTACCACTTCTTTGTTGAATAAAGAAGACGGGGCCGCGGGACTCAAGCCATATCAACAGGGATATGATCGGGACAAGCCAGGAAAGTATCAGCACTATTATTAAAGAACTTACAATAATATCATAGAGACGTTTTTTGATCCTGTTTCCTACATCATCCAGCGGTTCCTTTCTCAGCGATAATACGGGCATATCATTCAAATAGTCAATATGCACCGGTTTGCGGATGAACTGGTTCAGGTCAGGGATGATTCGGAAACGGATACAGGCCTGGTCAGCTTCATTGATCAGTGAATAAATTCCTGTTTGTTGCTCGGGTGATATAGTGGAGAATATCTCAGTGACCTTATACTGTTTTGACGTTTCAATTACATTGTCAAGCCCGCTGATGATAGGGTAGTGGGAAAGTTCATATACATTCCGGGGCTCTTCGCAAAATCCTACTATCTCTGTTTTGACAGGCTCTTGTTCAAGATAAGTCGCTAATTTCTTTGCCCGCTCATTATATCCAATGATCATGATCTTTCTTACAATATGATCTTTATTCTGGAACAGGTGATGAAGCGCCAGGTGAAGGAACCGGTTGATCAGGAGGCTGATGGCAAAAGAAGTCAGTACACTGATGATAAATAACCTGGAAAGATCGGCCTGTTTGTAAAACACAAGGAATAGCATGACCAGTCCAAGGAAATATGCAAAAGCCTGCATGGTATGCTTGGAGAATTTCTCGAATGAGTACATCAGCCTGTCGTTATATATATTGAGGGCCCAGCTTACGATCACCCAGGCAACATTGCAGAAAAACCAGAAATAGGTATACTGAAGCCGGTCTTCGGTTGATATATGGTTCTCGAACATGAGCTGGCATATAATGAATGTGACATTCAATACCATCAGGTCAAGAATGACAAAACTGATGCGAAGTAAAATGGCGAGACGTTGATTCATAATGATCTTCTTTAGTTGTTTTTTTGAATCTGGTTCATCTGCCGGATATTAATTGTAGTCTGCTCATTTAGTATTGGAAAAGGAAATAAAATTCAGGATGTGTATTCGGGTGAAGGCTTAAGTTTCCTGTTGGTTTCTGCAACAGGTCTTGTTTTAAGCACTTTCTTATAAAAATCAACCAGTTTGTTTTTTTCATAATCCCAGGAAAGCTCATTGATAATGCGCTGGTAACCGTACTCACCCATTTCATGCCTTATTCTTTCATTATCTAACAGCCAGGTGATCTTATCGGCAAAGTCCTTTGTATGGTTATTGGCCGCATACAATGAAGCCTCCTGTGCTGATACCCTTCCCTCTTTCAGGTCGTACTGAACGATCGGTTTTTTAAGCGCCATGTATTCCATGATCTTATTCATGGTAGAGAGATTATTCATCACTGTCGGCTTATCCGGGTTTACGCAGATATCAGCCGTGTTTAGCACATCAACCAGCATTGCATCATCTACCCGGCCATAGAAGTCAACATGTTCAGTCAGTCCCATTTCCGCAGATAACTGTTTCAGTTTTTCTACATCTGTGCCACCGCCAACTATGGCAAACTGGACATCCTGTCTTTTTTGTGTGATGTGTTTCGCTGATTCCAGTAAGAGGTCAATACCTTCCTGTTCGCCGATCACCCCAACATAGCCAACCAGGTATTTTCTTCCTTTCTTATACTTTTCATTACCATCTGTAAGTTTCAACCTGTCCAGTTTTGGTCCGCTTCTTACCACGGTTACTTTTTCAGGAGGCATCTTCCCGCGTTTGATAGCGATCTCCCGGTAACTTTCATTGGTGGCGATGCTGTAATTGGCCGACATAAAAGTCAGTCGTTCTGCCCAAAGCAGGAACTTATAAAACAATCCTTTCTTATTATACTTGGCGATATATAGTTCGGGGTTGATATCATGATGATCAAAGACATATTTAACGCCGAATATTTTAAAGAAAAACGCAACGATAAATATCAGGTCGGGAGGATTGCAGCCCTGTATGACATGAAAACGTTTTTTGAAAAATATCTTCCAGCTTAAGAAGAACTCCCAGAACAGGGCAGCGAAATATTCCCTGATATAGCCCCAGGCGCCCCTTGCTTCCAGCGGCAACGGGTGACGATAAATATGAATGCCATTGATGCACTCATAGGATTTCGTGTATCCCTTCATTTTAGGACAGATAACAGATACTTCAGCCCCGTTTTCTTTCAGGGTGTTCGCTTCCTGCCAAACCCTTCTGTCAAAGGGCAGGGGAAGATTTTCGACAACGATCAGGATGTGCTTTCCTTGAAACATAGTTTTCATTTTACCAGTTAATCCCTTTATAATTCTTTTTCTTACGGATATCCTCAGGCAACCTTACCATATCTATAATGGGATGCTCGGTTTCCACATTCATTAATACATCCACATACTCTTTTTCTTTATTGTTGACAATGATCAGTTCTGATTCATTCATCAGGTCACTGATCTGCGATTTCATCAGTTTGGACAGGTGGGGGATATGGGTGTCAATATATTCTTTATTGGTACCTGTAAGATTTGACAGGTGAACGTTCTTGTCATAGATGGCAATTTCATATCCTTTGCCTAACAATGTTTCGATGAGTGTAACGGCAGGAGAATTGCGCAGGTCATCCGTACCGGCTTTGAAGCTCAGGCCCAGGAAGCCAAGCCTTCTTTTTTTAGTTTGCTGGATGATCTCTACTGCGCGGCTGATCTGCAATTCATTTGTTTTGTCTATGCTTTCGATCAAAGGAGTCTTTACATAGTTATCATGTGCAAGTGTCTGCAGACCTTTCAGATCTTTCGGAAGACATGATCCGCCGTACGCAAACCCGGGTTTGAAATAATAGGGTGATATGTTCAACACTTTGTCAGCGCAGAATATTTCCATCACTTTATGTGAGTCAACCTGCAACCCAGAACAGATATTGCCTATTTCATTGGCAAATGAAACTTTAAGGGCATGAAAAGTATTGTTCACATACTTCATCAGCTCCGCCACTTTCACATCTGTAATGATAACTTCGGCTGGTAACTGCCTGTATATTGAAGCTACTTTTTCAGCCGCTCCTGCATGCTCTGAGCCAAGCAGGGTTACCGGAGGATGGTAATAATCATGCACGGCCGTTCCTTCACGCAGGAATTCAGGGTTGGATACCATAGCAAAATCAACGTTTCTCTTTTTACCGGAGAATTCTTCTATGATATCGGCAAATTTTGCTGAAGTGCCGGGCAATACGGTAGAGCGGATAGCAATGATGTGGAATTCATCCTTTGCCCTTAATATCCGGCCAAAGTTTTCGGCGACCTTGAATATATATTGCAGGTTCAGGTGACCTGTATTGCTGGAAGGAGTTCCCACCGCAATGATGGATAACTCTGTTTCGAGGATGGCTTTACTGTAATCGGTAGTGGCTGATATGCGGCATTTGTTGTGCTCTTCGCGGATGATATGGTCAATATCTTTTTCAATGATAGTCGCTAACCCGGAATTGATCTGGTTAACTTTCGTTTCACTGACATCTACGCCAATCACGTTATGCCCGTTACGTGCCAAACATCCAAGACTGACACAGCCTACATAGCCTAATCCAAAAATGCTGATATTCATGGTCGGTTGATTATTTTAATATATGTGGTTAAGGTTAATGATTCCTGGTTGGAAAAATGTTCTCCCATTATAACAGTTGCTTTTTCTTTTATCATGAAAGAAGGGGAGTACCATCCTGTTGTTTCGTTATCGGATCCTTGTATTGCTTTTGTTTTAATAGATGGATCAAAGGTCAGTTCCAGTGTTGACGCTGTTTCCGGCCGTCCCAGTATATACGTATTGCCTGTTGTCTGCAGTACATATACTTCCGGGTGAAGGTGGAAGGGCAGGGTTACAAAATAGCCGGTGTTCCCGCCATTTATCCCGTCAGTGATCTTAAAAAAATCTTTTTCTTTATTGAACTCAACACTCCTGGTATGAACTACTTTATGTTTCCTGTATCCGTTATGTGTGGCAGAAACCAGGTCTGATCCACTTGATTTCTTTACAGTAATAGGTGAGCTTTTGTAGTGATTAAGCCATAATGTAGGACCTGATAACTGGGCCTGGTCAGTATGATTAATCGTTACTGTATTATGTGCCAGGGTACTTACAAAATATTTTCTCCATTCTGCATGTGTATGATATGCATAAGTTCCGGGATCCACCAGGAAAGGGTAACCGTCAATATGAACGATCACTGATAATGCATCAGCATGGCCATGTGCTGCAATAGAAAGATATCCTAATGGTGCTGCATCAAAGTGGCAATATATTTCCCGGTCAGTGCCGAGTTGCTTGCGCATAATAAAGTGACCTTCTTTTTCATAAAAAGCGGAACCGGAAGGGGGCCTGTGATAATTGAACTGCTCCCATACACATTTACCATTGAAACGGGTGGTTAGCAAATGGGATTTGATATCCCATTTAGCCCCGCATCTTTTCAGTTCAGGTTTGCTGAATAAAACAGCGGCAGTATTAAGGATAGAAATAAAATTATTTGACGAAACATCCCCGTCCGGGAGGATTATCCTGCCATCATCTTCATCGCCGTATTTTGGATGATTACCATGCATATCCAGCAGGTTATTGATGTAATCGCAAATTGCTTTTAATGTCTTTGTGTATTTGGCAGAGAAAGCAATACCTGAATGTTCGGCGGCTATATAGGCGAGTAAAAAGAAATCAGTGATGAATTGAATATACCCGGAAGCTTCTTCTTTATTTACCCCGTTCTCACTGTGCTGTTTTTGTATCTCTCTTTCTAGTCCCTTGCGGCTTTTCTTTATCCATGCGGATGATTCATCAAACTTCCATAGTGTAGATGCGATGAACAACCCTGCGTATTCAGCGATCAGATGATTATTGGCAGATGAATGATAAGATGGGTTCCTGGAACTATAAACACAATGTGTATAGATCAGCGGCAACCATATATTCTCCCTGAATTGCCTGTACTCTTTAGCATCCTGCCACAGGTCATCATTTTCCAATAGTATCCAGCACCAGTACCAGTTGATCAGCCGGAGATTTACTTCAATATTACTATACCAGTTTATTCCTTTCAGGTAAGGGTTTTGTTGTGCCCAGGTGGTCATAATAGATACGAACAGGTCCAGCTTTTCCCTGTTCTTTGTTGTTTTGTATTCAATAAGCAGGGGCAACAGGAATTCAAGCCTGTTTACTTCCCATACCACTTTGGCACTGCCAAACCTGTCAGACCGGATGTCTATGGATTTGGAGAATGTTAAGGGGAAACGTTTGCCTGAAAGAAAGTCTTTGTGGAAATCTATGTGTTCATCAATGGCTAATTCGTTTCCAAATACCATGAACGGTTCTGCTATCCTTTTTTCAGGGAAAGAGAAATAGATGTCGAGCTTTTTGATCGTAACATGATTGTACAAGGGCCTTTGCGGGAATGCTTTTTCAAAGGCTCGTTGCTGAATTTGCCCGGCTCTGAAAACCAGTTCCGGCAGATTCATGGCGCTTAACCTGCTGTAATACCATTTTAATCTTCCTGTCATAATTAAATAATTTCTTCGTAAAGCTTTTCTAATTCTGTTTTTATGCTTTCCGGGTAGTAATTGGTTGCGGTATTCATAGCATTCTTTTTCATGCACTCATATTTTGAATGATCACTGATCACATTAAAAATGATCTTCTTCAGCTGTGCCATATTTCCTGGTTCAAACAGGATCCCGTTCTTATTATGTTCCACTACTTCAGGGATGCTGCCAACAGGTGTTGTGATCACCGGTTTGCCATAGCTGAATGCTTCCAGTATGGTCATGGGCATTGCTTCTTCATAGGTGGGTAGGATGAAATAATCACATAGCGAGAAGAAACGGTCTTTTTCATGGTTCTGCACCCATCCTATATATTCAGCGATATCGCCGATACCGCCTTCTTCAATTGTTTTTTTCAGCCTGTCCACTTCATGATTACCGCCGATGAGGAATTTGCATTTGCCCCTTAAGGAGTGTTGTTCTGCAATAACAAGGTTTACCAGGTCAAATACGCCTTTATGATCGGCGATCCTGCCAAGAAATAAAAAGGTGGTTATACCGTGGCCATTGATCTTTTTTACAACAACAGGTTGCTTGTGTTCAACAGGGTTTTTTATGACCAGCAGTTTTTTGACCGTAAAATTCTTTTTAAAGAAACAGTTCCATCTTTCTGAAAGAACAACCACTGCCTCTGAATTATTGACCAGGAACCTGCACATGTACTTATATAGCCTGTTACCCCGTTCAAAACACTCATCAAACGCACCGGCATGGATATGGAAGATCGTTTTTTTGGAAAAGATCTTTTTGGCGATAAAGCAGATAAAGAATTTTCTCCAGATGCTGCCGTCTTTTGCTCCATGAATATGCACCAGGCTTATATTCCTGTTCTTTGCCAGGTGAAAGATCAGTTTCAGCAATGAAACTGTAAAAAAGAACAGCTCATAAAATTTGTTCTTGTAGGAAAGGGTAGGTATGAAATTGAAAGGGGCGATGTTTTTTGAGTAAATACTCAATACAGCGCCGATACCCCCCCTGTGATTCTTATGATCGGGGCCAATGTACAGGACATTATAATAGGGTGACGACATAACCAGTGATAAAGACATGGTACGGTTAATTAAAAATGTTTTTTAGTTTTCTGCCTAATTGCTGAACAGGCTGAAAATAACTTTTCTGCCCATCCACGATAATGATATCATCCACGACATTGATAGTATGTATGCCATAATTGAATTCATCATTTGGATTGGAGTGGATGTGCATATGCTCTTCTTCGCTAAACGCCGTTTCGGACAGTTCAGTAATTTTATTTATGGTGATAGATTCACCATAGTAGTTAGCGCAATTTTGTGCCGGGCGGTATATTTTACCATCTACTTCAATAAAATTTCCAGCGGGCCGGGGTCCGTTCAGGCCACTTTTTACAGGATTATTTTTATGTGCCGAATAAGGCCCTGTTAACGAGTCAGCATAATAGATATAAAGTTCGCTGTTCAATTGGTT
>DATDIX010000147.1:0-5882 GCA_036520835.1 Chitinophagaceae bacterium | reverse complement strand
TATTTCAGCAAATGATATTGTTGTAGCAAAAAACGGGAACATCTATGTTACGTCACCGGATGGCGCCACAAGGCCGGGTAAGCTTTATTTGATACGGCCCAGTGGTGAAAAAGTAATAGTAGATGAAGGATTGAGATTTCCCAATGGCGTTACACTTTCACCTGATCAAACACAATTATATGCTACCGAATCAGCTTCTCATTGGGTTTGGATCTATAAGATAAGACCAGATGGTACATTGACACATAAACAACGCTATGGCTGGCTGCATGTGGCAGATACTGATGAGAATGCCTGGTCTGATGGATTGAAATGTGATACAGCCGGGAGAGTATATGTAGCTACCAGGATCGGTATCCAGGTACTCGATCAATTAGGGCGGGTGAATGCTATATTACCAGCACCCCCTTCCAATAATCAAACTTCCAATGTTTGTTTTGGCGGTCCCGGTTTTAATATATTATATGTATCCTGCGGTGATAAGGTCTATCGACGTAAACTAAAAACCCGTGGGGCGAATACATTTGAAGGTCAGGTTAAACCGGTGAATCCGAGGTTGTAAACAGTTATTTTCATCGATTACCCAGCAATACTGTAACCCCCGCTCTGAACTCAAGCATACGCAATGGCGAAGTATACACCTGCGCCACCTTATGTTCATGTATCTCCTGGGTATTGGCATTGATAAATTGTACATTCAGCGGCTTGCTTTCCGGGTCACTGACCGGCTGATCATCCAGAAGGTGTTTGGTATTGATATAATCAAGTGTACCGCCGCGGATAGTATTGGCGCTGATATCTATAAGTACTCTGCTTCTGTGCTCTTTTTGTTTTGAAAACATTCCCGCATCTATTTGCAAACCGCCACCTGCACTCCAGTACATTGTTTTATCGTTGATGATGTTATCTCTCTGCAACGCATGGCAACCATCGGGATCATCCGGGTCTTCCACAACGATAGTGCTGAAAAAATTATACAAGCCACCTTTAGCATTGATATAGGGAATGATATAGTGCTTATCACTCAGCAGGTTGAATCTTACCTGCAGGTTGGTATTAAATACATTACTGCTATAGTTCACAGGGACAACGGAGGCTGTGTTGTTGCCGAACTGGAAGGTCTGTTCTATCCGTTCATTGGCATAAGCGCCTATACCCAGTTCAAGACCAACAGATAATTGTTTTAAAGAGCCGGGAAGTTTGTGCAATAAGCCTACCTGCAGGCTATGGGCTGGTTGTATGTTCTTGCCCATTTCCTCCCTGGGAAGACCCAGGCTATAACTGCTTATCAGTTTCCACTGCTGGCTGCTGGCTGAAAAAAATAAAGAGCAGAGAAGAAGTGTAGAGATGAATTTCATAATAATAGTAGTTATTGGTTAAACGAAAAATGGTTAATGGCTATACTGAAGTTACTACACCCCATAGCCGGAATAAAATATTTCGTGTTAAAAAAGTAAAAAGTTGATATAAAAATGAAAAAAGCTGTCCCGGTTTAAGGACAGCCTTTTTATTGTTTAAGAGATACCGGGTTTAAAATGCCTTCTTTTCGATGGGCTTGCCATCTGCATCCAACTCTACGATCTCGTAACCCAATTTCTGCAGACCCGGTAATATTTTGGCTTTATCACCAACTACCAGGATATTCATTTTATCTGTAGTGATCCATTTTTTGGCCAAAGCATCTATATCTGTTTTGCTGATGCCTGCTACAATTTTATTCTGCTGGTCAACATAGTCCCCGGGCAGGTTGTAGTCAAGAATATTGCCGATGAAACCGGCTTTCTGGAAACCTGTTTCATAACGCAATGCATCTCTCTGGCCTATAGCGCTTTTCATAAAATTGAGCTCTTCTTCAGTAATGCCTTTTTCTGCATAGTCTTTCAATTCTTTGATGATCTCGATCATGGCGCTGTCTGTAGCATTGCCGCGGATACCGGAACTGAATTCATAATCCCCGGTTTGTTTGCCACCTGAAAAGTTACTGCGGGCACCGTATGTCCAGCCTTTGTCCTCACGGAGGTTAAGGTTCAGGCGGCTGTTGAAAGCGCCTCCCAAAGCATAATTCATTAAGCCTGCTTTGAAGTACTCACCGGTAGCATCATATTTTAAGCCGGTAACATAGCCCACACGGAACTCCGTTTGTGCAGACTTAGGTACATCCACCAGGTAGATCTTTGTTTTTTCTACTTTCGGAGCAGTTGCTATAGAAGGGATCTCTATTTTTTTATTGGGCAGGTTATTCAGGAAAGATAGTTTCGGAAGTATCTCGTCTTCTTTGATATCGCCTACTACAACTATCTCTGTGCCCTGTGATGTCATGTAGTTATCATAGTAATATTGCATGTCAGCCAGTGTAAATGCTTTCACTGTTTCTTCATTACCTTCTGCGGATACCCCAAGTATATGATCACGGCCATAATTCACTTTTGCATACACATCATCTGCTACAGAAGCAGGTTGTGTTTTTGCTACTTTAAAACTTTCCAGGTTTTGTTTTTTAAAACGGTCAAAAGCAGATTGCGTGAATTTTGGATTGAAGATTCTTTCCTGTAATAAAGCCAGTGTAGCATCCAGGTTCTTTTTCTGGCATTGTACCTGGAATGTGATATCATCCATACCACTGAAAACATTGATAGAACTGCCAAGCTTTTGTAATTCACGGCTCATCTCTTCTGCGGTATATTTCTTTGTATCATCATTCATCATGTCTGTGAAGAACGAAGCAAGACCTGCTTTGGAAAGGTCTTTTGCATTCAGCAAATGGCCGCCCGGGATATTTATCCTTAATGTAACGGTTGGCAGTTCTGTATTTTCAGTACCGATGATCTTTACACCACTAGGCCAGTCTTTTTTCCAGAAAGCCGGCACTTTTATAACCGGGTTTGGACCATTAGGTGGCATTTTGCTGCGGTCAAAATTGTCTTTTGCCTTTTCGTATTTCAAGCCGGCATAACCATAATCCGGGTTGGTGTAGCCTGTATTATCAATTTTATAATTATCCTCACCTACGATCATTTTCTCCTGGCTCTTTGGTAAAGCACTGATCGTAACGCAATGTTTGTACTTAATATACTTGTTATATACCCGCATTACGTCTTCCTTGGTAACAGCCTGGTACATACTCAGCAATTTGCCGATCATATTCGGATTGCCTTTGGCCAGCGTTTGAAAAGCTGCTAATTGAGAAACCTTACCGGCTACACTTTGCAAACCATTTATCAATTGCGATTCATAGCCGCCTTTGAATTTTGCAATATCATCATCAGTAACACCTCTTGCTTCAAAACTATCTAAGGCATTATCCAGCAGGTAATACATGCTTGATAATGATTTTCCGGGGAAAGGGATCACTTGGAAAGTGAAACCACCGGCTAATTCAGAAAGAGTGCTAAAACAACCCGCCTGCAATGCTAATTGTTTTTTGGTTAGCTGTTGATAGAGAACAGAGTTATTACCTTGTCCGAGTATTTGCGCTAGGCAAGCCAGCGCTGCCATGTCGGGGTGGTAATTTTGAACAGTAGGATAACTTCTTACCATCATGGGAAGGCGTGCATAATTATCAACATAAGAAGCAAAACGATGCTTGGTAAGCTCAGGCACCATCGGCGGCATATCTTTCACTTCCGGTCCTCTTGGAATAGCGCCAAAATATTTTTCAACCAGTTTCACTACTTCTTTCGGATCTACATCCCCACCTACAGTTACAGTAGCATTGTTAGGCCCGTACCAGCGGAGGAAAAAGTTTTTCAGGTCTTCTACGTTTACACGGTTCAGATCTTCGATATACCCGATAGTAAGCCATGAATAGGGGTGGCCATAAGGGAACATATTTTTAGACATCTGCTCAAAGAGTAATCCGTAAGGAACGTTATCAACTCTTTGCCCTCTTTCATTTTTTACTGTTTCTCTCTGTACTTCAAATTTTTTCTGGGTGACAGCATCCAGCAAAAAGCCCATACGGTCAGCTTCCAGCCAAAGCATTTTTTCCAATTGGTTGGATGGAGCTGTTTCAAAATAATTGGTTCTGTCCTGGTTAGTAGTACCATTGAGCGTACCGCCGGCAGCCGTTACTATTTTAAAATGCTGTTCGTCGGCCACATTATCACTTCCCTGGAACATCATGTGCTCAAAGAAGTGCGCAAAACCCGATTTGCCGATCTCTTCCCTGGCAGATCCAACGTGGTAGGTTACGTCTGTATGTACAACGGGATCGCTATGATCTTCGTGGATGATCAGTGTAAGCCCGTTCGGCAACACATATTTCTCGTAAGGGATGACAAGTTCAGTTCCTTGTTTGATGACTTTTTCCACCAGTTTGGCCTTTGTGTCCGGGGCATTTGTCTGGGCGTTTGCTGCCACAGCAGCGATCAATACCCATACAGTTAACAATACTAATTTTTGTTTCATATATGATAGTTTTTGGAAGGGGGGCAAATTAAGCAAATCCGGGCTGTTATTGGTTGCCATTTATCAAATAAGAAGTCCGGAAGACCTTCCCTTAATTGGGTAATTCTTCCCGACTTTCCTTTAAGCTAAACCTTTTCAGTTTTTTACGCAGCGGACTTCCGGTCTCCCGGACTGTTTTAGAAAGCTTTTTTCTCTACCGGCTTTCCTTCCGCATCCAGCTCTACGATCGGGTAACCCAATTTTTGCAGTCCGGCCAGTATCCGGGCTTTATCACCTACCATCAGCATATTCAGTTTGTCGGCATTGACATATCTTTTTGCCAGCGCATCTATCTCTTTTTTGGTCATATCTCTCAGGATCTTTGCTTGTAAGGCAGTATAATTAGCCGGCAAATTATAATCCAGGATAGTGCGGATGAAACCTGCTTTCTGAATACCGGTCTCATAGCGCAATGCATCTCTTTGTCCTATGGCGCTTTTCATAAATGCCAGTTCTTCATCAGTGATGCCATCAGCAGAATAATTCTTTAATTCTTTTATCACTTCTATCAAAGCGCTGTCGGTGGCTTCAGCTTTTATACCTGAACTGAAAACAAAATCACCATCGTATTCATCGCCGCCAAATGAAGAACGGGCGCCGTAGGTCCAGCCTTTATCTTCACGCAGGTTCAGGTTCAGGCGACTGTTGAAAGCTCCTCCCAATATATAATTCATTAACCCGGCTTTGTAGTACTCGCCGGTCGCATCGTATTTCAGATCGGTATTATAACCTACCCTGAATTCTGTTTGGGCAGCTTTGGGAATATCGACCAGATAAACCTGTGACCTGTCATTTGGCATAGGCGTAGCCGCTACTTTGGGTAACTCTACTTTTTTATTGGGCAATTTATCCAGGAAAGCCAGCTTGGGTAATATCTCGGCTTCTTTTACATCGCCTACTACTACCACTTTCATTCCCTTATTCGTCATGTTGTTGTTATAGTAATTCTGGATATCATCAAGGCTGATATTATTGACAGTAGTTTCTGTCCCTGCTTCATTCATACCCAGGATATTATTTGGTCCAAAATTGATCTTGGCTATAACATCACTGGCTACAAAAGCAGGCTGAGACTTACTTTGTTTAAAGCCTTCCAACGTTTGCCGCTTGATCCGGCTAAATGCTTCTTCAGGGAATTTGGGGTTGAACATTCTTTCTTCCAGTAAAGCCAGTGTTTTGTCAAGGTTCTTTTTAAGCGTTTGTATATTGAAAGTGATCTCATCTTTCCCGCTGCCTACAGTTACAGAACTTGCTATTTTTTGCAATTCAGTGGAAAACTGCTCTGCCGTATAATTTTTGGTGTCTTCATTCATCATCCGGGCAAAAAGACTGGAGAGACCAACTTTTGAAAGATCATTGGCCTGCATCAGGTGACCGCCGGGGATGGTAATGGAAATTGTAACAGTGGGGATCTCTGTATTTTCCGTACCGATCAT
>DATDIX010000146.1:0-16341 GCA_036520835.1 Chitinophagaceae bacterium | reverse complement strand
GATATGGGGACGGTCAGCATGAATGGAACGTTGATAAATACTTTGTCAGCTAAAAAAATGGCCATGTTCCGCAACAGGCATATCGGCTTTGTTTTCCAGTTTCACCACCTGTTGCCGGAATTTACGGCAATTGAAAATGTTTGTATTCCCGGCTGGCTGGCTGGCCGCAAAAAGAAAGAAGTGGAAGAAAAGGCCAAAGACCTTTTACAGATGTTGAACCTTGGTCATCGAATGGAAAATAAACCAAACGAAATGAGTGGCGGGGAACAACAAAGAGTTGCAGTAGCCAGGGCCCTTATCAATAACCCGGACATTGTTTTTGCTGACGAGCCAACTGGTAACCTTGATTCTGCCAATGCCAAAGAGCTCCACCAGCTGTTTTTTGACCTGCAAAAAAAATTCAACCAGACCTTTCTTATTGTTACACACAACGAAGAATTAGCCACTTTAAGTGACCGGGTGCTGCATATGAAAGATGGTAAGATCGTTTGAGCGGGCAATATCTCCGGGAGTTATACCCTCGGCTTCCACGGAATTTCTTCGCTTTTGAGCAGGTGGGAAGCATATCTTGCCAATACAAATAAATAATCACTCAGGCGGTTCAGGTATTTTATGATCAGTGGTTCCAGTTCAAGGCTTTCCTGTTCTAACCGTACACAGCAACGTTCCGCACGACGGCAAATACAACGGGCAATATGAATATGCGATACGGTAATATGACCGCCGGGAAGAATAAAACTCTTCATAGGAGCAAGTACCTCATTCATCTTATCAATCTCCTTTTCCAGTAAGATCACATCTTCTTCCTGCAGGTCGGGTATCCGCATCCTTGGCTCTTTGACAGGATCGCAGGCCAAAGAAGAACCAATGGTGAATAAGCGATCCTGTATTTCCTGTAAGGTAGCCCGGCTTTGTGCATCAGCCAGCAGGTCCCTGCAGAGACCGGTATAAGAGTTCAGCTCATCCACCGTTCCATACGCTTCGATACGAAGATGACTTTTGGGAACTTTAGTGCCACCGATAAGAGAGGTGGTTCCTTTATCCCCTGTTTTGGTATATATTTTTAATGCCATACCCATCCCCAAAGGGTGTTTATGTTATTTATTAAATCAAATGTAAACCCAATTGGCTCCTGAATGAAAAAGAGTTTAAAATCCCTACGCTGTTGCAAAGTCTCCTTTGGGGGCTTTAGAAGCATCACTTTCAATTATCCCATCCCGCAGCCTGATGACACGGCGGGCATGATTGGCAATATCTTCTTCATGTGTTACCAATACGATCGTGTTGCCTTCTGCGTGGATCTTTCCAAAAATATCCATGATCTCGTAAGAGGTTTTACTATCCAGGTTACCGGTTGGTTCATCAGCCAGTATAATAGAAGGATCATTGACCAATGCACGGGCAATGGCAACCCGTTGCGATTGCCCGCCACTAAGCTCATTTGGTTTATGATGACTGCGATCAGTAAGGCTCACCAGGTCCAGTACATGCATGGCTTTTTCAGTCCGTAATTTTTTACTCATACCGGCATACACCAATGGAAGTGCCACATTTTCCAAAGCCGTCAATCTTGGGAGTAAATTGAATTGCTGGAAAACAAATCCTATCTCTTTATTGCGGATATCTGCGAGTTCATTGTCCGCCATCTTGCTTACATCGTGATTGTTTAAAATATACAGGCCGGCGCTGGCTGTATCAAGGCAACCGATAATATTCATCAGGGTGCTTTTGCCGGAACCAGAGGGCCCCATCAGGGCAGCATATTCATTTTTATTGATGTCAAGCGAAACTCCTTTCAATACTTCAAGCTCATGCTTGCCCATGAAGTAGCTTTTGCGGATGTTTTCGAGATGTATGATACCCCCAACCCCTGAAGTGGGGCGTTGAATATTTTCAAAAGAATTTGAAGACATATTAAATACCTGATCTGGGTTTGAAAATAATTGTTATGCCAATTACACCCCTTTAGGGGTTGGGGCTTTTATAACCTTCGGTACTTTAAAAAATTGTTCATCATGCAAGGGGGCATTTTTCAATGCTTCCTCCCTGCTGATAGATCCTTTTATTTCATCTTCACGCAATACATTCACTTCATCGCTCATGTGCAATAAAGGCTCTACACCGTCAAGATCAAGTTCGTTTAGTTTTTCCACAAAAGCTATCATCCGCTGCAGGTCATTTTTGATCTCTTCTTTCTCTGCATCATTGAACCTCAGCCTTGCCAGGTGAGCCAGTTTTTCCACCATTGCATCATTTACTTCCATCCCGCAAATATAAACATAGTTGGCGGTTGGCAGTTGGCTGTTTGCGGTTACATTTTTTAAACCATGAAAGCATTTCAGGAAGGAACAGCCAACTGCAAACCTTAAACCGCAAACTTCTTTATCTTCGCCGCCTTATGGCAGATAAGAAACAAATTGTAATGAGCGGTATCCGCCCTACCGGTTTTTTGCACCTGGGAAATTATTTCGGGGCAGTGCGGAACTATGTCAGGATGCAGGAAGAGTATCAATGTTATTTTATGGTAGCGGATCTTCATTCGCTGACCACTCATCCTGATACAAAGGAACTGAAGTTGAATGTTCACCGGGTTTTATCAGAAAATATTGCCTGTGGATTGGATCCTGATAAAGTGGCGCTTTATTGCCAGAGCCATATACACGAGACGGCTGAATTGTATTTGTACCTGAATATGCTGGCCTACAAAGGTGAGCTGGAAAAAACGACGACATTCAAAGACAAGGTTCGCCAACAACCGGATAATGTGAATGCCGGGCTTTTGACCTATCCTGTATTGCAAACAGCCGATATCGTACTTCACCGGGCATCGTTGGTTCCGGTAGGCAAGGATCAGGAACAACATTTAGAAATGGCCCGCAATTTTACCAACCGTTTTAATCACCGGTATGGAGATGTTTTTCCGGAACCACAGGCATTTAATTATGGTAGCGAACTGGTAAAAGTACCGGGCCTTGACGGGGCGGGTAAAATGAGCAAGAGTGAGAATCAAAATGCTACTGTATACTTATCCGATGATGACAAAATGATCACTGATAAAATAAAGAAGGCAAAGATGGATGCGGGGCCAAAAGAACCCAATTCGGTTAAATCACAGGAAGTAGAAAATATCTTCTTACTGATGAAGCTTGTAAGCAGTGGGGATACGATAAATAAATTTGAAGAGGACTATAATAATTGTACTATCCGCTACGGCGATATGAAAAAACAACTGGCCGAGGATATGGTGAAATTCATTACCCCCATTCGCCAAAAGGCCGATGCCATCCGGAGCGATGAAAAATACCTGAAAGAAGTAATGGAAAAAGGGGCTGAAAAGGCCCGCCAAAGTGCCAAAGCTACCATGGAACTGGTAAGGCAGGCAATGGGGCTGAATTATTATTAACCCCCACCCCTGAAGGGGAGCAAAGGGCATACGGTCAATTAAACATGGTTTTTATTAAAATTGGTGCTGGTTTAAGAGAATTCGATACTTTTATCGCTGTTATAAATCTTTAATGTATAAATTTCCCATTAGGGGATAGGGGTATGGCCAAATCAAAAAAACCAAAACATATCGCAGTTGCCGGAAATATTGGTGCCGGCAAGACCACATTGACCGAGATGCTGAGTAAACATTACAAGTGGATACCCAATTTTGAAGATGTGGATCATAACCCCTACCTCATGGATTTTTATGAGGATATGCCGAGGTGGAGCTTTAACCTGCAGATATATTTTTTGAACAGCCGCTTGCAGCAACTGGTAGAGATACAAAAAGGAACAGAAACCGTTATCCAGGACAGGACGATATATGAGGATGCCAACATATTTGCGCCCAATCTTCATGAAATGGGCCTGATGAGCAAAAGGGATTTTGATAATTATTTTCATTTTTTTCAGACATTAAAGACCTTGGTGCAACCCCCGGACCTGCTGATCTATCTTAATGCTTCAGTTCCCACGCTGGTGGGCCAGATTCAAAAGAGAGGGAGGGAGTATGAAGAAAATATCCGGCTGGACTACCTGAAAAGGTTAAATGAATACTATAATAAATGGATAGCCGATTATAAAGAGGGGCAATTATTGGTGATTGATGTAGACAAGAATAAATTTGCAGAGCGGGACGAGGATTTTGGCGAGATCATTCAGAAAGTGGATGCTCAACTATATGGTTTATTCTAAATAGCTATAGCTATGAAAACATTTTTTGTATTAACCCTCCTTTTTTGTACCGTTTCAGCGACATCTCAGTCTTTGAAAGACTCCTTGTTCAGCGGTAAACTGAAAAACCCGCATAAACAAGCCGAAGTTTCGAAAGATTCGGCAAAAGTGGCCGCTACAAAGAGTGACGCTGTTACAAAAACTGACTCAGTCTCATCAATGCCGGCTGAGAAGAAAACTGACACCGCAGCAGCAAAGCCGGTTGATACCATGCCGGATTCACTCAACGCACTCTATTATGCCAAGCAAAAGGCCTGGAAAAGATTTATAGACCAGCAAACAATGATCATCACCCAGCAGGCAGATGAAAGCCGCAAAGTGAAGAAAGGCGAGTACTATATCGAGTTTGACTACCAGATCGGTCTCAACGGAAGAGTAAAAGCCAGCAATATCATCTGTAATCCACAAAATGAATTCCTGGTAGCAACGGTTACCGATATTATGTCGAGGCCGCCGGTGCTGGCGCCGCCGGTTTATGGGGACGGAAAACCAAGAGTAGCTTCTGCCAAACAGCAGATAACTATATTAAAAAAATAGCAAGGACCGGTATGTCATAAAGTCTTGCATTACTTTAGAAATTATCCCTGTTTAAATTGGTCATCATTTGAAAAAGATATTTTTTACCTGCATCGTCGTTGTTTTAGTACAACTGTTGAATGCACAATCTGCAAAGAATTATATCATCGAAATTGACGGAGACACTGTTCATGTATCATTGGATGAACTCATCAACTTTACATCTAAAAACGGACAGGCACATAAAGTAAAGGTTTCCCGGAAAGAATTCTTAACCTTTAGTAACGAGTTCATCACGTTTAACTATCCTTCCCAATTTTCTGTAACCTCAACTAAGGTGGATGAAGACGTGGAGCAAATTCTTTTAATGACGGCAACAGGCAACGGTTTGATGATACAGGTATACGGTACGGTAAACCCTGAATTGATGGTAGACCTTATGCTCAACGAAGTAACACAGGATGACGTAAGTGCCGGGTATAAGCAAATCATTACTGAGGCTCAAAAAACGATCAGCGACGGAACAGTTTTAAAAGGGAAAAAAGCTGTTTTAACACTGGACAGTGATACCGAGGAATTTGTTTGCCTGGCTACGGGCAAAAGAAAAAAAGGGATCATGGTCATGGAGATACGAAACGATATTGAAGATGCCGATGCAGCTAAGATGTTCAGCGTATTCTGGAAAACACTGGGGATAAAGTATTAACCTGCCGCAATTAATTGTAGTCAGCATAATCGTTCAGTTCTTTTAACATTCCTTCTATCTTCTTTATCCATTCAGCCTGCTGCTCTTTTTTACGACTGTGGTCAGACTCCCGGTCGTATTGATTCTGAAAGTCTTCTTTTTCCTTAGAAATACTCTCGTAGATACTTTTGAGATCTTTCTGGTATGAAGTCTTATTGAATTTATACTCACTCATCTTCTTATTCAGCTTGCGGGCAAATATTTCAGCAATGTCAAAGTGACCTTGTTCATGTTGCAGTATGTAATCAGTTTTAGATCTTCCCCATGACCGGTTTTTGGAGAACCGGCATTGGATTTTCCAGCTAAACCCTTTTTCTGAAATATCATACTCAATACCCAGGTAAGTGGCAGTTAATGCTGCGGCATCAGAGCCGGGATCGGGCTCGCCTTTATAATCCGTCCACAACAGTTGCCGGTCAGCCTTCCAGTCTATCAGCTCTTCTTTGCTGCTTTGTGCGAAAGAAAGGACCGTGACAATTAAAAGCGGGAAGATGGATGTTATATTTTTTTGCATATTACTATTAACGAAATGTATCAGTAAAAGGTATAAAAGAAAAACTAAAAGAAAACTTAAGGCATAAAAAAAACCTCTCCCGGTTCCGGGAGAGGTGGCAAACAACGCAGAGGCTGTTAGCTGAGTTTTGGTGCTGCATCCAGCACCTCATTTGAAACCCCGTCCTTATATTTTTCAAAATTCTTTATAAATAACCCGGCAAGGAATTTTGCCTTTTCATCATAGGCATTTTTATCGGCCCATGTGTTGCGCGGATCCAATACTTCAGACGGAACTCCCGGGCATTCTTTCGGAATAGCCATACCAAACACCGGGTGAAAATCAAATTCGATATTGTTCAATTTTCCTTCCAGTGCTGCCGTGATCATGGCACGGGTATATTTTAACTTCATCCGGTTGCCAACCCCGTAAGGTCCACCGGTCCACCCGGTATTGATCATCCATACATTCACTTTATTCTTCTGCATCTTCTCGCCAAGCATTTGAGCATACTTACCCGGATGCAATGGCAGGAATGGAGCGCCAAAACAGGCGCTGAATGTAGATTTCGGTTCTGTTACTCCGGCTTCTGTACCGGCCACTTTTGCTGTATAGCCTGAAATGAACTGGTACATGGCTTGTCCCGGACTTAATTTGGATATAGGAGGTAACACACCAAAGGCATCACAGGTGAGAAAGAAAATATTCTTGGGCAGGTTGCCAACAGAAGGCTCCATGGCGTTGCTGATAAAATCAAGGGGGTAAGAAACCCTTGTATTTTCAGTAATAGAGCCATCTTCAAAATTGATCTTATTGCTTCCCGGGAAGAAAGTAACATTCTCCACTAAAGCTCCCGGGCGGATCGCATTGTAGATCTCAGGTTCTTTTTCTTCTGTCAGGCCAATTGTTTTTGCATAACAGCCACCTTCAAAGTTGAAGATGTTGTCGTTTGTCCACGCATGTTCATCATCACCTATCAGCTTGCGGTTGGGATCAGCGCTTAAAGTCGTTTTACCTGTACCGCTTAATCCAAAGAAGATAGCAGTATCACCATCATTGCCCATATTGGCGCTGCAATGCATACTCAATACATTCTTCTCGTGAGGCAATATATAATTGAGGATCGTAAAGATGCCTTTTTTGGTCTCACCGGTATAGCCGGATCCGGCGATCAGTATCGTTTTATGTTTGAAAGAAACGATAGCGGCATTATGCTGGCGGGTTCCGCTTTTTTTTGCGTCAAGCTTTAATCCCGGGGCAGAGATCACATGCCATTCGGGCTCAAAATTATCCAGTTCATCTTCTGTTGGGCGCAGGAACATGTTATAAGCAAACAGGTTGTTCCAGGGTTTCTCATTAATTACCCTGATATTTAAACGGTATCGTGGGTCAGCGCAAGCATAGCAATCACGAACCCATAGTTGCTGACGCTGGTCCAGGTAGTTCATTATTTCTTTGTAAACGATGTCGAAATATTTCGGCTCGATAGGAATATTAAAGTCATTCCAGTGAACACTATTTTCGGTGGTCTCATCTTTTACAATGAACTTGTCTTTAGGTGAGCGGCCTGTGAACTCGCCGGTTTTGATGACAAGGGCTCCTGTATCATTTAAAACACCTTCACCAATACGGATGGAATCATGTACTAATTCCTGCGGTGACAATTGATAATGAACGTTTTCCGATGTAGTAAGTCCTAAACGAATCAAGGCCTTTTTTGAAAAAGCTAAAGTTGGTACTGCCATAAATCAAGCAAGCATTTGTTTCGCTGCAAAGGTAATCAAACCATTGGCCTGAGCAAACAAGTGTTAGTGCGACAGTTTAAAACGGGGCTAATAATAGCTCTGTTTTTTGGATTATTTAAAATTGGCCCTGTTATAGAGTTCAATAATATCCAAAATACTGGGTGGCGGGGTAAAGATTGTCCATTTTTGAAAAAGCTTAAAATGAGTGAGATTTTAGGGCAAATCGAAAATCGTCCCAATATTGCAGTGGATGCTTTGTTGTGATGGATACTTGCAAAACTGGATTATGGTTACATGAGGTTGATAACAAAGAGTTGTTTAGTGGGTTTTGATACAGAAGCATTTATCTTTAGCCCCTTAAAATAAACAAATGAAGAACTTGCCACTTAATCCCGAACTGTTTATTAAGAACCGGGACAGGTTTGTTAGTCGGATGCAGAAAAATTCCATCGCCATTTTTGTTAGTAACGATGAAGTGCCCTCAAATGGCGACGCTATATATCATTACAAGACCAATAGTGATCTGTACTGGCTTTGCGGCGTTGAGCAGGAAGACAGCATGGTGGTTCTGTTTCCGGATAACCCTGATCCGAAATACCGGGAAGTACTTGTATTGGTTCGTCCTAATGAACTTAAAGAAAAATGGGATGGCAAAAGATTGCGGATGAAGGAGGCTCAGGAATTAAGCGGGATAAAAACAATTGTGTGGCTCGACAGTCTTGATGGGCTATTGCAGCCATGGATTCACCTGGCAGATACGATTTACCTGGATACAAATGAGAATGACCGCAAAGCAAGTTTGATAAGAACCAGGGACTATCGTTTTGTGGATGAAATGAAAAGCCGTTATCCCCTGCATCAATATGAGCGGGCAGCGAAGATCATGAAAGAACTGCGGGGCATTAAAACTCCATTGGAAGTGGAAGTATTACAAAAGGCAATTGACATTACTGACAATACTTTCCGTCGTTTACTTAAGTTCATCAAGCCGGGTGTAATGGAATACGAGATAGAAGCGGAGATCGTACATTCTTTCCTGAGCCAGCGGTCTGCCGGTGAAGCGTATGGGAGCATCATTGCCAGTGGTGACAGGGCCAGGACACTGCACTATGTGTCCAATAACCAGGAATGCAAAGATGGGGAACTGATATTAATGGATTTTGGCGCTGAATACGGAGGTTATAATGCCGACCTGACAAGAACAGTGCCTGTAAATGGTAAGTTTTCACGCAGGCAAAAAACTGTTTACAATGCCTGCCTGCATTTGCACGATTATGCAAAGAGCTTATTAAAACCGGGGATTTCAATTGTTGATTATACAGACAAAGTAGGTGAAGAGGCTACGCAGCAGTTTTTGAAGATCGGCTTGTTAAGAAAAAGCGATGTGAAGAATGAAGACCCGGAGAACCGGGCTTACCGCAAATATTTATATCATGGCATCTCCCATCATTTGGGAATAGATGTACATGACCTGGGGACAAGAACAGAGCCGATAAAAGCCGGGATGGTTTTTACAGTAGAGCCGGGGATCTATATTGAACAGGAACAAATGGGGGTTCGTATTGAGAATAACGTTTGGATCACCAAAAATGGTAACAAAGACCTGATGAAGAATATCCCCATAACTGTAGAAGACATCGAAAATTTGATGAGATAATGTGCTGATTTGCTAATGTGCTGATAAAATGAAAGCGTATTATTGCATTAGCATTTTAGCACATTGGCTAATTGGCAAATTAATCATGAAGCAGATACCTAATATTTTCACTTTACTTAATTTATTTTTTGGTTGCTGTGCGATCGTATTTGTGTTGCAGAATGGTATTTCGGTTTTTTATACAGGGGAGAATCCACAACTCGTGGATATGCCTGAAAAAGTAGTGATCGCTTCCGTATTTATCGGGATGGCTGCAGTAGTCGATTTCCTGGATGGTTTTGTCGCCCGGCTTTTCAAAGCTACTTCCGGTATGGGCAAGCAATTAGATTCATTGGCTGATGTAGTTAGTTTTGGCGTGGCTCCGGGTATGATCATCTACCAGTTTCTTCGCCTGAGTTTCGCAAACCAGGAAAATGGCCTGGATGTTTCCCTGGGATGGTTATTGCCTGCATTTATAGTTCCTTGCGCAGCAGCATGGCGGCTGGCAAAATTTAATCTCGATGAGGGCCAGCAATATTCTTTTAAAGGTGTTCCCACCCCTGCAGTAGGTTTAGTGATCGCTTCTTTGCCGTTGATATACTGGTACACGGATAATGAAACTGTCACTGAGCTGTTACGCAATAAATGGCTGTTGTATGGGCTGGTAATCGGTTTAAGCTACCTGATGGTTTCTAACCTGCCTATCATGAGCCTGAAGTTCAAAGACTATACTTTAAAAAATAACCTGCCAAAGATCATCCTGCTTGTTGCATCGGTCATTTTAATATTATTTCTGAAATGGCTGGCAGTACCCGCAATATTCATCCTTTACATTGCCGTATCTTTGGCCTTTAAAAATAAAACAGCATGAGTACCTACACTGTTCAGATAAAAGTAATGCCGTTGAAAGAATTATTGGATCCGCAGGGCAAGGCTATTGTTGGCGGATTGCAAAATCTTGGGCTTAGCACTGTAGAAGATGTAAGGGTCGGGAAAAATATCTCGTTGCAAATAACTGCAGATTCTCCTGAACAGGCAAAGAAGATCGCCGAAGAGGCAAGTAAGAAACTGCTGGCAAACCCGGTGATGGAGTATTTTGAAATCAGTGAAAGTCCCAACCCCTAAATGGGCTTCAAATTTTATTTAACTTAATTATTTCTTCCGCTTTGCACAGCTTACAATATGAAGAGGGTGGTAACAGTCCAGGTTCCCCCTTCAGGGGGACAGGGGGTATGCTCTACCTTGTCCCGACTCCCATAGGTAATCTGAAAGACATAACGCTGCGGGCACTGGAAGTGCTGAAAGAAGTTGACCTTATTCTTGCTGAAGATACCCGGACATCATCGCATTTACTTAATCATTACCAGGTCACCAACCCGATTTCTCCTTATCACCAGCATAATGAACATAAGGTATTACAGCACCTTGTTACGCAGTTAACAGAGGGGAAGAAGATCGCATTAATGACCGATGCAGGCACTCCCGGCATTTCAGATCCCGCTTTTCTTTTAGTAAGGGAATGTATAAAAGCAGGAGTAAAGGTCGAATGCCTTCCCGGCGCCACTGCATTTGTACCGGCATTGGTGAATAGCGGTATTCCCACCAATCGCTTTTGCTTTGAAGGTTTTTTGCCACTGAAAAAAGGAAGACAAACTCTTTTGAAAAAACTGTCAGGGGAAGAACGTACCATGATATTTTATGAATCTCCTGTAAGATTGGTAAAGACGCTTGAAGAATTTGCCGGTTACTTCGGCGAGGATCGTTTGTGCAGTGTCAGCCGCGAGCTGACAAAAATGTTTGAAGAGAATAAAAGGGGGACGCTGAAAGAGATTAGTGATCATTTTAAAGCAAAGGCAGTAAAAGGCGAGATAGTGATAGTGGTAGCAGGTAAGGAAGATTGATAAGAAATCGCTAAAATATTTCAGGCCTGATCATAATTGAATTTTCTGTATAAACTTTGCAGTGATAAAAATCAAATACTATGAATAAGAAGATCTTTTTAATGATGATCATTGGGTTAACTTTTTTTTCCAATATTTCGCTGGCGCAAGTACGCCAGATACCAAAAATTGTAGAAGAGACCTTTTCACAACAATACAACGGCGCTACCAATGTTGATTACAAAGATCAGTTGGTAAGTGTGGACGTTTATTTTGAATTGAATGGCGAAAAAATGGTCGCTTATTATTCAAATAAAGGGGTATGGAAAGGGTCAGAAAAAGAGTGCCAGTTTGACAAACTACCGGTAGAAGTAAAGGATGGTTTTGAGAAAAGTAAATATGCAGATAGAGAAGTGGAGGAAACAAAGATCCTGTACCTTCCGGGCGGTACTGAACAGTACCGTATCAGGGCCAGCAAAAGCGATGTAGAAAAGAAATACCTTTATTTCAATCCTAAAGGCCGGTTGCTGCGAACGGCTTTAACTGTATAAATGAAGGATAAATAATTAAAAAACTCCCCTGCCAGGAGAGTTTTTTATTGCCATTGCTCAATTTTTGGTTTTACAGTAACAATGCTTTACCGAAATTTGCCGTCTCAAGTGAAAATAATAATGAGAAAAGCCTTTTTGGGAGTTATCTGTACTTTATCGCTTACCGCTTCTATGGCCCAGCCTGAACGCTGGCAGCAAAGGATCAAATATGTGATGGATGTAAAACTGGATGTGAAAACCAACAGGATCACCGGTAAACAGATTATTACCTATACCAACAACTCAACTGATACCTTAAACAGGATATTTATTCACCTCTTCTGGAATGCATTTCAGCCAAACAGCATGATGGATGTAAGCAGCCGTTCTACCGAGGGGCTTGTTATTGGAAGAGGAGCCGGTGGAAGAGAGGTCACTGATTTTGACCGCAGGTTTAAAAAACGCATTATTGACCTGGCACCGGAAGAGCAGGGATATTGTAAAGTATTAAAGTTTGTTTTTAACGGGAAGCCCCAACAAACCAGGCAATATGAAACGATCCTGGAAGTATTGCTTGACAAAAAAATATTGCCCCGAACCTCAGCAGTATTCAATACAGAATTTGAATGCCAGGTTCCGTTATTGACACGCCGCAGCGGAAGAGATAACCCTGAAGGAATACGGTATAGCATGGGTCAATGGTATCCTAAAATAGCGGAGTATGATTACCTCGGCTGGCATGCCGATCAATATATCAGGGGCGAATTTTTTGGGGTTTGGGGAGATTATACAGTGGATATAACATTGGATAAGAATTATAAACTGGGCGCTACCGGTGAATTACAAAATGTAGCTGAAATAGGCTGGGGTTATGATAAGGAGGGCTCTCCTTTAAAAAATACAACCAAAAATGAAAGGACATGGAAATTCATAGCCAAAAATGTTCATGACTTTGTCTGGTCCGCGGACCCGGATTATAAACATATTACCCGTAAAGTTCCAAACGGCCCCCTGCTTCATTTTATTTATAAAGAAGATAAGAACACAGAAAAGGACTGGCAGACAACAGCAGATAGTTGCGCCATGATCTATCCCTTTATGGGCCAGACATTCGGAGCTTACCCTTATCCTGTTTATTCATTTTTACAGGGAGGCGGGGGTGGTACTGAATATCCTATGGCTACCCTGGTGAAAAATCATTCTTTTGAAACAGCCGTGCATGAATGGTGTCATAGCTGGTACCAGATGCTGATGGGCTCCAACGAGAATTTGTATGGCTGGCTTGATGAAGGGTTTACAAATTATGCAGAGGCCCGTGTGCTGGCATGGCTGCGCAATAAAGATTTTTTTGCCAACGCGGATGAATACAGGCTTTATTTTGGCCTGGCCAAAAGCCCTTTTGATGAGCCGATGAGCACCCCGGCCAATCATTATCAAACAAACCAGGCATATAATTATAATTCGTATTACAAAGGGTCGGTATTTTTAAGACAGCTTGGTTATATAGTTGGGGAGAAAACAATGGATAGGATCTTGCTGGAGTACTACAGGATATGGCGTTTCAAACACCCCAATCCCGATGATTTCATACGTGTGGCTGAAAAAACAAGTGGTCTTCAGTTGCAATGGTATAAATCTTATATGGTCAATACGCTAAAAACGGTTGATTACAGGATCGATAGTTTATGGGAAGATAACAAGAAGACAAAAGTGAGGATAAAACGTACCGGGCAGATGCCCATGCCCATTGACCTGAAGTTAACTTTTACAGACGGCAGCAGCGAAATTCATTATATACCGCTTGACCTGATGTTCGGAGAAAAGCCCGCAGAAGATTCATCGGATCGTATTGTCTATGCACCCTGGAGATGGACCCACGAAACCTATATTATAGAAAGCAGCAAAAGACTGGGCAATATTTCAGTAGTAGAGGTAGATCCTACTATGCGGCTGGCTGATATTGAGAGAAGAAATAACAGGTTAAAATTGCAATAAGCGAAACAATTCTATAAACGAAAAAACCATCCAGTTTTGAACGGGATGGTTTTTATCGTTTGATTAGGCCCCTTTTATTATTCAATTAAGGTAAAATGGTCAATGGAGTTGCGGGCACGAATCAATTTTCATAATCGCAAAACGAAAGTAGTTACATACACCTACCCGGCCTATACCACTTTTGTGGTATTTTTCAAAATAGTGTTAAAAAGTGTTGGAGATCAGCGCCCAAAGTATTTGTTTACAGCTTCTACCCGGTTATTTACGTGAAGCTTTTCGTAAATGTGATAGACATGTTTTCTTACTGTTTCGGGGCTAAGGAATAGCTGGGCGGCAATTTCTTTGTACATCAACCCTTTCGATAACTGTTCCAGTATTTCTTTTTCACGGTTGGTTAATTGATCAAGCTGGCCGTTTGTTTCTGCTGATACCGGTTTATTCTGAAAAGCGGCCACCACTTTACGGGCAATCTGGCTGCTCATCGGGGCGCCTCCCTGGTATAATTCGCGGATGGCCTCCAATAACCGGCCCGGGGCGGTCTTTTTCAAAATATAACCACTGGCTCCGGCGCTTAGCGCTTCAAATATCTTTTCATCTTCCTCATACACGGTACACATCATAAAATTTGTAGCGGGTACCAGCGGTTTCAACACCCTTACACAATCAATACCGCTTTCGGTGCTGCCCAAATTAATGTCCATCAAAACAACATCCGGTTTCAATGCCGGTATCTTCTTTATGGCTTCTTCAGCTGTTCCGATAGTAGCCACACACCTGTATCCATCTGACATAGTGATGATCTCCTCAAGGGCACTCCGAAGCTGGCTATTATCGTCAACAATGCAGACGGAAATCTCATTCATCCGGCAAAGGTCAGGTTTCGTGAACATACCGCAAATACCACTAAGCGGTATTTTTAACGGGGTACATAAAGAATAAACTTTTCCCTGAAATAGTCTTCAGGAAAAATATCATGAATTTCCATAATGCGGGGGCGGGTGCCACTTTCCTGTATCTCTGAGGAAAGATCGCCACCTTTCAGGCAAATAAGACCCGGTTGCTGATGGCTGTCCCTAACTGACTGAGAGTTTTTTAGCAACGGCTTGCTCCATTTCCAGAGATCCCCGAGTGGAGCTACTGCCCGGGAAACCACGAAATCAAATTTTCTGCCCTTTATTTCTTCCACCCGGATGTGTTGTGTGGTGATATTTTTTAAACCGGCGCCTTCTGCCACCGCTTCCACAACCTTTAATTTCTTGGCAATACTGTCAACGAGGTGAAATTTTACTTCAGGGAAAAAAATGGCCAAAGGTATACCGGGAAACCCTCCGCCTGTTCCCAGGTCAATTATTTCTGAACCGGCACTAAACTCAAAAGCAGCGGCAATAGCGAGTGAATGCAATACATGTTTCTCATACAACCCCTCTATATCTTTCCGGGAAATAACATTGATCTTTTCGTTCCATTCTTTATACAGACTTTCCAGCGATCCAAACTGATCCAGTTGCACTGGGGTAAAATCAGAAAAGTACTTGAGGATAATATCCATAATTAGTTGTGAGTTGTCAGTGGTGAATGATGAGTCATTACCTGCTGTCTGGAATGTTCTCATGCCGGCAACTTACTACTTTTTTAATTCCAGTTCCTGCGGGGCTTTCTCCACAATGCAGGGGCAAAAATGATATAATAAAGGAACATCCATATATCCAGTAAGATAAACCAGGGCCACAGGTCTTTTTCTTCCATTTTTTTCATGGCTTTATACCAGATGAACCCCTGCACCAGCATCTTCAGCACAAATAAACCAGTCGCAAACCGCCAGTCATAAAAAATTATAGTGGCGATGAATAATGGATAAAAAAGAAATTGGGTGGCAACATATAAGCCAAGAAGGAATTTGTGTTTTGGTTTGTAAAACTTGGCCGTTGTATAATGCCTTGATTTTTGTTTTAACCATTCCCGCCATGTTTTTTTAGGAACAGAGCGGGTAATAGCTTCCGGGTCAATGATGACAGCCGTGTTATGTTTCGTAGCTACTTTATTGATAAAAAGATCATCATCACCACTGGGGATATGGTTGATCGAGGAGAATCCTTTATTGCGGAAGAACAATCCTTTTTTGTAAGAAAGATTCCTGCCTACGCCCATATAAGGAATGCCGGCCAATGCATAGGAAAGATATTGCAGGGCGGTATGAAAAGTTTCAAAACGTATAAGTTTATTCAGCAGGCCGGGACGTTTATGATAAGCGCCGTATCCCAGTACGATCTCAATTTTGTCATCATAGGCATCCTGCATTTTTTGTATCCAGAATTCACTGGCGGGCACACAATCTGCATCGGTCAGCAGCAATACCTCGTGCCTGGATTCTTTGATGCCGATGGATAAAGGATATTTCTTTCCTTTTATAAGTTTTGCTTCCTGGGTTAGTTCTACTACATTCAGCGATTTGAATGTTTTTTTTAATTCCTGTAAGATATATTTTGAATCATCCAGCGAATTATCATTTACGGCTACTACTTCGTAGGTGCTTGGATAGTTTTGTACCAGTACTCCCGGAAGATTACGGGCAAGATTCTC
>DATDIX010000145.1:0-4850 GCA_036520835.1 Chitinophagaceae bacterium | reverse complement strand
ATCAGGCCCGATAACGACAAGATGGAGAATATGGTGATACGGATGCGAGAATATCTCAGCCATTCCTTAGAACCAAAAAACATCACCATCGACTTTATCGCTGATGAACATATTATGAACGAGAGTTTACACATGGAACAGCGACGCGATTTATTGCTGATCTTCAAGGAAGCCATCAACAATATCGCAAAATACTCTCAATGCATGCACACTCAAATTAAACTCGACAGGCAGAATGGTTTTTTACGAATGATGATAAAAGACGATGGAATTGGGTTTGACATGAACCGGGCCAGAACTTCGAACGGCATCCGGAATATGCAGCGAAGGGCCGGCCTGATGGATGGGGAGATCACTATAGACTCTGGCCCAGGAAAGGGTACAAGGATCGAATTATTGGTGCCTGTCACATGATAATGTGACCGGGGATTTATTTATTTGGTTCTAAATTGTGAAACACATGAGGGCAAGAATTTTATTTTATGATGATAACGAGCCCCTGCGGCAGAGCCTGGGAGAATTGCTCAATGTTGAAGCAGATATGGAATTTATTGCAGGCTTCGCCAATGCCGAATCAGTGGAGACAGATATCAGTGTATTAAAGCCGGACGTGATCCTGATGGATATTGATATGCCATCCATCGATGGGGTAGAAGCGGTTCGCCGGGTGCGCAAAATAAGACCCGATCTCCCGATCATTATGCTGACAGTGTTTGATGACAATGAAAATATTTTCAATGCTATCTGTGCCGGTGCAAGCGGTTATATCCTGAAGCGGTATGCACTATCAGAAGTGGCCGGCGCTATCCGGAACGTTCTCACGGGTGGCGCACCCATGACGGGGGTGGTTGCAAAAAAAGTTTTGCAGATGGTGCCTCCAACCAGGGATGAGACAAAGAAAAATGAAGTCGGTCTCACCAAAAAGGAAATAATCATTCTCGACCTGATGACAAAGGGATACAGCTATAAAATGATCGCTGCCGAATTAGGGAATAGTCACGATACTATCCGTCATCATATCAAACATATCTACGATAAACTCCACGTGCATTCTGCCACGCAGGCCGTGTCAAAAGCGATCAAAGACAGGTTGGTTTAGACTCATGCGCACTTACTTTCTTATTCCTTATTCTATATGTTGTCACATGAAGATGCGATACTCAGAACCTTTGTAGTAGAATAGATTTGTGGTTGTTGAGTTATCAACTTCAAACTATCCGCTATGCGTACAAAATCTCTGATACTTTCTTATTTGTCATTTCTTTGCTTCCCCTTCGCTATGCTCTGGGTCGCAACGACGTTCCCCTATTTCTCATTCTCGCAAAATGTAGGTATAGGTACCACAACTCCTGCCTACCGACTGGATGTGAACGGGGTGATAAACTCAAATTCGGAATATCGCCTTTCCGGCAAAACAATTTTTCGTTGGAGTAATCCATCTTCGGGAATATATACAAATTTCAGTGCAGGAGATTCCGCTGGATTTTCCAATACCTCCGGATTTTACAACACATTTATTGGCGGGGGTGCTGGAAACAGGAATGTTTCCGGGAATCATAACACATATATCGGACTCGGGGCGGGATACAAGTCGATCGCGTCGGATAATACATTTGTAGGTAGCGCGGCCGGGTTCTCTAACGAAACTGGAGAATATAACGCATTCCTTGGCAGTTCCGCAGGCGTAGAGAATGTGGATGGATTTAATAATACTTTTCTGGGGGCTTTTGCTGGAAGTTCAAATCAATCAGGGGCACGGAATGTATTTGTCGGGAACTACTCGGGTGACGAGAACATAACAGGTCATTTTAATACGTTATTAGGTCAAAATTCGGGATTGGGTTCGTCCGATCTATCAAATGCGACAGCAATCGGCCGTGCCGCGTACGTTACTCAAAGTAACAGCCTTGTGTTAGGTAGTATTGCTGGAATAAATGGAGCCACACAAGACACCCGGGTTGGGATAGGAACAACATCACCAGATGAAAAATTGGAAATTGTTGGTAACATAAAAGTCAGTGGTGAAGTAAATCATCCCTCAACAGGGGCCGCCAACCTATTACCGATCGCCTTTGGAAGTGTTTCTTCAGCCGGAGTTATCCATAGCGGTAGCGAAAACTTCACTGTTACCAGGACCGCCGCAGGTTCTTATACTATTGGTATTACCAATCATTCTTATTCTTTTTCCACCTATTCAACTGTAATCACTGCTGTCAGCAGCGTTCCACTTGTTGCAGTTACCAATAGCCAAAATCCCAACCTGTTCGTTCGTCTTTATAATTTATCGGGTGTTCTTACCGACGGAACATTCCATTTTGTTGTTCATAAACAATAGTAAAAGCTGCGTATGATAAAGATTCTTATACTTTTGCTTCCAGCTTCGTTCTTCGCAGTCGCAATGACGTTTCCTTATTTCTCATTCTCTCAGAATGTAGGCATAGGAACAGCAACCCCCACAGGTAAACTCCAGGTAAATCATAGATCTAACGTGACAACACCCGGATTACTCATGATGGATTCGACAATTTCCAGGTCTGGTAATATCCGATTCCGGAGTATTAATACCGCAAAATATGTGGAGTTATGGGGTTATTCAGGAAATAATTTATGGAGTGCAGAGCAATATCTCGATGTTGAATCAGATTCAACAATTATCGCAACCTTTCGCGGAAATGGACGTGTTGGGATTAATACATTAAACCCTGCTGAGCGCCTTGATGTAAACGGAAATATTAATTTATCCGGCGTGCTTAAGGTAAATGGTAACGCCGGAACAACAGGCCAGGTGCTTACTTCCAATGGCACGGGAGATCCGCAATGGAAAAATACGGCGTACAACAATAACGCCAGATTTGCTGCCACTATTCCGGTCACCACAGGAACGGATGATTTAACTTATTCTGCTATTTACAATCTCAATCCAGCCGACGTTACTATTAGTGGCAGCGCCCTAACCATCAATAAAACGGGACTCTGGCACTTAGAAGGATATATCATTTATTCGATATCGTGGTCGGCTGCTCCGTTTGCACAAGCCTTTTCTGCCAGTTTTACAGTAGATGGAGTGACTTATGTTATGATTTCAGAAGCCCCTTTGGACCGGAATCCTGTGGTGATTTCTTCTGCAACCTATGGGAGGACGTTGCATTTTTCCCATGACGTTTATGTTTCTGCCCCGGCCACCGTTTCGATATTCAGAGGGATAAACTATAACGCAGGAGGGAACACCATTTCGTCGAGAAGTACAAATGGAGTAATATCTGGTTTTTTGATCAGTGAGTGAGCCGCTTGAACTATCAGTAACATATTTATCACTTAATCCCCACCGAAAGCCAGGAGACAGGAGTCCAGCGACCGCAATTCGCCTGAACCAGGGATCTTCCATAATATAACAGATAGACTTTCACGTTTTTGACTGGTAATTGCTGCTTACGTATTCCTGTGATAGGATTGAACCATGCAAAACATATTCTATTTTTTGTTGTTTAAAAATAATCTTCATAGCTTGCTTATGTACGATTTCGGGCAGGCTCCAGTCCTATTTAATCTTCAAGCAATTCCACCCTATCTACATCTTTATCCCCTCCCAATTTTCTTAAAACCGGTTTCCAAAACTGTGTTGACAACCGGCGGGCTTCTGTTTATTGGTTGCGACACATAATTATTTCAAAAAATCCTCAGCAATGAAAAAATATTTGTCATTGATTGTTCTGCTGTATACCAATACAATTTTCAGTCAAGCGCCGGGTGGCGTCACTGGTTTTGCTGCATGGTTAAAAGCGGGTGATGAGCGTAGTTATTCCCTCGAGGCGAGGCAAGGTGTTAGCAATTTCACTGATGCCCCAACAGGGCTGATGAATTACAACGGAGCACTTCAACTGGATGGACGCCGTGACAATCTCTTCTTCCCAATCCTGGCGGGTAAACTTTCGCAGGCCACCGTGATTGTGGTGTACATGGACGATGAACCGGGTAAGAAAAGATTAGTTTGGCAACTGCGTGGAAAGTTTGGGGCAATTCAACTTTCGACGCAAAATGTAGTGAATGATTTTGATTCATTGTCTTTTGATTTCGAACAATCGCAGTCACCCGTCATCAATACTTATATAAAGAGCTGGAAGACTCGTGGAGCAGAAAGTGATAATGAACAAGGCCTTGTGCTGGCACCTGTTGAAAACGGCGACATGGTTTTCAAAGGAAAACTTGCAGAATACATTCTCTATGATAGGGTGCTCAAGCTGGCTGAGCAACGAAAAATAGAATCGAGCCTTGCTATTAAGTACGGGATTAGTTTAAAAAAGAACTACGTCAATTCAGCCGGTAAGACAACCTGGAATTACGAAGACTATAAAAGCAGCAGTAGTAATATCCTTGGCATTGGACGGGATGACGCCGCGGCTCTCTACCAGAAGCAATCAATGTCGGGCGATCCAAAACTACCAATGACGATCAGTTCTGGTTCACTGGCTCTCAATAATTATCGCAACCAGGCTACCATCAGTGACCAGGATTTCATTGTGATCGGAGATGACAATGGTAAACTCGAACTGAACGAAATTGCTGAGGGGCTGCTTCATCGTCGTTGGCTAACACAGGTTTCAGGAAATACCGCCTACCTGCTTTCGACAGAACTCAGCATCAATGTAAAGGGAATTCTAATACCACAAGGAAATCCAAAGGGTAAATATTTCCTGGCCATCGATCGCAATGCCGACGGCAATTTTTCCAATGGGAGTACCGAATACATCGAAGGGACCATTTCAAAAGACAATATTGTTACTTTTAAAAACATCCATTGGGATAAAGATCGCTCCGGCGCTGATCGGTTTACGCTGGCATACCGGGTTGTT
>DATDIX010000144.1:0-3608 GCA_036520835.1 Chitinophagaceae bacterium | reverse complement strand
TACCCTTTTCCTGAGTGGCTGGTATCTTTTCCTGAGCCGGCAAAGATCATTCCCTGGAAACCGGGCTTCTCAACAGGAATACAGATCAGCGCAGCTAAACGGTTAACCCGCTAATGTGCTGTTTACTTCGCTTCTGATATAACGTAACCTTGTGCACGAAAAACAAAAACCTTATTGTATGAAATCATTTATTAAAAACATAAAACTACTCGTTGAGATCTTTTCCCCGCCTGTTTTCATAGCCGTAGTTCTTACGCTGTATATGATAGCCCCTGTTAATGAAAGAAAACAAAAACAGGTACTAAAAGAACAAAAATCCGGAACAGCAGGATTGGCGCAGGAGGATACAGGCCCTGCCCTGTATGGAACTGCCATTCCCGTTATTCGTGGAATCTCCGGAACATAACTGGCTTGCAGATAAATCTTTTTTTATAATCAATTCCATTAACCATTAAATCTTATCAATCATGAAAAAGACAATTCTCACAGGAGTAATTCTCCTTTTTTCAACTATTGCCCATTATGCATTCTCCATGAACACTGATCCGCTACCCGCAGCAATAAAGCCGGCCCAGCCGAGAACATTAGTAATAAACGCCAACGTGACGGTGGTGCTGGTAAATGGTGATGATGCTTTTCTGCGCATGGAAGGAGGTAAGGACTTCGAAGAGCAATTAACGATCAGGCAAACCGGTCATAAACTGGTGATCGAAGCAAAAAGGAGCCGCAATCTTAAAGGAAAAGGTGTGATATATGTGCCTGCGGCTTACCTGAAGTATATCGAGATCAACGGCGATTCCTATGTAAAGGCATTGACAACCCTGCAAAACCCAAAGCTGGATGTGCTGATCAATGGTGAATGCAAACTGCATGTGGTTACAACCGGGGTGGTGAACTTACTGGAAACAGAACGCTACTCATTTGAATACAAGACAAGACCGGTTTTCATTCCTGTAATGGTAAATGGAAAATAACCGGGCGTATTAATACAAAACCAAATTGAAATACTATTTCTTTTAAACATTTCTACTATGAAAAAAATAGTTTCCCTGCTTTATGGTGTCATCAGCTATTTGGCTTTCTTTGGCACTATCCTCTATGCGATCGGCTTTGTGGGCAACCTGTTTGTTCCCAAAACAATTGATGGCGAACCGCAAATGCCTTTATTCACGGCAATACTTATTAATGCTTCCCTGTTATTGTTATTTGCTCTGCAGCACAGTATCATGGCAAGGCCCGGGTTCAAGCGTTGGTGGACAAAGATCATCCCTTCGCACCTGGAAAGAAGCACCTATGTGTTATTGGCAAGTCTCTGCCTGATGTTGATGATGTGGCAATGGCAACCTATCGGCGGGATGGTTTGGTCTGTGAAGAATGAAACGATTAAAACCATCTTGTTGATCACTTATATTACCGGTTGGGCCATCGTTTTCGTCAGCACTTTTCTTATTAACCATTTTGACCTGTTCGGTTTGCGGCAGGTATGGTTATATTTTACAGGCAGACCTTATACACAATTGCCTTTCAGGCTTCCGCTGTTCTACCGGTTTGTACGCCACCCGTTATATTTTGGTTTCCTGGTCGCTTTCTGGTCAGCCTCCACTATGACGGTTGCCCATTTGCTGTTCGCCCTTCTTACGACAGGATATATTCTGACAGCTATCCGGTTTGAAGAAAGGGACCTTATCACTCATTTTGGCGAAAAGTACCGTAGTTATAAAAAACGGGCGCCGATGATCATCCCTTTTTCAAAAAGAAAAACCGCTAAATAGTAAACGGTTCCGGTAACTAAAATCAACAAAGCATGAAAACATTACTTGCAAACCGTTTTTTCCGGAAATATGGAAGGAAAGCATTGATCATTTACCTGTGCTGGTGCCTGGTAAAAGGGCTTTTCTTCCTGTTTGTCGGATTTAAATTCTTCGCTTAGCTATTGCCGGAGACAGGGATGGGGCAGACATGATGGGAAGAGTTATAGCAGATGCGTGATCATCTTCCCTTTGAGAATTAACAAGAAGAAAAAATTTAAACAAATCATCTAATCAAAAAAATGAAACAACATTCAGAACAAATCCACGAACAACCGGGAAAGTCATCAACTAAATTTTCCCGGTGGAATAGTCATAAGCAAATGATTTTGATACCTGCGCTGTCATTAATAATAATTGCAGCTTGCAACAAAGAAAAAACTACTGATACTCCACCTGCATATCACATTACCGAAAGTGAAAAATTAATTGTCCCGGCCGCAATTGATCTGCCTGCTAATATGCCTGCTGGAAATACAAGGGTAGCAACTTTCTATGCAGAGGGTGTTCAAAAATATAAGGCGCAGGTAAACGCCGGCAGCAACCCCGTCACTTATCGCTGGGTGCTTGTTGCGCCCCTGGCAAGTCTTTATAATGCCGCTAACGTAAAGGTTGGAACCCATACTGCCGGCCCGACCTGGCAATTGTCTGCAATGGATTCCATATTCGGGCAACAATTCAATCCTCCTAAATCAGCGCCCAGCCCTGATCCGGCCAGTATTGACTGGTTGCTGCTAATGCCTAAAACGGGTAAGACCCCAACAGGGTTTTTTGCAGGTGTTTCCTATATCCAGCGCATAGCAACAAAAGGTGGAAAAGCACCGGTTGCATTACCGGTTAGTGCAGCAGATACAATTGATGTGCACTATACAGCCGTGTACAGGTTCACTAAACAGAACTAGTAATAAAAAGTTTTTCAACACAGTTACCTTTCATTAAACCTATCAATCTTTTGAACATGACAACAACATCGCTTATGATGAAAAGGCAATCTATTGCCTCCTTTTTCCTGGTGATCATTTTTTCCCTGCTATTGCTTAGCTCTTGTGAAAAAAACGAGAATGACAACGATCATTCTCCTGCTTTTACAGCTGAAGTATTGGATAAATGGATGACTTTGCAATTGCGGTTAATGCGTAATGCAACCGGTATTCCCAATCATGGGTTTTCAAGACATTTTGCTTATGCAGGTGTTGCAGCATTCGAATCATTGGCAGCCGGCCGGCCTGCAAATAATAAATGGTCGGTCAAATGGAACGGCTTAACAGGCTTACCGGCATCGGGCCCTTTCGTAAAATATTATTACCCGGCCAATGTAAATGCAGCTATGGCAGCCATTAACAGATCCCTTTTCCCCAATGCAAACGCCGCTGATAAAATGGCCATTGATTCTTTGGAAGAAGCATTGAGCCAGGATTTTTTGACCAAACAATCCCAGTCTGTAATAACTGCCTCTTCAAACTTTGGAAAGGCGGTTGCGACGGCTGTATACAATTGGGCGGAAACAGATGGTTATAAAAATGCAAATACCCTTTACATGGCACCAACAGGACCGGGCAAATGGGCGCCAACTGCTCCAGCTTTTGCCAGTCCTGCTACTCCTTACTGGGGCAATAACCGTACAGTCGTGACCGGCAGTACTGAGAATACACAGCCTGCTGCGCCGCCAGCCTATTCTACTGATGCAAATTCTCCGTTTTATCAAATGGTGAAACAAGTTTATGATGCCTCACAAAACCTGGACAATAGCAAAAAAGATATGGCCATTTATTGGAGAGATGTGCCTGGGGTCAGTTCTCC
>DATDIX010000143.1:0-13437 GCA_036520835.1 Chitinophagaceae bacterium | reverse complement strand
TGCAACTACCGCCGGAACTACGTCCGCATCTGATCACTTTTTATATGTCGCAGACAGACCATGCCGGCCATGATTATGGGCCTGCTGCACCTGAAACAGGAATAGCAGTACGATGGGTGGATTCTGTCATTCAAAAACTAAGTGAAGCTGTAAGAGCAACGGGATTGCCAGTGAATTTTGTTTTCGTTGCCGATCATGGAATGACACAAATAGACAATATCAATACTATCACCATGCCATCAGTGGTTGACAGCAGCCGGTTCTTTATTCCCCGTGGGTTTGAGCTGGTGGAATTATATGCAAAAAATAAAAGGGATATAAAACCTGTTTATAAAAGACTAAAAAGGCTTGAAAAGGATTTCACTGTTTATCTGAATAACAATATGCCGGAGCACCTGCATTACAGGAAGGAAGATGATGCCAAAGGAGTGATAGGCGATATATTGCTGGTGCCTGCCTGGCCAAAAATATTTTATTACCCTGGTAAAAAGCCTGATCCGGGTGCACACGGATTTGACCCGGCATTAATAAAGGATATGTACACCGTTTTTTATGCATGGGGGCCAAATTTTAAAACGGGCATCCATGTTCCTGCCTTTGAAAACGTGAATGTATATCCTGTTGTAACAAAAATACTTGGACTCACTTATGCTGAAAAGATAGACGGAAGCCCGGATTTGGCAGATCGTATAGTAAAATAAAAGTGAGTTTCCTTCACCTGTTTTACTTTGTTTCATGTATTTTACTTTAAAATTAATTCTATGAGATTTCTTATTGTATCCCTGTCTCTTTTATTGTTTTCTTTAACTGCGGATTCTCAGAGTGCCGATGCATTGGTCAAGGAAGGAGTAGCACTGCATGACAAAGGGCTGTATGATGAGGCAATAAAAAAGTATGATGCCGCAATAGCCATAGATAAAGACCATTACCTCGCTTATTATGAGAAATCATATTCATTGATGATGGCCAAAAAGTATGAAGATTGCATCGGGCTGTCAAAGTACATTCTCACAACATTTAAAGACGGCCCGGAGAATAAATCGGTATATATCAATTATGGGACCTGTTATGATTACCTGGGAAAACCTAAAGAGTCGCTGGAAATATATGATGAAGGAATAAAGAAGTACCCGGATGTTGGCTTGCTTTATTTTAATAAGGCAGTAACATTATACGGCACACAAAATATACCTGCAGCCATTGAGACGATCAAATTATCTATCAGGAAGAGTCCTTATCATGCTTCTTCACATCATTTTATGAGTGTTGCGGTTGGTAACAGCAATAAGGTTTATAGTTTACTGGCTTCATTGACCTTTTTGGCAATAGATCAGGAAAGTGAAAGGGCAAAGTACCATCTTTCGAATGCTGAAACCGTTATCGGTTCCAATGTAAAGAAGACGGGAGAAAAATCCACGACTATTACCCTCGTTATGCCGGATGAGAAAAATAAAAATGCAGAAGACCAGTTTCGTATGGTGGAGATGGCCATGAGCCTCAGTTCGGCGCTTAATAGCGATGACAAGTATAAAAATGAAACAAGGGTTGAAAGAATGGAGCGTAACCTGGAAATGGTGTTCAGCCAACTGAAAGGAAATATAAAGGACGGCAAAGGTTTTGGATGGAGCTATTATGCCACATTTTTTGCCGACCTGTACAGTAAAAAATACCAGAACATTTTTTCACATATGATTTATTCATCGGCAAATGACGCTGCAAATGAAAAGTGGCTGGAGGATAATAAGGATAAAGTAACTGAATTCAAAGAATGGTTTAAGAGCTATAACTGGAACAATAAAGGTTGATTCGAAAGAGTTTTTTTTGAAAGCCGGCTGGTAATAGCCGGCTTTCTTTATAGAATACCTGTTTTTTTAATGTGTTTTGATCCGGTTCAGGATGTATTCAGCGTCTCCTTCCCAGCCTGGTTGTCCTATTGCGCAATGAAATACAACATTTACTGAGGGATATTGGCGCTATGAAAGTAGGGCACAAAAAAACCGGCAAAAAGCCGGTTTATAAATCAGGTGAATAAACGTGTAATCATGATAGGTAATAAGAAAGGATAGAAATCACAGCCGTAAGAAGGAATACGCCGGCAATGACCAGGGTAGCCTGTACTTTTTCATCCTTTAAAAGAGTGTTGATCTTTTTCATGCACAAAAGTTTTTTTAGTTTCGAAAAAAGGGTTTAGGATATCCCATACGAATACCGGACTTTACGAAACAATATTTCTTTTGTGATTTTTACAAAGGGATGGAGAAGGAATGGCAAACCTACATATTTATCAGTTGCCTGTCAAGTACCCGGGGCTGGTATTTTCCTATAAAACTGATTTTTTTTGTTATTACCCCGGTTTATTGAAAAAGAGATAGCTGAAAGTTGCCTTGTCTCGTAGTTTTACCTGTCTTCACATTTGCCGGACGGCCATTACCATCGATACAAAAGACAGGGGTCTCATGATAGCGGGAAGCGATAATGACCTGTGTGCTTCCGGCATGTTTGGAAAACAGCTTATTTACCCTTTCAGGGGAGTTGTTATTCTTTGATAAATGGGATAAAAGCAAATGGCTTAACTGGCTTCCCCGTGCGCTGATAAAAAGCTCAAGCGCCTGTGTATTGGATAAATGCCCCTTATCACCGCTGATACGTCTTTTAAGATGGGCTGGATAGCTGCCATCAGCCAGCATATCCTCGCAATAGTTTGTTTCAAGGAAAGCCGCATGGCATTGATTGAAATATTTTTTTACATCCTTGCCGGGAACACCTATATCTGTAAATACCCCCACTTTTAAATGTTTATAAGAAACCAGGAAGCTATGCGGGTCTATCGCATCATGCGATTTTGAAAATGCCTTTACAGCTAATGCACCTATGCTTACCGGTTTACCGGGTTGAAAGCCATTGATAAGATGTTTTTCAACCGGGATATTGCTATGCTTCAAAGTGGCCGGGGTAATATAAACAGGAAGCTGGTATTTTTTAGAAAGTGCAGGAATGCCGGTGATATGATCTGAATGTTCATGGGAAACAAAGATCGCTTTGACGACAGACATGGATAAGCCCAGCTTTTTCATTCTTTTTTCTGTTTCACGGCAGGAGATGCCTGCGTCTATTAACACGGCTTCAGTATCGTTACCGATATAATAACAATTGCCGTTACTGCCGGAATTCAATGAAGTGATGAAAAGTGACATGGAGTTCAAAAATACGTTATAGGCATGAACCCGTCATACTTAAAACTTATTTACTTTACTGCGTGTTGAAATGGCAGCAGGAAATTTGCGATATTTGAAGCAGGGTCATCATTAAATATCCAGGTAAATATGCATAAGAAGAAAGTGCTTTGTTTTGGTGAAATGCTGTTACGTATATCACCGGCTTCCAATGAAGAAATGGCGGAGAAAAACCCTATGATCCTGTATGTAGGAGGAGCGGAAGCTAATGTAGCAACAGCCCTGGCAGGCTGGAATGTGCCGGTGAAATATTTTACAGTATTGCCTGACAACTTTATGAGCCGCCATGTGATAGATTACCTGGAGTATAAAGGTATCTATACTTCATCGATCCTATTTTCAGGCAACAGGATCGGCGTCTATTACCTGGAACGCGGTGCTGACCTAAAAGGAAGTATGGTCTATGACAGGGACCACTCATCATTTTCCGAATTGAAAAGAGGAATGGTTGACTGGGATAAAGTTTTAAGAGATGTAGAATGGCTCAATTTCACCGCTATCAGCCCGGCATTGAATGAGAACGTTGCGGATGTTTGCCTGGAAGCTGCAGAAGCCGCTTCACGAAAAAATATTATTATCTCCATGGACCTGAATTACCGTTCACGTTTATGGAAATACGGCAAACGACCCGTGGAAGTGATGCCAAAACTGGCTGCCTGTTGTGATGTATTGATGGGTAATATCTGGAGTGCAAACAGCCTGCTGGGAACAGCTATTGATGAACATATTCACGATAAGCAAAGCAAGCAGGCTTACCTGGATCATGCCCTGTCCACCTCACTCGAAGTGATGCAGCTCTTTCCCAAATGCAGAACATTTGCCAATACTTTTCGTTTTGACGGGAAAGGGAATCATGTAAGATATTATACCACTTTGTTTACAGCCGGGAAACAATACAATTCCCCGGAGTTTACCTGCGAAGGCGTGATGGACAGAAGCGGAAGCGGGGATTGTTTTATGGCCGGGTTGATCTATGGATTATACAACCAGCATGAGCCGCAGGAAATATTAGATTATGCCACTGCAGCTGCTTTTGGCAAATTGCAGGAACAGGGGGATGCCACCGGGCAGGATGTACTGACGGTAAAAAAAATAAAAACAGGGGAGGAGGAATAAAACATGAAAGCTCGTCTTACTGCATCAGCTCCCATTTTACTGGTGAAGGATGTGGTTCATTCATCCAACTGGTACAGGGATAAACTGGGGTTTGAAATAGTGTCTTTATATGGTTACCCGCCTCACTTTTCCATTCTTCGGCGTGATGGCCATTACCTGATGTTTTGCAAATGCCTGCCGGAAAAAATAGTTGCCAACTGGAAGCTGGTGGACAAAACAAGCAATGTTTATTTCTGGGTAGATGATGTGGAGAAACTATATGAAGAATATAAAGCTAGCGGAGCTACTATTGACTGGCATCTTTGCATTCAGCCTTATGGAGTAAAGGAGTTTGGCATTAATGATCCCGATGAATACGATATTGCATTTGGCCAGGTGCTCTGATCATTTTTGCCTGCGATTTGCGACAAATAACAATTCTTTAATAATGCGTTTCATTCTTTTAGTCCATTTGATTTTCTGCTTTTTATTTTCTTCCTGCCAGGGTAAAAAAATAAATTTTGACGCCGCCACGAAATTACCACAGGTGCCCTTTCCGGCAGGACAGGATAAAAAATGGGTGGCAATCAGGGATTTGGCTGCTTATAAAGACGATGTTGTTTGTGATACCCTTTACAGCATTTATTTGTCTATTGACACTTCTTTAAGAGGACACGGGGAATATTATGATGTTATCTTTAATACACTGGTGACCATTAATACAGAAAAGTCAGCAAGGACAGTTGAGAAAATATATAGCATTAAACAGCCTGACTTTATATTTCAATCAACTTTGATCAATCTTACTAATCTTACTCACTACGATAAACTTTTCCCCGGCATATTAAACAGCTTGAAACCAAAGCTCATGGATGCACATTGGGTTTTGAAAATTTTGGAAAAAGGCATCGCGGAAAAGAAGATCACCAATGAACAGCTTATTTCCTGGTTGCCCCAACTGGGATCATTCTACCAATATACGAAACAGCAAAGAAATATTCCCGTTCCCAGGGAAGGGCTTATCTTAAATATATACTATTGGATATCCAACCCGATCCTGGCAAGATGTTTAGGGCCAATAAGAGACAATGAAGCTGCAAAGAATATACTTTTTGAATTATTCAATGATTCTAAAAACGCCATTTCAAAGGATGAAAAAAGGCTGTCGTGGGAAGCCTTTAAAGCACTGGATACTTTAATAACTGATGAAAGCTATTTAACTGTACTCTGCAAAGATGTTATTTTCAGAAAAGAGGTATATTCCTATTTACGATCAGTAAACAGGAGGCACTTGTTTCCCCGTACATTAAATAACCAGCAGTCACTTTCCGAAATGATGGCTGTTTCAGGTCGTAACCTGCGGGTTCATGATACTGATTGGCCGGATGAGATTACCTATATCGGTACCAAAGAGGTAAATAACCAGCATTATTATTTCTATTGGCTCTGCTGGTGGAAAGACTGCAAAAGCAATTCAGTTGTTATCGTCGGGCCTCAGCCGGGGGATAAAAACATTTTTGACGATAATCCGAAATTAAAAGGAGTAAGCGTCAGCGAAAATGCCCGGAAGGAAGAGTTAAATGTAATTATCTCAAACTATGCCATTGAATGAAAAGAGCAGCGGCCAGCCATAGCAGCAAATCCCGGGATTGAAAAGTCAGGTAGCTGCCAATAAAAAAAGCATTCTCATGTGGAATGCTTTTTTTGTAAAACAAAATCCAGGTCATTTTATTTTTAGTACTGGCTTTAATTTATATTCACCTGTACCTGTTTGAATAATAGAAAGCGCTGCGTCAAAGTCAATAACAAGGGAATCTAATGAGGCATTCAGTTGTTTGCTCAGCTTTATTTTTAAACCTGATTCACCGCCGCTGGGAATAGTAAGCGGGTAAGAGGTGCTGTCAATGACTATACTATTATGGGGACCTAGTACAAAACGTACTTCTTTTAATGTGCCTGTGGGTATTGTGCCCTGCGCAAGAACCGTATCAATACCATTTTGTAAGGCAAGCAGGTTATATATACCGGCATTCGTATTCAGGTTTATCCACCCGGTTGAATCATCATGAATGTTCACCCGGACCTGGCGTATATCCACATTCACTTCTGTAGCATTGAAAGGGTTGTCAGTAAGATGGATCTCCAGGTGTGTTGTTCCGGAGTTGTTTTCTTTCTGGCATGCATAGAACGTTACTGCCAGCGCAGCAACTGCAAATACCAGGGTGAAATTACGAATCGACATATTTTTAGGGTTTGCGTTACAAAAGAAAAAATCATGCCGTTTGGCCTGTTATGATGAGATGTGTGTAACTATCCATACGACGCAGAGTTTTTCTGAAACAATATGTTGCAAAAAAACCGGCCGCATTTAATCAAGGCCGGTTTTATGAAAGTAAAAGCAGTTGCTCTTCGCAAAAAAAGCAGGGTGTTTATTTTGTCAACAATATTTTTTGGCGAAACAATTCATTGCTGGTATAAACCATGGCGAGGTAAACCCCGGCCGGACTGGCAGCAAGATCATCCAGCAGGATCACGTTATTACCACGCTGTACCTGGCGGATTTTAGTTGCAACCAGTTTTCCCGAAGCATCAAAGATGTCGATCTTTATTCTTGTATTCGTTGCAGATGATACATGTACCTGCATCACATCCCTGGCCGGGTTAGGAAGTATAGTAACCTTGTTCCTGGATGTTGTTACGGGCAGGTTGATAATATTGCTGTACTTTATTACACGGTCAGTACCGGATAGTTTTATACGGTAATAGACCTTCGGGCCGGTCAGCCCGCCTATATCATCATGGAAGGAATAATCAGGCAGGGCCTGGCTGTTGATGTTGCCGACAGTGGTAAAATTAATTCCATCCGCACTTCTCTGTATTTCGAAATACCCGGCCAATTGATTATTGTATACTTTCCATTTGAGCTGAGCTATGTTTTCATTGATGGCGGCTTGCAGATCAAATACCGAAGCCGATAATACACTGCAGGGAGAAAAAGGTAGTATATGCACCGTATCAATGGCATAGGCGCTGCAACTGGACAGTAATTGTTGGGTGACAATATAAGTTCCCGGAGTGTCTACCGTTATGCTTGTACCCGTCGGAATGCTGATGATATTTCCATTCGGCGTTGTCCAGGTATAAGATGAAGTAGACAGGGGATTGGATACATAGACCTGAGTGACCGATCCTTCGTTACATATAAAAGATGCCTCGGATGCGAGTACAGCTTTAGGCGGATCGAAGAAGGCAAAAGGCGCCACAAAGTCTTTTAGCTCTGCGGTAAAGGAAGCGGAGGCCCTTGTTTTTACAAGTATCCTGCGAAATGGTATGCCACAGGCATCGCCACCCAATCTGGTCAGCGGGTCAAGCCCCAGTTTGGTAAGATTAACTGAAAATTCGACATACTGTTTTGCGTCATAATCGGTTGCAAGGGCATCGTTTTGCAATACGATTGAAAATGGACCACCCCATGTATTATTGCTGCATTGCAATCCTGTGTAGTAGGCACCGGCTGTCTTGGGCTGGATACTGGCATAACCATAAGTAGCACCGGCCGATGCGCCATCAAACTGACCGCTCCATGCAAACTGGGTAGGAGTAATAGATAACTTTGATTGATGTACCCATATACGGGCTTCAATAAAAGTAAGGGAAGAACTCTGGTATTCGGCGCTGAAAATAATGTCACCAGCTTTGGTGATATTACCGGCAGCATCAAATTCCCAGCTCGTATGTCCCATATCGGGTCCTACATTTTCGAATTTCAAAGCAGACCTGTTATAATAAAGATCGGTCTGGAACATTTCAAAATCAAAATACCGGTTCCCCTGGGTATTATCGAGCGAAAGCCCCCCGATCATCCAAAGAGAATCCGTACCAGTAGACCCGGCACGCCTTACGTGAACCAGCATATCCAATATATCGTTCTTGTCAGGGATACCTTGCGATACCGGGGTGTTCCAGTTCAAAGGATCATCCGCGTTCTTATTACTCCCGGAAGCAAATACAGTTGAATCATCACCATGAAAATCCCGGACAAAGATCGCATCCATCAAGATCTGGTTATTGATCACGGAATAGGCCGGGAATCTCATTGTACGGGCAAAACTGGCTCGCCGGGAAGCCATGTCGGTGGCATACCGGGCCACGATCGCCGCGGCGCCGGTTGTATCAATAACAAATTGACCAATGCCAGGCGTACCCGGAAAATTAAACCAGTCATCATTTCCTGCCTGCAGGCTGCCGTTAAAATAATTTGCCCTGAGATCTGCGTCCACTCCAAAGTTTGCCTTGATCACCGGTGAGGTGATCTGCGAACGCCCCGGGTTTGTTATAAGCAGGATGAAAAGGGTAATGAGTAAAAGTTTTTTCATAAGCACAGTTTGATCATGCACACTTATTTCAGGTAAAGCTATAGATGCCTTCTTTTTTAAACAACGGTAAATACACCGCTATTTGATTTTGCATAGAATACCTATTGTTGAAGGAAAGATGTAGAGAGACCGGATGTTCTACCTGTAAAAAATACAATACAAAAACAGGTAAGGATATCAACAGATGTCCATATTAATGAATAACCGGCTTGCAATAAGCCGAAAACAAGTGTAATATTTTTGACTCATGTAAAAGCTTTTTGCAGGAACCAGGTCAAAAACCTTAGTAAGGGTTTATAATTAAGGGTTTTTTTCAACCAGGTTTTGTCATCCTTATAGTTAGCCGTAACAATTTCCTTCCTCTTTTTTTGAGGCATATGGCAAACGATTTTTTTGAAGATAAATGGATGCCCTGAAATTTTTTCCTTAAAACTTACTAGTAGAAAAAAGGATAGCCGGTGATGAGAGTCTTTTCAAACGGCCCTGCTTACCAGGATTCGTGAATATACCTGCCGGAAAAAACTTTTTTTATAGGACACTTACCATTGTCCATACAGGGTTGTTTGTATATTTTTAAAGTTGATCCACCCCTTATGAAACAACTATTAGCCGTTTTTTGCTGCTTCCTCTATATGCATAGTATCTCGCATGCACCGTTTGATGTATTTATAAATGCACAAAAAACATCAGGTGAAAAGGTGTTAATAAAAGCGTTGGCTGTTTTTGTGAACCGGGAAGGGAATAAAAAAGCACCGGTAAAGAAGATCAGTCTTCCGTCGTCTGAATCTCCCTGGATATAAATTGTAGCACCGCTGGTATTACCGGATGGAAAGTTATTTCCTGTTAGATCATCCCGTAATTTTTATTACGGGCATACCGCAAGCAGAAAATTATTAACCGGCTAATTTCACATTGACAGCATTAAGCCCCCTGGGTCCTTTTTCCACTTCAAATATTACCTTGCTGTTCTCTTTTAATTCGTCAGCTGAAGAATTGATATGTACAAAAATGCTTTCCTGTGATTCCATGTCTTTAATAAAACCGTAGCCCTTGTCATTGTTGAAAAAAGTAACGACGCCTTTTCTGATCAGGTCAGCAGGGTCAAATTCTTTTTGTTTAGGTACCCCGATCTCAATGTCTTCGAGTTTGATGTTCACTCTTTTTCCCGGGTCAGGAGGTGTGGAAGAAATATTGCCGTTTTCATCGAGATAGGCCATCATATCATCCAGGCTTTGCCCTTTTTTAGCATTTTCCTTTCTTTCCTGTTTTCTTTCTTCTTTCTCTTTTCGGTTTTGCTGTTTTTTCTTTTCTCTTTCTTTTTTGTTCCAGGTTGATGCCATAATGTCTTTTTAGTTAATGTATTGTTCTGTTATCTTATTCGAAATGAAGGCAGGGATCTTGTAAAATGGGCAAGCGTCTTGCGGAAAGTCTGCTAAAGGTACGGAAGTATTTAATAACGGTAGCAAACTGCATTTACATTCATACCCGCGCCAACTGATGCGAACATTATAACATCACCGGGCTCCAGGTGGTGAGAAGCGACCAGGTCCCTTCTTACCAGGTCATATAAAGTAGGTACCGTAGCGACGGAGCTGTTGCCGAGCCAGTGAATACTCATCGGCATAATGTTTTCCGGCGCCATATTGATCCCGTATAACTGGTACATTCTTTTAATGATACCCTCATCCATTTTTTCATTGGCCTGGTGAATAAAAACTTTTTTCAGGTCATGGATCTGCACGCCGCTTTTTTCCAGGCAATCTTTCATCGCAGCAGGCACGTACTTCATAGCATATTCATATACTTTGCGGCCCTTCATTTTTATATAACGGATAGCCGGATCGCTGCCGGGATAGTATGACATCCCCATATTGATATAATCAAATTCTTCCATTGAATGAGTTTGAACTGCAGCACTAAGAATACCCGGGCCATTATTCCCGGTCTCTTTATACTCCAGTACAGCAGCACCTGCGCCATCACTGAAGATCATGCTGTCGCGGTCATACATATCTATCACTCTTGATAGTGTTTCCGCCCCGATGATTAATGCTTTTTTAGCGATACCTGCTTTAAAAAAAGCATCAGCCTGTATCACTCCCTGCACCCATCCCGGGCAGCCGAATAAAATGTCATAAGCTACGCAATTGGGATTGCGAATACCGAGGGAATGTTTGATATGGCTGGCCAAAGAAGGTACGGCATCGGTCTGGATGGTATGTTTGATCACATTGCCGAAATTATGGGCAACGATCAGTTGGTCTATTGTTTCAGGATCCACCCCGCTTGAGGTAATGGCTGCTTTTGCCGCCAGGCTGCCGATATCGGAAGTTTCCAGTTCGTCTGTCGTGTAGCGCCGCTCTTCAATACCTGTTATCTGTTTGAATTTTTCCACCACTTCTTCCGGCGGGGTATTCAATGGTTGCTGGTTCTCTGAATAGAAAGTGTGTTTGGCAAAATCCCGGTTGGTTTGAATGAAAGGAGGAATGTAGGAACCTGTACCGGTAATAACTGAACGAAACATGGACAACAATCGATTTATTTTACAAAATGATACACCTGTTAACTTCTGGCAACAGGGGTCGGTATAAAAATAATCCCGGACAGTTTAATCATGTTGTCATTACTGCCATCATTAACCGTTGCCGCCGGTATGGTATTGCCGTATCATTTAGTTGCTTTCAGCTTCGCTCGGTTCTTCGGCTGATACATCATTCACCGGCGTTGTATTGTTCCTGATAAGCAGTTGAAATTCGTTGTTCATCGAAAATTCCAATTGCTGGCCCCTGATCAAAGGTTTTGTCAGCTCACTCTCCTGCAATACCTGGGCGAATTCTTTTGCCAATGGCGTATGCTTGGCATTATTAACAGCACGGCCGTTATTCAACTGCAGGCTGTTGAAGCTGAATTTTATTTTTCTTCCCGCTGCCGCCCTGTCAAAATCAGTATGATTCATATTCAGCGTTTGCTCACCATTAGCCGACCGTTTAAGCAATATGACAATTACAGGAAGATATTTTTTCCAGGTTTGAGTGAACATACTTCGTCTTTTTTAAATGATAAAAACACAGGGTACAAGGCTATTCGGCCGTCAAAGGGTATCAGGATGCATCATCTTCCGAAAGACGTGTAAATGAAGCGCCATTGTATAAACGGGCAAGATTTACGTCTTTTGTCTGCTCCCATTGTGCTGCATGCTGGCGGCTCACAATACGCCAGAAATTTTTTGACTTCAGTTCGTCATAATCAACACTGTGAATAAAAAGCCCGGTCACTGTGTTACGGTCTTTAAAATGAATGTTCACGGCCGCACCTTTGCGGTTCTTGTTTGCTACGAATTTTTCGATCATTTCTGGTGTCATAGTAACTTATCCTTGTTATAGGTTATAAAAAAATACGAATGCACGCCGGTATCTTAACGATCACCAGCGGTTGGAAGAATTCCTGTTTGAATTGTTTCTTTCTTCTTTGGGTTTTGCTTCGCTTACTTTGATAGGACGACCATCTGCCATCGTACCATTCAGTTCTGCAATAGCTTTCTGTGCAGCAGTATCATCAGCCATTTCTACAAAACCAAATCCCCTGCTCTGTCCAGTGGCCTTATCCATGATCACCCGGGCGGAGGATACAGCACCATAGGCGGCAAACATCTTGTTCAATCCGTCGTCGCCGAAATTGTATCCCAGGTTGGAAACATAAATATTCATGTAAATGAATTTAATTTTTCAATACTTGAGAAGAAGCAGGTGTAAAAGAATAATACAGGAGAAGAAAATGATTGTTCACTTACAAGAGCTATAAAACTCAAATTATCGGGGCAAAGGTAAGCTTTATTTGGGTGCCACGGATATTTCTTTTTCATATGTGATAGCAGCGGCCCGCCTGTTTTGTCAGGAGATATTTGTTAAGCAAAAGGTAAATGCCTGGTTGTATCGCTATATGCTGAAAATGAGTGTAAAGTTTATTACATAGGCATACTAATGGTAGTAACTGTGTAAACAGGAAAAAATCAGCGATGCGTCATATTATGACGTAGCATCTAATTTTTACTGAACGATTTAAAGGAGGAAATGTTTGCAGGAGTGTCGAGAAATGAAACCAGCGCCTTCCTCCAAATATCATTTTCTTTACCAAGGGCAATGATCTCCTGCAGGTATAAACACCGTTTGCGGTGATCTATGTTTTCCAGTATAAAGTTCAGCGCCAGTTTTTTTGTTGTCTCTGCAGCATCTGTACGGATCATACACCTTGTTTTTATGCTGAGCGGGAAAAAATGATGCCAGCTTCCTTCTTAATAAAGAAAAGATATTAACATGATTGGTATGGCAGCTTGCACCGCTTTGTTAAAAAACTGTAATGTTCAAAGCAGGTATTGCTCATCAAACTCAACCTGGTGTTCTTGCAGCAGTTCAATATATTCATCTTCGAATGTTTTGATGCGGTGATGTTCTTCCTGTCTCTTTACATATTCGATCAGGTTGTTCCTGGCTTCCGTAGAATAGGTAAATGCGCCATAGCCATCCTGCCAGCCACCAAAATCAGGGAATAAGTTCTGCTCTTTGATATGAGCCGTGCTGGCCAGCTTGATATCTTTCACCAAACTGGCAAGCGAAATAGAAGGATGCAGATGAGTAATAATATGCAAATGATCTTCCACACCATTGATGCGATAGAGATGACAGTTCTTTTTTTTCAGCAGACCCGCAATAAATTTGAAAAGTTCCGGCCGGTCT
>DATDIX010000142.1:0-2336 GCA_036520835.1 Chitinophagaceae bacterium | reverse complement strand
GACCATATTATTGATCTTGGCCCGGAAGGCGGCGATGGGGGAGGAAGGATATTGTTTGAAGGAAGCCCTGAACAACTGGTAAATAATAAAGAAAGTTTTACTGCCGGTTTCCTGAAAACGGAGTTGTAATTGATTATTGGGTACTCTTAAGGCAGTAATAAAAAACATCCGCTATTGGCGGATGTTTTTTATAATATAAACAGGTTGATATTACTGTTGTGGCGGAGAAGGTGGCTTTTTATTATCCGGGAGTTTCACTAATCCTGATACCCAGCCTAAACCTGCCAGTCCGGCTACCAGGCATAACCAAAGACCCAGTCCTGAACCTACTCCTCCAAAACCACCACCATAAGAATTGATACGGAAAAAAAATAGTAGTGCTCCTAAGGCAATCGCTCCAAAGGAGCCTAAGGCAACTTTTTTGAAAGTCTCATCAAACTCTTTGGATTTATCACCCAGCAAGCAAGCGATTGCTACGCCGATTACGCCGAATAACGATAATATTCCCCAACTTCTGAAACCGTTAACGGAATCACCGCCAAATATACCAAGGCTAAACGAGGCCCAGGGAAGGATCATTGCAATAAGGGCAACACCGGCGATAATGAGAGAATACAGTTTTTGTTTGTGAAAATTCAGATTTTCCATGATAATGCAGGTTGATTTTGTGCCTACTCGTTTGGCTTTTCAGCATCCGCCCCCGGCAAATGTCCGGGCCAGGTATAGAAAATTAACCTAATATAAGCCGGTTATTAAAAATACAATGGAAGGGGTCTGAAAAATTATGAACCAGTTAAACACAAAAGGAAAGATGAAAGGAGGAGATAAATTCCCGTAAGTAAGTGCAGGAAGTGATTGAAAAAATCTTTTCAGGGTCCAGGATAACTGGTTTTTCAGCCGGATACGGATCTAAGCAATTTCCCTGCCTTACGGGTTCTTAGTTATGCTAAATAAAAAGAGCTCGGGGGTAAAAAAAGTCCAATAAGCATTGGCAGAAAGTGTTTAATAAAATGTATACTAATGAGAGTACCAATAGAGAACGGATCAGGTTTAATCAACCAGGGTATCAGATTCTATTAAGCTCTCTGCCGCTTATTGGAACAGCGTTTGGGTTTATTCGGTTAAAAGAACTGCTTAACGTATATCAAAATTGCCGGAAGCCGTTTCCTGGTCGCCGGAAAAAACATGAAATACATACTTGCCTCTTTTGAGGTCAGTCATTTTTTCGTGGTCTCCGGATTTCATTTTGTAATGATGAACCAGTGTGCCTTCCACATCGAAGACAAAAAAGTCAATGCCTTCATCTTTGGCAACTACGTGCATTGCCCTTTTGATCATGTCCGGGTAAATTCTTACCGAACTGTTGTTGCGGGATGCAGATACTGTAGTTTTCTTTGTTTCTTTTTTTTCTTTTTCATCCGGGTCCTTGTTTATGCCGGTGCCGGCTTGTGATGCAGTTGATTGCATCAGCATGGCAAAGGCAATACAAATACCCGCAATTGCTTGTGTAGATTTTAGTTTCATGAGCGGTATGGATTTAGTCGTTTTTTCGGTTTAATAGAAGACCGGGCATCGCAACTGTCTTCTGGCCCTGCTCCCGGGATCATTGCCGTTCAGTCTCCATCCAAATCGTAAAATGGTTGAAAAGAAAGCATCATTTTCTGTCGGGTCGCCACGCTGAAAGGTTTGTATCTGGGCACTTGAAGTACCATTGCTATAGGTACCCCTGTAATACAATCTTTTTGCTTTGGCAGCATCTGGTGCTGACAAATAGGTATCAAAGTAAATAGGGTCAATATAACCGGTACTTACATCATCAATATAGTCAGTAAATAACTGGCGGTGCAAAACCTCCAGGCCGATATACATATTCTCTTTGATGTAGTATTTAAAACCCAGTCCCATCGGGACCTCTTTTTGCACCAGGCTGTATTCTTTCCGGGTGGGATATTCTGCCATTCCCTGGCCCTCCAGGCGAAGTGGTTTTAATTCAACCCACTCGCCATCTAGCATGGCTTTAGGATTAAATTTCATCACACCGATACCGATAATACCGTAGGGGCGGAATTTTCCCTGCAATCCTTCATATTGTTCAAAGAAAACAGTAGGATAAATTTCTGCTGCGAGGTATCCTTCCAGTACTGATGATTTAAAATGAAGGTTTCTTTCAAGACGATCCATTTCCGCACCGCCTTTATTGGGAGCTTCCGCATCATCTCCTTCCAGTACACCATGATTCAGCGCCAGGCGAAAACCCAGCCATTCAGACGGGTAATAACTGGCATAAATATTTTTTGACAAACTGGTTAAAGGAAAATCAAGGTCTTTTACAAAAG
>DATDIX010000141.1:0-26484 GCA_036520835.1 Chitinophagaceae bacterium | reverse complement strand
TTGGAACGGTCAATATCTTTATCCGCTTTTATCCTGGCCATTTCACTCAGCAGGTTGATATTGTTCAGCGTGGTATTTACTTCTTCATGCAGGTTGCCGGCTATTTCTGTCCTTACATTTTGCAAAGCGATCAGTTTATTTACCCTTTGTTTATCGAGCCAGTAAAAAATAGCAGCGATCAGCAATGCGAGAAGACAGAAGAACCACCATGTTTTCCAGAACGGCGGATTTACCCGGATCGTCATTCTTGTAATACTCTTAGATGGATTTCCTTCAGCATCTTCACTTTTTAATAAGAAAGTATAAGTGCCAGGCGGCAGGTGAGAATAAACTGCCTGGAAAGTATTGTCTGCTTTTTGCCATTCTTTTTCCAATCCCTCCAGCATATAGCGGACAATATAAGTGCCGTTAAAGCTCATGCCGGAAAATTCAATGATAATGGAATTATTTTCAGGGCCCAGTTCAATCGTTTTCTCTTTCAGCAATGAGTCCACCAACAGCGGTTTATTCATCAGCCGGAAACCGGTGACTGATACCTCCGGCGCCTGGTCGTTGATATGCACTTTCAGCGGATCAAAATATACAAGCTGGTTATCGGCGCCGAATATCATCCTTCCGTCGGGTAATGAATAGGAAGCGGCAGCCGTAAAATGGTCATTGGCTATTCCGTCTATCCTGTCAAAGTGAATGAATATTTCATTTTTAGGATTCACCCGGAAAAGACCGCTTGTCATGGAAACCCATAAGTAGCCCAGTTTGTCTTTCTCCATGGAGGCAATATTTCCCGGTATTGATTCAGGTAAGGAGATGGTCCGGGTGATCTTTTGCTGCTTTGTATTATAAAGATGCAGGCCATTGGCTGCAATGGCCATGGTACTGTCGTCATATTCCAGTACAGCGATCACCCCATCCGATAAAAGTTTTCTTTCTGCAGGCTCTTTCATCCCCAGGTGCAATACTATTTTGTCATTGGAAGGATCTATTACATATAAGCCAACACTGCTGGTACACACCCATACATATCCTTTCTTGTCTATATAGATCTTTAATATTTGTGATGTTGGTATTGCCGTGAATGAGTTTACCCCATCATCGAATTTTACTTTGCCTTTTTCCTTTGTCCATTTAAAAAGACCGATGCTCTGTGTGCCTATCCATAGATTGCCATACTTATCCTCCGCTATTTGGCGGATGGTCCTTTCTTTCAATATAGGTGGATTATAAAATGTAGCAGTGCGGGTATCCTGGTCGAACTTATAAATACCGGGCTGCGCACTTATCCATATTGTTTTACCGTCACCCGAGGCAAACATTCCCCACATGGAAGGAGTTCTGTTTTCTTTAAAACCCTTAATGTTAAGCGGGATCATATTGAAATTGGTATCAAAATGATACATGCCATCTCCCCATGCCCCTGCCAGTATGGTCTTGTCGCGGGTTTGAACAAAGGACATCATGCTGCCATCACCCGGTTTGCCATTCACCCTGTTTATATGCCTGACGTTGGTAAAGAACTGGTCAGATGGCGTGAAGCGGTATAGTCCATTATTATTGGTAGCCACCCATATATTTTGCTCCCGGTCCTCGAAAAGACCATGCACCCTGCTGTAGGCGATGCTTTGTTCATTTTCATACCCGTTATGTACGAGTTCAAACTTTTTTTCTTTTTCCAGGAATCTTCCGAATACATTCAGCCCGCCGATCCAGACTGTTCCGTCTCTTTGTACTAAAAAGGGGCCTAATTCATGGTAAGCGCCTATGACGGGCAAAAGACTGTATTTGTTCAGCACCATTTCTTTTGTATGCATATTGTAAGCATACATGACCGGTGCGCCATCTTCCCAGTTATTAAACCAAAAACGACCCTGTTTGTCCATAGAGGCCATGGCGATAGCTTTGGTATCCCCAAGTTTGTTGACCAGGTCCTCGTTCTCTGTGTTATGACCTGCATAGCTGAGTTGTTTTGTTTCATTATTGAAAACAGCCAGGCCTTTCTGTGTTCCGATCCAGTATTTTTTTGTTCCGGGTTGCTGGAAGAAACCGATAATACCCCATTCCTGCGGGAACTTAATAAAATTATGGGCCGGCGAAAACTCATTTTTCTCTTCATTATAGGTCAGCAGTTCACGATTGCCGATCACTAAAAAAACATTTCCATATTCATCCTGAGCAAAGCCTTTTTCATTTTTAGCCCACAAATCATTACTTGGCTTTATGGCTACTTCACGGTAAGTGAAATTCCGGGTATCAAAAATTCCCACTTTGTCCCAGGCAGACTGCATCCATAAATTCTTTTTTTTATCGATCATCAGCTGGTTAACATAATTGCCCGGTATGGAAGCAGGATTATTTTTTTGCTTACGGAATGTTTTGAAACGAACCCCGTCAAACCGCTGGAGCCCGTTGGTAGTGCCGATCCATAAGTATCCCTGGTCGTCCTGCGTAACGCAGATCACCTCATTGGAACCAATACCGGCGGTGGTGCCGTAATGCGTAAATGTATAATGTCTTGGCTGCTGGCTAAGCAGTTGTAAGGGAAACAACAGTAGGGCAAGAATATACAACCTGTAATGGATCAAAGTGGTAGTTTGTGTCTTTCAAATATAATTAATGCTATTGCAAAATGCCTGTTTCGGCCGTTGAATTGACAGGATAGGGGATGAATTGATGAAAAGAGTGTTTGAATTGGAGTTGTGAGTTGTGAGTTGTGAGTTGTGAGTTGTGAGTTGTGAGTTGTGAGTTGTGAGTTGTGAGTTGTGAGTTGTGAGTTGTGAGTTGTGAGTTGTGAGTTGTGAGTTGTGAGTAAAAAGCGAGTAACAAAGTTAGTATACTAAACCAGTAACCAGTAACCAGTAACCAGAACCTACCTCACCGGCACCAGTAACAGGATCACAACCCCGGGTTTGTTGTATTGCACATCCAGTTCTGCGCCTATTTCGGATGAACGGGTATGCATGTCTTTGATACACTCGTCTGTTTCGGCAGTATTGTTTTCCAAAGTGGCAACCGCATCCTCCAGCCGGACAGAAAGCTTATTTTTAAAAAGATCAATATGGGCCAGTACTTTCTTCCCTTCTGCGTACTGAACGATCACTCTTAATGCGTGTTTGAAAATAAGGAGTATCTCATGACGCATCTTCATGTCCAGTTTCAGCCTCTTTACTTTTTTATCCAATGCTATCTCAATATTGGCACCATGTATGTTTTTTAAGGTGTCTGCATATTCCATCATCCGCAGCAGCGATCTTTCCATGTTGTCGTTCCCGGGATCGAGGCACCAGAGAATATCATCCATGGCCGTGATCATATTCTGGCTTTTGTCGCTGATCTGGTCAATATATTCTTTGGAACGTTCTGCATCTTTCCCGGCTTTTATCCTGGCCATTTCACTCAGCAGGCTGATATTATTGAGAGTGGTATTCACTTCTTCGTGCAGGTTGCCAGCGATCTCCGTTCTTACTTTTTGCAAGGCCAGCAGTTTGCTGATCCTTTGTTTGTCCAGCCAGTAAAATCCGGCTGCTATCGCCAGAGCCAGCAGGCAAAAGAACCACCATGTTTTCCAGAATGGCGGATTTATTTCGATCGTAAGCCGTGTAACATTCGTACCTGAATTCCCCTCTGCATCAATGGTCGTTAACAGCAGGGTATAAGTGCGGGGCGGGAGGTAAGAGTATATAGCCCTGTTATTTTCATCGGCTATTTTCCAGTTTTTGTCAAGCCCTTCCAGTTTATATTTTATAACGTAAGACCTGATATAATTCAAATAAGAGAATTCAATTTCCAGCGAATTTTCACCGGGCTTAAGCTCCACTTTGCCAAGGCCCAGTAGTGAATCAATTAAAAGAGACCTGTTCATAAGCTTGAAGTCGGTGATGACGACGGGCGGGTGTTCATCCGGGTTGATGCGGATGCTTACCGGGTCAAAGGCAATGAACTGTGCGGATGTGCCAAATAACATTTTGCCACCTGGCAAGGTATAAGAAGAGGAGAGGATAAAATAATCATTGGTCATGCCATCATTCCTGTTGAAACTGATGAATACCTTTTTACGGATATTGATCCGGTATAATGCACTGGTGGTGGACACCCATAAATGGCCTGCATAATCTTTTTCCATCGAAGTGATATTGCCGGATATATTATCTGACTGGCCGATCAGGGTTGTTTTTTTCTCCAGCCTGTTGTAGATGAGCAACCGGGTAGAGGTGGTGATTGCGACCAGGCTATCATCATATTCAAGTATGGAGGAGACCCCGTCTTCAGGTAGTTTTGTTTCGCCACTTCCTTTTGTATGAAAATGAATGACCACCCGGTCTGTTTCCGGATCTATCACAAACAAGCCTTCCGCTGAAGTGGCTACCCATACATATCCTTTTGAGTCAACTTTTATATTGTTTACCTGCACATCTGGAACAGCAGTGAATTTAGAGACTCCTTCCACAAATTTCCTTTTCCCTTTTTCTTTATTCCATTTAAATAAACCGATGGATTGCATCCCGAGCCACAGGTTCCCTTTTCTATCTTCAGCTATTTCCCTGGTTGTCCTGTTTTGCATGATGGCAGGATTATAATAAGTAGCTGCACGTTTTTTTTGATCAAAAGCAAAGAGACCAGGTTGACATGCCATCCAGATAATATTGCTGTCCTTTGACGGGCACATATCCCATATCGAAGGAGGGTTTTTTTCTGCGATACCTTTTATATTAACAGGAACAGGATTGAAGTTTTTATCATAACGATACAGGCCATCGCCCCAGTGACTGACAAGTATGCTGCCATCATTTTCCCGGATAAAAGAAATAGGGCTGCCTTCGCCGGGCATTCCTGTTATGCGGTTAACATGGGCTACATTGGTAAAAAATTCCCTGTTGGGATTAAAGCGGAACAAACCGTTGTTCCCGGTACCTGCCCATATATTCTTTTCCCTGTCTTCAAACAGGCAGGTGATCACCCGGAATGCAATGTCCTTTTCATTTTCATAACCATTGAATACCTGTTCAAATCTTTTTTCTTTCTCAATGTAACGGGCCATCACTTTAAGGCCTTTTATCCAGACAGTGCCATCCCGCTGCTCAAAAAAGCCACGGGTCTCATAATACGTTTTAAAAAGAGAGAGAAACCCGTAGCCTTTAACGAGGGTCTCATTTTTTTCGGGGTCGTAGCAATAAATATTGGGATAGCCCGGCTCCCATGAATCAAACCATAGCCTTCCTTTTTTGTCAAAAAAAAGATTGGCCGGTTTTACTTTTCCTTCAAACTGGTCAATTGCTTTTATGTTTTCTGCATTGTGGCCGGCATAACTAAGCTGGCGTGTCTTATTATTATAAACTGCAATACCGGCGCCCCTGACAGCTATCCAGTAATTATCAGTCCCCGGCTGTTGTATAAAATCAGCAATGCCCCATTCTTCTTTCTGTAAAAAGAAATTATGTTTTGGTGAGAATTCATTGCTGTTTTCATTCCAGGTCAGCACTTCATTTCCGAAAAGCAACAAGAAAATATGGCCATATTCATCCTGGATCAGCCTCTTAATGTTGGAGCGGACCGATAATGGATTTTTAGGTTTTACAGCAACTTCACGGAAAGTATAAGTTCTTGTATTGAAGATCCCGGCTTTGCCGTCAGCAAGTAAGAGCCAGAGATTTTGCCTGTTATCTATCATCAGTTGCGTCACCGCATTGGAAGGGAGGGAGCCCTCATCGCCATCCTGGTGGCGGAAACTTTTGTAACGGATGCCATCAAATCGTTGCAGCCCGTCAGTGGTGGCGATCCATATATAGCCTGTTTCATCCTGTACAATTGAATGCACCTGGTTGGATACAAGTCCTGACGCACTGTTGAAATGCGTGAATGTATATCTTTTGAGCTGCTGTCCGGATAAGGAAACAGGCAACAGGAAAAGAATGATATAAAGCACATGCTTCGGCAAAGGAGAACCGGTTGTATCTCTCAAATATAATTAATGCTGTTTCAAAATGCTCCTTTCAGCAGGCGGGTTGGCATGAAAGGGGATGAATTGTGTAAATGCCGGGTTGAATTGTGCGGGTAAAATGGAGAGAGCCAACAGTTCGGTCATATTTTCCGGCAACTCATTCATGCAGCGATTGCCTTTGTTAACCATAGCAGGCAATTTTACACTGTCAAATTTATTAATCATTAAATCTTTATTATGCAACGGTACAATATCTTTCACCAGGTTCACAAAGGATTAAAGGCTTTGTTATACGAGACAGCGCTGCAGGTTCAGCATACGGATTTCTGGAACGTGGAAGAAGCAGATGATGCGATCGACAGGATCAAAGAAGTGATCCGCTTATTTGAAAAACACGCCGACAGCGAAGACACCCTTGTTTTTCCTGCCGTAGAAAAATATGACCCGGCCATAGCCGATGCTTTTGAACAAGAGCATGTAAAAGACCACCTGTTAGGACAGCTTTTAAATGGCTGCATTGCCAGGTACAAAGGCGCTGCTGTTATTACGGAAAAGGCAACAGCAGGAAAAGAGATGCAATCAGCCTTTTCAAAATTCATGGTGTTCAACCTGGAGCATATGGCCAAAGAAGAAGATGTACTCAACCCGATATTATGGCGTCACTATACTGATGCAGAACTGATGGGCATCACCCAGCAGATCATTGCCCGGATACCAGAGGACTATATGGCGCAGTACAGCAAATGGATGATGAGGGGCTTGAATAACGCCGAGATTACCGGGTGGTTGAAAGGGGTGGAGAAGAATGCGCCTGAATTTGTATTCCAGTCATTATTTGTAACAGCAGAAAAAGAATTGCCGCAAAGACGTTTCCGCCTGGTACTCGAAAGCCTGTCAGAAGGAGCGATGCTGGCATAACTATCCACATTCAAAAACTAACAATTATGAAATACATGATCTTATTAATGCTCGTCCTGGTCTTAACGGAGAAATGGTCATCCAGGTTATTGCGGCAGAACATTCATGGCGTTCTTTAGCCAAAGTATATCGCTTTAATTCATATACAGGAACGGAGTCCGGGTAATTTAGCCCGGACTTTTTGTTTGCAGGTCATGGGCTAAAATTCATTTACATACTGGCGGCTGGGAAGAAAAAGAGTTGAGCGGCCTGTCTCATTATTTGAATTTATAGTTATATTGCTAATAACTATTTTTCTTAATCCCGATTAGTTTTTAATATATGCCAATCTATATGGATCTGCATATCCTGCCCGGCGTCAAAGCCAGGGATGTGGCCGAAGCCCACAGGAGGGACATGCTTATACAAGGGGAGCATGGGTGTCAATGCATGACCTATTGGATAGATGAAAAACGGGGAAATGTATTTTGCCTGATAGAAGCTCCCGGCAAAGAAGCGGTGGAGGAAATGCATAGCAAGGCTCACGGGCTGATCCCGCACCGGATCATTGAAGTGAACAGTACGCTGGTAGACTCTTTTTTAGGCCGGATCAGTGATCCGGAAGAAGCTGCGACCTCAGAAGAGGGATTAAAAGTTTTTAGTGATCCATCCTTTAGAATTCTGCTGGTAACAAAGATCAATGACCCAGTTTTGCTGCAATATAAAATGGGTAAAGAAAAAGCAAATGACCTGTTGAGTCGTCATAATGATATAATAAGAAAAGAACTGATAACATATGGTGGTCATGAAGCAGAACACGAGGGTGCCGGGTTTATTGCTTCCTTTACATCAGCAAGTAAAGCTGTTTCATGTGCTTTAGCCATTCAAAAGAAATTGTCCGGCCTAGATTTTAATGCTATTGGGTTCAGGATAGGGATCAATGCAGGAGAACCTGTTGCAAAGAATGAAAAATTATTCGGTGATACTATTCAGTTGGCAGGTCGGATGTGTACTATTGCCAAAAATTCCCAGGTAGCCGTTACGCTGGCTGTTAAGGAACTTGTGTCCAAAGATCTTTTTCAAAAAGAGGTGAATAATATTTTTACGCTATCACCCCAGGATGAAACCTTTCTGGGATTATTATTTAATCAACTGGAAGAGAACTGGCAGGAGACAGATTTTAATGTGGCTGATTATTGCCAGTCGATGGCTATGAGTAAATCACAGTTGTACCGGAAAACGATCGCACTGACGGGTTTCTCCCCGAATATACTTTTAAAAGAGTTCAGGCTTGAGAAAGCAAGAGAGCTGATGAAAAAGCAGCGGTACAATATTTCGCAAATAACCTTTGACTCGGGGTTCACCAGTCCATCTTATTTTACCAAGTGCTTTAAAAAGAAATACGGCCTGCTCCCTATGGCCTATCTTGACCTCCTGCACTGACCCATAATTGGATCCGGGTTCATTTTTACCATTTATTGAACGATTTGTTATAGGCTGCCGGTAGACTGGGTGACTATCTTTAGTCATCTTTTAAAACTAAAACCTCCAGTTTATGAAATCACTGACCTACTGCCGCAATTTTATTTTTGCCATCCTGCTTTTAGCCGGTTATGGCGCTTTTGCTCAAAATGCAACTGCAACAGACAATTCAAAAACCAAAAATGAACCGAAAATGAAAACTTACCTGATCGAAAGAGAGATCCCCAATGCCGGCAAGTTAACCACGGCTGAATTAAAAAGCATTTCCCAGGCCTCCTGTGGCGTACTGAAAGAAATGGGCCCAAAGATCCAGTGGATACACAGTTATGTAACAGGCAACAAAATTTATTGCATCTATAAGGCAGAGAATGAAGAACTGATAAGAGAGCATGGTAAGAAAGGCGGGTTCCCGGTCAATTCCATCACAGAGATATCAACAACGATCAGTCCTGCTACCGCTGAATAAGTACCAGGCATAGTTTATACTTGAAAACCTACAGGTTGTTAATAGGCTAAAAGCAGGGATGCGTGGGAAACCACGCATCACTTTTTTAGGTAAGGCCTGACGGTTATCATTCGTGGTCATGACGAGTATTAGCAGACCGGATAGGTAATGTGCTGAAAGAAGTAACTAAGTTTGGGCTGGCGGTTGGTTTCAATATCTCTTAAATCGAAATAGTTTATGGGGGATAGTTTTTTTGCATACCTGCACCGGCTTGAATCATTGGCTTTTTTCTCAGGTTATCCTTTGATCTATGCCATTGTTTTTTTTATTGCCGGCAGTCAGCCATCTAAAACTAAATTGAAGGGTCAACTTTTTTTTCTTTTACCTTTTTCCTACGCATTGGTTGGTACTTTATACCTGGGTTTGCAATTAAAGAACCTGTATCCTGATTATTCCATGGAAAATTTGAAGCAGGTAATGCAACAGCCCTTCCTGGTCGGGTGGGGATTACTCTCCCTGCTGTTCTGGATACCGGCCATTGCTAAAAAGAGGGTTTTAAGTCTCCTGCACAGCCTGGTATTTTTCTTTTTTATCGTACAGGACCTGTTCTTCCCGATACCTGCTTTTGCAAATGATGAACATATTGTAAGAAATGATATGAAATTATACACTGAAAGTCTTCTCCTGAACACGGCGACGCTTATAGCTGTAACCATAGTTTATTTTCTCATTAAAAAATTAAAGGCCGATAAAAGTTTTCCGCTACATAAAAATTAGTCGCTATTACAATTCAGGAATTCAGCTTTCCTTGCGCTCCTACCTGCCTATTCCCACTTATCGATGCTGCCCGGTTAAAAACCGAACCGGGTGATTTTTCAATAGCCGGTTTCCAGGCTCAAAGCAACAATGCCCTTTTTATAAAACATCTGATTCGAGGCTCTGAGATTGGTAATATTAATTTAATTGTTGATTTGCCGTTTTAAGAGACAAAACGAGCTGCCCTTATTTGATACGAGATAAAACTTCTGTGGTAATAGCGACGGGCAATGTGTGAATATTGTAACATAATTCCAGGATAGTGTAATTATCAATGAAAGGAAGGTTCATAGCTTTAAATGCCGTACAATCAATAATGTTTGACTGTAGTTTACAATCCTGTGACGAAAGTCACACCCCACATTGACAACCCTCATAAGTTGGATTTTATACCACAGGTAATTTTACGGGGTCAAAAAATGATTTCTCACAATAAATATTTTAATATGAAACTGCTTAGTAACAAAATGCTGATGATCCTCCTGGTTCTTATCAGCGGATACGGATATATGATCAGTTGTACCCGCGATAATGACCTGATCGTTCCGATCCAAACTACCAATCCCCCGGTGATAAACCGCGGTAATAATGTGCACCTGCCCGGTAATATGACTACGGGGAATGCAAACGAATGGAAATTTGATAAGGTCCATTCCAGCGTATTGTGGACCACCAATTATGTAGGAGCATCCGGATTGCTTACCGGTCGTTTTAATCAATTTGGTTTACATGAAGTAACCGATGCAAAAATGCTGAGTTATGTTACAACCGGTCAGCCATTGCCGGATAGTTCATGGGCATTTTATGAAAGTGAGCCGGCTAAAACTTATTTCAATGGATATGTTCAGATCAATACCTCCAATACCGGGGAGCCGGGAAGAGATGCAGGATGTAATATTTCAGGAATGGGCACCACAGCTATTGTGGCAGGTACTCAAAACCTGGCTGTTACTAACCTGGCTAAAATAAAAACTACCGAAGTGAAATTTGATCCCGCCAGCAATGATTATATAGTAACAATAAATCTTACCTGGCAAGGTAAGCTGGCCGCACCGCTTACAAAATCTATTGTAGGTAAACTAAAATATATTTCAAAAGCCACTGTCCAGTTTGGAACTGCTACTGCTTACGATGTTTTCGGATTCCAGTTGAAATTTCAGTTTAACTGCAGGGATTTTGGTATTACCAGCACCAGTATTTCAGACAAGATAGAAATTGAATGTAATGTCAATTTCCACAATAAGTAATCAATAAAATATCAAAAATGAAACGTCTAACAATATATGCATTCCTGGCCTTACTGGTGATCATTGGTTTTACCAGTTGCTATAAGGACATCATAAAACCAGAACTGGCGTCTGATCCTGATGGCCCTCCCCAGCCGGTGAGTTATAAGATCGAATTGGCCCCGTTGTTTAATACAAGTTGTGCATTGGCTGGTTGTCATGTTTCCGGCGCTCATAAACCTTACCTGGCCACTACCATTTCCTACCAGCAGATCGCAAATGGAGGTTATGTAAATACAGCCTTGCCTAAAGAAAGTATACTGTATAAAATGGTGTATGGTGAAATGGCCCAGTATATACCATCAGCCGCAGACCGTCAAAAAGTGTACGACTGGATCAGGAACGGAGCTCCGAATAATTAAGTGATCTTAAAAAGTAATAAAATGAAACTCAAAATAAATACTTCAAAATACCGGGTAACAATGGCGGCATGCCTCCTGGGTTGCCTGTTATTGCTTGGGAGCACCCTTAACGCCCAGGACAGCACAGCGATTGCAGAAGAAGTTGTGCCTGCAAAACCCAAACCGGTAAAAAATACTTTTCAGAGCATCTGGATCATCGACAACCAAACTGTAATGGTGCCCGTTAAAAAGACTTTTGAAATGGATATTCAGCACCGTTTTGGTACAGTTGAAAACGGGTACGATGATTTTTGGGGGTTCTTTGCCCCTTCTAATATCCGGATGGGTTTTAGTTATGTGCCGGTCAATAAACTGAACCTCGGTATTGGCATTACAAAGACCACAGCAGCTATAATACCAGAACAGGGCCCTTCATCCGTGAATGGCCCATTATGGGATGCCAGCCTGAAATATTCTATCATCACACAAACAAAAGGCATATCCCCCGTTAGCCTTACCTATTATGGTAATATTTCTTACAATACTAAAAAGGATCCGGACAAGGAGATCTACCGGAACTATTCTGATCGTATGAACTTCTTTAATCAATTGATCATTGCCAGGAAGATCAGTGATAAGTTATCTGTCCAGGTGGCCCCCAGTCTCACACACCAAAACGTGGTGAATGGCTACTATGTAAAATTGAACGATAGCACCCTGCAGGTAGAACCTGATATGATGTTTAATCATTTTGCGATCGCATTATCCGCGAGGTATAAACTGACCGATGTTACTTCCGTAATGATCAATTACGACCAGCCGATAACCAAGCATGTGTCCAATAATCCCAATCCAAGTCTTTCTTTTGGTTTGGAGTTCAACACCAGCAGCCACTCCTTCCAGGTATTTGCCACTAATTATTTTTACCTGGTGCCCCAGATCAACAACCTGTACAATACTAATCCTCCGTTTTCTTATACTGATGCAGAAGGTAATAAAATTAAAGGCGGCAAATTCCTAATAGGGTTTAATATTACCCGGTTGTGGAATTATTAAAGAAGGTTTTAGGTCTTGAATTACGATCCTTTTGGAAAATAGCCCCGGAAAAGAATCCGGGGCTTTTGTTTCGGGTCAATTATTTAAATTGTATACTGTATAAATACGGCATGATGAAGACCAGGGATGATCAGGCACGATATAGGGCAGTTAAAATAATAACCGGAATGAAGTTCCGGGTGTTTGCGTTCCTTTTATCAATGATATTTATTTTCTCTTGTGCTGATACTCCCCGGCCGGCCGGCCAGCAGGAAGGTAAGGAAGATCGTAAGCCTTCAAAAACTAAACCGGCAAGCAGTTACCCGGATACAATAATCATCAATTCCCCTTCTGCAGTTTTTTATACACCGGATTCATTGCAGCTTGAAAAAATCAAAGCTATTACCGAACCGGCGATATTTGAAAGCACCATGCATGAGTGCTTTTACCAGATGAGAAACTCACGGATCGTGTTAAAGCAATACTATGCGGGTATCAGGATTATTGAAGTGAAAAATGCACGCTACCTGCTTTTTACCAGGCAAAATGGCAAAAAAGAATATATTGACCTGGACGCCCAAAATGATCCCTGCGGTATTATCCTTTTTGACACCCGGAAAGCACCCCGCCCCGCAGATATGACCAATATAGAAACTGAACTCGGGTTTTATTTTTCTCAATAGTTTGGGGTAAGGCCATATGACCCCGGAAAGCCTGGTTAATCTTTGTCAATCGAACTACTGATTAAAATCATGTAGGGGTCAATTGCATATCAGTCATAGACTTATTACTCCTGGGTAATTTGGTACCCGGAATCAGGACCAAACCAAAATTTGTAATACATCAATCTAATCATCATGAAACAAAAATTATTGAAAGCCTCCGTTCTTGCATTGGCTGCTGTCTTTTTCGTTAGCATCATGTCGGGGTTTAATATGGCAGATCAGAAACCCTGGCCTGTTCCGGATAACTATCAAAAAATGAAGAACCCCGTTACTTCCGATGCAGCGTCAATTGCCGAAGGAAAAACATTGTACGCTACTCACTGCAAATCCTGCCATGGTGCCAAAGGCCTGGGTGACGGTAACAAGGCAGCCCAGTTAAAAACTGAACCCGGGGATTTTTCGAAAGCCGATTTCCAGTCTCAAAGTGACGGCGCCCTTTTTTATAAAACATCCGAAGGCAGGGATGATATGCCGGGCTTTAAAAAGAAAGTACCGGATGCAGAGGAAAGGTGGGCTATCGTGAACTATATGAGGACGTTTAAAAAATAATTTTCCTAAAATTATGAACCTGAATACCGTTCTGTGCCGGCACAGAACGGTATTTTTAATTCAAGTCATATTGTTGTAAGGCTGAAAATGCCAGATTATTTCATAACCAGGGAAATTCTATGAGTATATATACGGGTACTCCCAATTATTTATTGAGAAGAATCTTTTGCTTACTACTTTTCATCTCCTTATCCATGCAGCCGGTACCAATCTGAACAGAAGTAAACCTGAAAATATGTTCAGGCAGCAATTTTTTAAACCTGGTGGCTCTGGGGTAGGTAATATTAATTTAATTGTTGATTTCCTGGTTTAAAAGACAAAACGAGCTACCCTTATTTGATATGAGATAAAACTATTGCCGGGAATAGGACGGGCAATGTGTGAATATTGTAACATAATTCCAGAATAGTGTAATTATCAAAGGGGGAAGGTTCATAGCTTTAAACGTCGTACAATTTTTTCTGGATAGGGAAATTGATAAGCAAGACCATTGAATAAACTTAGCAAGACACCTTTATAGGTTTTTCCGTATGAAATGTTATGTCCCGTTATCAGTTTTGACCTAAGTCGTGAAAGTGTCACTTTTTCTTTTACAGCTTACGGCGTTGAAAAAAAATTAAAATTATATATAAAATGAAAAAAATATTATTAATAACAACGGCTTTTTTGTTTGTGGGGATTCTGGTTTTTAGCGTGATCACAGGATTCAGGTTATTACAGGATAAAAAGCCCTGGCCGGTACCAGATAATTTTAAAAACATGAAAAACCGGGTTGCTTCTAATCCGGAATCAATTGCTGAAGGAAAAACGTTGTATGCAACACATTGCAAGTCTTGCCATGGCGCTAAAGGGTTGGGTGATGGCAACAAAGCCGCCCAGTTAAAAACTGAGCCAGGGAATTTTTCAACTGCCGAATTTCATTCTCAGAGTGATGGTTCACTTTTTTATAAAACGACCGAAGGACGGGATGATATGCCCAATTTTAAAAAGAAATTACCGGATGCTGGGGAAAGATGGGCTATTGTGAACTATATGAGGACGTTTAAAAAATAATTTTCCCCGGGGAAACTAAGGTGCCGGTCTGGGAACGGACGGGCACTTTTATTTTGGCCGTGTTTTTATAATCATGACAAAAATCATATAACCTCATGAGCAAGATAATTATGTGATTAACTCTCTCTCACTACTTTGTGTCATAATATTAAAAGTGTAAAGATATTTATGGAACAACCAAAAACTTCTAATCGTAAGAAATTTCTGCTTTGGGGCGCCGCCATTCTCTCCACTCTCACTGTTTTGAAATTTATACCAGGTAATAAACAGGAAAAAAAGCCTACAAGAAAAATGCTCACACAAGATGGCAAACTGGTTGAAGTGGATGCAGATAAACTTTATTGTGGCAAGAGAAAAAAAATCACAGACGAACAACTGAAGACCTGGGTCAATAAAAACTAATCCAAAACACTTGTTTATTTAAAAGAGAATTATGGAAGATAAAAACACATCAAGAAGGCAGTTTCTGGCTGCTGGTATTCTTGCCGGTGTGGCTGCAGGTTGTTCCGGTAAAAAAAACCCTTTTGATAGTTATGCAGGTGATGATGTAAAAGCAACCGGTGAAACGGTGAAACTGTTATCGGTGGATGGAGAAATTATCGAAATGGATAAAGCTTTTTTAAAGCCTGTTCCGGATCTGCCCCATTTATCAAATAGTGAAGAACGGAAAGGAATAGAAGGAAAGAAATTTGTAATGGTCATAGACCTTAGCAGGTGTAAAAATGTAGGAGCCTGTAAAACTGCCTGTAATCATGCCCATGGGTTAAACCCAGGACAAAATTGGATAAAAGTACTTTCAATGCAGGATGCTGACCAAACTGCGCCATACTGGCAACCTACTACCTGTATGCATTGCGATGAACCACCCTGTGTAAAGGTTTGTCCTGTAGACGCCACCTTTAAACGCCAGGATGGGATTGTGTTGATAGATAGCGATCGATGTATTGGCTGTCGTTTTTGTATGGCGGCCTGTCCCTATTCTACCAGGGTTTTTAACTGGCAGGAACCAATTCTTGAGGAAGCCGTTGCAGCACAGCCATATTCCTGTGAAACCAGTATGCCACAAAAATTAGGTACGGTAAGTAAATGTGATTTCTGCCCGGATATGGCAAGAAAGGGAGAATTGCCACATTGTGTATCGGCTTGCCCCAATGGCGTTTTTATGTTTGGTGATATGAATGAAGATTCTGTAACCAATGGTGCGGAAACATTTCGTTTCAGTGAACTGATAAAAGATAAAGCCGGTTACCGGTTAATGGAAGACCTTGGTACAAAGCCAAGTGTTTATTATTTACCACCTGTTAACCGCAATTTCCCCTATGAATCAGGATTGGAAAACCAAAATCCTGCTGATCATCAGCATCATTAAAATTATAGCTCGTGGAAAACTTGACTTCTTTACCAAGCGAACAAATCACCAGGGATCTGCTTCCACAAAAATTTGGCAGACGGGGTATCATCTGGACCGGCCTCCTCATTCTTTTATGTTTGATAGGCGCTTTTGCCTATTACCGGCAGCTTAGAAACGGCCTCGTGGTCACAAATATGGGAGACTATGTTTCATGGGGTATTTATATTTCCAACTTTGTTTTCTTTGTGGCCATTAGCCTTGTAGGATCCCTGATCACGGCTATCTTTCGACTCGCCAATGTAAAGTGGGCCACACCTCTTACAAGAATTGCGGAAATCATTGCTGTATCTGCTATCGTATTTGCTTCCCTTATCATCATTGTAGATATGGGCCGCCCGGAAAGAATGCTGAACCTGTTTATTCATGGTCGCATTCAATCACCCATCATGTGGGATGTAATAGTGATTGGTACTTATTTTATCATCAGCTTATTGTTATTGTATTTCCCTTTATTGCCTGATCTTAAGTTACTGATCAAATTCAAAGAAAAATCCGGAAAAGCGCTGAATAAATTATACCGTTTCCAGGGCTCTTTCTGGAAAGGGACGGCGGAGCAATTTAAAATAAGCAACAGGTCGATTACTATTCTTTGCATAGCTATTATACCGGTTGCGTTTAGTATTCACACTGTTACTTCCTGGTTGTTTGCCACCACCTACCGTGCCGGTTGGGATAGTACCAACTTCGGCGCTTACTTTATTTCAGGCGCTTTCCTGGTAGGAGCCGGGGGCGTTGTGGTAGCGATGTATGTATTCCGCAGAAACTATCATCTTGAAAAATATATCACCGAAATGCATTTTGAAAAAATGGGAAGAATTGTGGTGATGCTTTCTTTGCTTTACCTGTATTTTAATATAAATGAATACATGATCCCTGCTTTCAAGATGAAAAAATCGGAAGAGGCGCATTTAGCAGGTCTTTTTACCGGTGATTATGCCCTAATGTTTTGGTTTGCAATAGTAGTAGGTATGATCATCCCCATCATTATGCTGTTATTTAAAAAGGGGAGGAAGCCGATGCCGATGTTCATTGCAGGTATCATGATAGTGGTGGGGGCCTGGTTCAAACGTTACCTGATCGTGACACCTACTTTACTGCATCCTTTTTTGCCCATACAGGATGTGCCGGCCAGTTATCATCACTATTTCCCCAGTTGGGAAGAGTGGGCCATTGCAATAGGCTCACTTTCCGGCGCCTTATTGGTCATTACTTTTTTTGCAAGAATTTATCCCATCATTCCCATCCAGGAAACAATAACTGAAAGCCATGAGAAAAAATAAATTTATTTTCCTGTTATTCTCCCTCTTCTTTATGCTGTCGGTTCAGCAGTTAGCCGCACAGGAAGATTCAGTGGTAGCTAAAGAGATGGTCAAACTGAAATATTTCAATGACAACAACAGTATGCAATACCTCGTCCTGGAAAATTGGCTGAAGAAAGGGAAGAAAACAGAACCGGTAAAGAATAAGGCATTTCAATTATATCTCGACAGTATTAAAACTGAGAATAGTATTGCTACGGTAACCACTGATGAAAATGGTAAAGCTAAAAGTTTTATTCCTCCTTCCCTTAAAGGCGTATGGGAAGCAAACCCTTCGCATGTTTTTTTAGCTGTGGCTGCCGGTAAGGAGGAAGAGGCCGCTGCTGAATTGGAAATTACAAAAGCAAAGATCGAAATTGATACTGTTTCCGATGGAGGAACCAGGAGTATAACCGTGCAGGTAATGAGATATGAAAATGACGGTTGGGTTCCGGCTAATGAAGTGGAAATGAAAGTAGGTATTCAGCGCCTCGGCGGTATTCTTTCAGCAGGCGAGGAAGAATTATATACTACGGATTCAAGTGGTGTTATAAGTGTTGAACTTAATAAAGACAGTCTTCCCGGAGACCAAAAAGGAAATATTGTGCTGGTAGCAAAAGTTGAAGATAATGACCAGTATGGAAACCTGCTGGTTGCAAAGACTGTTCCGTGGGGTATAGCTACAAATACGGATAGCCATTTCTTTGATCAGCGGTCACTATGGTCCACCAGGTTCAGAACGCCTTTATGGTTATTGTTTATGGCGTATTCAATCGTTATCGGGGTTTGGGGAACTATTTTTTACCTGGTATGGCAAATTGTTAAGATCAAGAAAGCGGGAGCATCTTCTCCTTTGTAAGTTGGATTGGAAATTACAAAAGCAAAGATCAATTTGACCATTTAACTTCAAACAGCCCAAACTCTTTCTTTACTTTATTAAATGCTTTTTTGAAAGCCGTGTAGCGCTTTTGCAAAACAGGTTGATTCTTCGATGAGGAAATTTTATTAGTGGGGAACTTGTTTTCCCTGGCTGCCTGCGTCAGATTCATTTTATTGAGTTGCATCTCGTGCCTTAGTTCGTCTATCTCCCCCCTGAGTAGGATAAACTGTTGTTTAAAATAATCAATTCCTTTCTTTACTTCCGCTATATTTTTTTTGGTATCCAGTTCGGCAAGGTAGTCGGAAAATATCCTTAAGACGTTGATATCTGAATTCATTTCAGCGATCCATAAACGCAAGCGCAGATGAAGGCCCATGATAGAGGAGGTGGCTGGCATAGCAAACAATTATGACCCAATTTACAACTTCGGCAAGAAAGAAGCGATGTTATCCATTTGATTGGCAGCGGGTCTGACCGGGACATGGTCTGTGAAAGTGCGGCAAACGGCCGGGAAGAGGAGCATATGACTAATTGTACCTATCTTCAGGAAAGCCCCTCATTTTAGCAACACAACTTCCCACTTAAAAAATGATCATGAAAAGAACCTTGGTTCTCTTAGTAATGCCTTTTACTTTATACGCACAAAAAAGCGGGCAGTCATTGTACGATACATACATGGAGGGGCAGGTTGCTATATATCGTTTCAATGGCAACGTCCTCGTTGCGAAAAACGGGAATATCATTTACCGCCGGTCTTTTGGCCTGGCTGATCACAACACAAAGAAAAGTCTTGACAGCAATAGCATTTTTGATTGCGGTTCCATTGCCAAGGAGTTCACGGCAATGGGTATCCTGCTATTAAAAGATAAGGGTAAGATCAGCTATACAGATACACTTGGAAAATTCTTTCCTGAACTTCCTTATACTAATGTAACCATTCAGCAATTACTTACACATACTTCCGGCATGCCTGACGGGTTTGGATTAGTAACAAAACATTTTGATCATAGTAAGATCGCTTACAACGATGACCTGTTGCGCTTGCTGGCCCGTGAAAAGCCACCCCTGTTTTTTAAACCCGGTGAGAACCTGGCTTATTCCGGAACAGCGTTTAATTTGCTGGCAACAATCATCGAAAAGATCACCGGGCAATCTTATATAAAGTATATGGAAGAAAAGGTCTTTAAGCCATTAGGGATGATGCATACCCGTGTCGCCAACGGGCCACGATCTGTAAAAGATATTCCGGGTTATGCTTATGGATTTTTGTATTCTGATAGTTTGAAAAGAAATGTACGGAGTGACAGCCTTGGATCCGGCTGGACAAGTTACCTGGCCGGTATTACCGGTGAGGGAATGATCATTACTACCACGGGAGACCTTTTAAGGTGGGACCGGGCGCTGAAAAACCACAGCTTATTGTCTGAAACAACCCAACGGGAAATGCTTTCTCAACAGTCCGAAAAATATACCGTTCCCAAAATTACTTTCGGTTACGGGATACGAGTTGGAAAAAATGATTTTGGAAATTATGTTTTTCATAATGGATACTATCCCGGGTATGTAGGCATGCACCTGCGCTATACAGAGGAGGATATAACAGTGATCGTTCTGTCCAATAATGAATCACGGGCCGATTATATTGCTGATGCATTGTCTGCGATCACGTTAAAAAGAGATATTGTACTTCCCGCTGTTCACAAAGAAACCGTAACAGGTGTTGCCGTCAATAACTATAACGGTAAGTATATGATGCGGCTTGCAAGGCCACCTTATATGGCTGTATTTCCTGTCGAATTCGTCACGAGAAATAATGTATTATATATTCATTCTGCATTTGGACCTGACATAGTGCTGAGACCTGAATCAGGTACAAAATTCTTTTTTGCCAATGGAACTGACCAGCAAATAGAATTTGAAACCGGCATGGGCGGAGAATCAGGCAGGGTATGGCATACTACATGGGGCGTCAGGAGGGAGTTAAAAAAGATAGAATGATTGTTGTGCGCCGCTATTCGTTTGGTTGGTAAATGGCAATTACCGACTACAGGTTAACCCCGGTTCAGTAAGGGGTTTCTTCAGGGTTTCTTCGGTTATCCCATATTGAAAGAATGAATATATGCGTTTCAGTTTATTCATAAAAAATAAGATAATCTCTCACCAGCTTTACTCTTACATTTTCTATATCTGTACGACGCCCGATATGCGGATGAGCAGCTACGAGGTTGATTGCCTTTTTGATCAGCCGGTTTAGTTTTATGCTGTAAGTACTCGATTGGTTATGTGCCCGCCAATACTGAAGAATTTCTTTGCGGTCCTGCTGTGCCCGTTTTGTCCAGGTTATTTGTTTAGCCATTCATCAATGTCATTGCTGGCTTGTTCGCCGGTAAGGGTCTCCTTGTTTTTGACCTGCTCTTTGGCTTCTTCAATAGCTTTTTTTTGGTTATCATTTGTTTGATAAACAGTTTCGGGTTCTTGCAGTTCAAAAAGGTTGGAAACCTCTTCGAGTATCGCCGGGTCATTGATCTCTTTGATCTTATTGATAAGTTTATCTTTCAGGCTTTCTCCGGGCATCTGTTTCTTTTTCTTAAAGTTACAAAGTCTTTTTGGTTGGCGAAAGTTAATTGTATTGGTGCCGGTACACTTTGTTTACAAAGTTTCCCGGTTGGCGCATCGCCTGCAGGATAGGACATTCGGCCGGGAGAAATACACTGTATGCATTTACGATTCATTTTTATGAAGTATCTTCAGCACAACCTAAAAAATATTTGCTATGAATTCCCGCCGTGATTTTTTACAAAAGCTTACCGCTTCTGCTGTCGCTTTTTCCTTTTTACCTGAATGGGAAAAGAAAAAACCCAACTACAATATTGATCAGCCTTATGATGGCCCCGTGTTGCGGGTGGCTATTATGGGGTTGGGCAGTTATGGCACCCGGGTAGCGGAAGCCATGCTATCGTCAAAGATGGCCAGGCTGACAGGAGTGATCAGCGGCACACCGGAAAAAATTAAAAACTGGCAGTCCAAGTATAATATTCCTGAGAAGAATTGTTACAATTACGAAAACTTCGACAGCATTAAAGACAATGCAGACATTGATGCGGTATATGTTATTACGCCCAATTCCCTGCATCATAACCAGGTGATACGTGTTGCCAAAGCGGGCAAGCATGTCATTTGTGAAAAGCCAATGGCCCTGAACGCTAAGGAAGGATCGGAAATGGTGGAAGCCTGTAAAAAGGCGAATGTAAAATTGCTGGTTGGCTACCGGCTGCATTTTGAACCAAAGACACTTGAGATCATACGTATGCGCAATGCCGGTGAGTTGGGAAAAGTAATGTTCTTCCAGGGATTAAGTGGTTTCAGGATCGGTGATCCCAAACAATGGCGGCTGAACAAACAACTGGCCGGCGGAGGCGCTATGATGGATATCGGTATTTACTCGATCAATGGGGCACGGTACATGGTAGGAGAAGATCCTGTGTGGGTGACAGCCCAGGAAACAAAAACAAATACTGAAAAATTTAAGGAAGGTGTGGATGAAACTATTCTTTTCCAGTTAGGTTTCCCTGGAGGAGCAGTGGCTTCCTGTTTGTCAACTTACAATATGAGCAGCCTCGACCGGTTTTTTCTTACGGCTGAAAAAGGATTTGCCGAATTGCTGCCTGCCACCGGTTATGGTCCTATCAAAGGACGTACGAATAAAGGAGAGTTGGATTTCCCGCATGTAACACACCAGACCGTGCAGATGGATGAAATGGCAGCGATCATTTTGCAGGGTAAACAACCCATTGTTCCGGTGGATGGTGAAGAAGGGTGGAAGGATATGAAGATCATTGATGCTATTTACCTGGCGGTTAAAAAAGGAAAGAAGGTATATATTAAATGGTGAGTGATCCGTCGTTGAAATGGATGATAGTTGCGAAGTGATCCTGGCTTTGTTACCAGTGACGTCATATTTATTTTTTTGCAAAAATTACCAGCCGGGTATCGATTGTAAAAGGACACCCGGCTGGTTGAAAGAATTTATTTAATAAAACTTTGCTGCAATATACTGTCGTCAATCCTTACGATCAGCCTGTACATACCTGCTGCTAAGTTTGCAATATTCACCTCGTTATTTATTAAAGAAGAAGTCGTGGATCTCAGCATAACCCTTCCACTATGATCAATGATTGAAACATCTGCTTTTTTATGGGCCGGCAACCCTGTGATCGTATACCTCAGCAGGCCATCGATCACAGGATTTGCTGTAATGGACAATTCTGCCTTTGCTTCTTTAATATTTATTTTGATAACAGGAGAATAAGAGAATTTTCCATCAAGATCTTCTATTTTTAAACGATACAAAACATAATCGGCGCTGGTTAAAGTGGGTTCATCCAAATAGCTGTATCGGGTCGTAGTGTTCCCGCCTCTCGCAGCCACTACTGCCTTCGATATCCACGATCTCCTGTCATTGCCTTGTTGTTCTATCTCGTATTGCTTAAGATTAAGTTCCTCTGCGCTTTCCCAGATAAGAGATACTTTATTGTTTTGTTTATAGCCATTGAAATAAGTGAGTTTTACAGGTAAAACAAGATTGCCAAGTTGAGCTCTTATCTCACCACTCGGGAATGATGCATTATGAATGTTTACATATGCCTGCCCGATGATCATCAGGTCTGCAAATGCGTCTGAAACAATACCATTGCCGGTAACAGTACCTGAGGTAGCGGCAGTTGCAGTCAGGTTCACTACTACTCCTCCGCTTATTCCTGCAGCACCCTGGTGAATATGCGCAGCAGTAGCGCTGGCAACGAGCCCGCTGAAATTACCCGTTACAAAAACTTGGTTGGTCAGGTTATCAAGCAATACCGTTACGGTTCCAGTTGCAGCAGAAGCATTGGCCGGCACTTCCTGTGCGCCTGATAACAAACCAGTAAAATAAAATGCCTGCCCAAATGTTGCTATTGTAAGCTGACCTCTTATTTCACCACCGGGGAAAGTACCGTTGTGAACATTAACATACATCAGGCCGCCCAGCAGGTCGGCTTCCTGTGGTTCCGTTAAAGTGGCAGAGCCGCTTAATACCCCGGATGTGCCGCCCGTGTTAGTTAAATTTACCAGCACACCTGCATTGACCCCAACCGGCGCCGGCGAATGAATATGTGAAGCACTCGCTGCGGCTGCTAAACCCTGGTAATCTCCTGTTAACTCAAGCAGGTTTGTTACAGTATTGTATTTTACAATGGCTGTTCCCGTCGCAATAGAACCAGTGGGAGGAACCTCCTGGCTGCCTTGTAAATTAGCTTTGAGAAAAACCAGTTGGGATTCCAGTATCAACTGGCCTCTTATCTCGCCACCGCCAAATGATGCGTTATGAATGTTTATATAAGTATTGCCATTCAGCATCAGGGCCTGGTCAGCAGGAGAGATGGCTGATTCAACGTGGAGCGTACCACTTAGCGCAGCAGAAAAGGCAAAGTTGATGATCACCGGGCCATTCGCATTGACAGCGCCAGTATGAATATGGGCAGCATTAGCGGCAGCGGATAATCCCGAAAAAATTCCGGTTACATAGACCATACCTGTTGTTTTGTCCAACAGTGCAGTTGCCGAACCCGTGGCGGCCGATCCGTTAGGCGGAACCTGCTGAGCACCCTGTATTCTTGCAGTAAATATTTCAGTTTGACCGGATGTGGTGGTTGTTAATTGTCCCCTGATCTCACCCGCGGGGAAAGTAGCGTTATGCACATTTACATACATATTCCCGGCCAACAAGTCTGTTTCCTGGGCAGGTGTTAAGATGGCTACTCCGGTCAATGTACCTGTAGTGCCACCTGTGTTGTTGAGGTTTACCAATACCGGGGCGTTTGAGCCAACCGGTGCAGGAGAATGAATATGGGATGCCGAAGCAGCGGTTGTAAGACCCTGGTAATCTCCCAGCAGTTGTAAAGCCCGGGTTGCCGTATTATACTTTACAATTACTACGCCGCTGGCAGTAGATCCAGTAGGCGGCACTTCCTGGGTTCCACTCAAAACGGCTTTTAAATAGATCATTTGCGAGTGGGCGGCAAATGAAAATAGCAGGACAAGGCAGAATATAAAAGTTCTTTTCATAACAGATTTTTTTATAAATAAGCAGAAAAGGAATTTCAAATATCTCTTTGTGTTTCGGGTACAGGGGATACAGGTAAGTATCCCTCTTTTTTTCGCTGGTTCCGGGGTGGTGGTCCCGGATCAGTTCATTCGTGTGGTGGAAGATAGCGTGAGTACAACCAAAACGGGGGAATTGGGTAGGTAGTTGCCAACCATCGAAACAATGTTTGCACAGGCCGTATCAAAATTGGTATGGTTGGGGGAGACATGCTTCTGCCACCGATATGCATCGGGGCAGGCAAACTCAGTACCCAACCACAGCGTGCTTCTTCGACGGGAATACCTGGAAGGCGAAAGATGCAGATACCCGGCCGGAAGCAGATTCTTGAAAACCCAATTTTCGTAACTTCAGGTAAGCAGGCGAGTATGCTAAAAAATAATCTAATCAATATGAAAAATGTAGTCCTATTATTTTTTGCACTTGTATTGATCGGCAATACACAGGCACAGGTAGGGATCGGGACAGAAACTCCGGCTTCCTCAGCACAACTGGAAGTAAGAAGCACTAACAAAGGATTTTTACCTCCGCGAATGACGGCTGTACAACGTGATTCGATCGCTGGGGCTGTTGCAGGCCTCATATTATATTGCACTAACTGTGGTCCAAATGGTGAATTACAAGTTCATAATGGAAGCTCATGGCGAAACATGACAGGCGCCCCGGCCTCACTCCCTGCGATCGGTCAGCAATACCGGGGTGGTATTCTTGCCTATGTTTTGCAACCTGCTGATCCGGGTTATGATGCCAATACCCCCCACGGCCTGGTTGCAGCGCCGGAAGATCAAAGCGACGGCATTCAATGGTATAACGGCGTCTACGTAGTGACAAACGCAACAGGCACAGCCATTGGAACGGGCAATGCAAATACCAATACCATTGTTGCTGTACAGGGGGCTGGAAGTTATGCGGCCAAATTGTGTTATGATTTAGTTTTAAATGGATATAGCGACTGGTATTTACCCAGCCTTGACGAGTTGCATACACTTTTTGTAAACAGGAATGCAATTGGCGGCTTCCCTTTTACCGGTGGAATTCCTACAGGCGACTATTGGAGTTCTTCCGAGGTTATTGCAAGCAACGACAAAGCATTGCAGATGTGGTTTAATCTTGGCGATTACGCCCAGGCCGATAAGGCAACAACCTACCGTGTCCGTGCAATCCGGGCATTTTGACTACGATGGTCGGTCCGTCGCATTTTGGCGGGTCCTCCGGCCACCGATATACATCGGGCAGGCCTTGACAAGGATCATATGATATCCCGCTTTTACTTTTCATCTTACGATGTCAAAATTCAAAACAGAAGTATGAAAAGGATAAAGTTGAGTACAAATTTTGCCGTGTTCCTGCTTTTTTTTGGTGTTGCTGCGCTGGAAGCTTTTCAAACACGCAACTGGATCAAAGCTGTTTTCTGGGTGGCTATCGGTATTGTATTCCTGGTGGCGGATAACCTGAAAAAACATAACAGGTAAAAATAACTCTGCATCATTACGGGGCCGTATAAAGTTTATTGCCGGCCGAAGCAATCTACATGAACTTGACCTGGTCATACAGGTCTTTCCACTCCGGGTTCATACTATTGATGAGAACCTCTTTCTTTTCCCGGCTGCCGCCTTTTATTCTTTTTTCTTCGGCTATGGCTTCGATGATGGTATCGAACCATTTGTAGTAAACCAGTTTTATACAGTTGTACTTTGCTGTAAAACTATTGGGATGGAGTTTTTCTTTGTGCTGTGTGGTTCTTGAAGCGATGTTGGAGGTGACACCGACATAGAGAGTGCTGTTGTTTATGCTGCACATGATGTAAACGTGTCCGCCTTTTCGCATAGGAGGTTGTTTTCGGTTGTCTTTAGTTTGCTTCGGTCTGCCGGTGGATGCTTTAAGTTACGAAGAAACTTTTGGCAGCCCTCGCAATGACGGAGACCCAGTGGGGTGGTAGTGGCACTACTGGTTTGTGGTTCGGGTGTGCGATGTTTTGAGAACTCTTCGTTTCTCGCGGGTCACCGTCATTGCGAGGCCGGTAATGAATGAGGCTGTATAAAGTTTATTGCCGGCCGAAGCAATCTGTTTTTTGCTTGTGTCTGTTTTTTAGTTTGCTTTGGTCTGCCGGTGGATGCATTAAGTTACGAAGATACTGCTGGCAGCCCTCGCAATGACGAAGACCCGGTGGGGTGGTAGTGGCACTACTGGTTTGA
>DATDIX010000140.1:0-2654 GCA_036520835.1 Chitinophagaceae bacterium | reverse complement strand
TGCTTTATAATTATCCGGGTTGGCAAACTGGTTCAGAATATAGGCTTCGCCTCTTGCTGCTTTAGCATCTGCATAGTCGCGGCAGACTTCAATATTATCCAAAAGCGTAACGGTAGCGCCGAAAGCTTCCATCGTCAATGTCCGTTCGCGGGTAGAAGTGGAAGGCATCACCAGTTCTATTTCGAGATCGTACAACCTGGCGATCATTGCCAGGGCGATACCCGTATTACCACTCGTGGCTTCTATTAATTTATCGCCGGGTTTTATATCGCCTCTTTCAATAGCAGAACGTATCATATTGAGCGCCGGCCGGTCTTTCACACTGCCGCCGGGATTATCCCCTTCTAGTTTGGCATACATGGTCACGTTGGGATTGGGATTCAATTTCTGTATCTCCACCATCGGTGTATTGCCCACTAAGTCTATTATGCTTGCCATGCTATGATTTGATTTGTTCCACTACTTCAATATCCGGCCGGTGATAAACGGTAGAGCAGGGGGGTATGCTTTTCGTAAGCCAAACGTTGCCGCCGACGATACTATGATGTCCTATAATAGTTTCCCCGCCAAGGATCGTGGCGCCGGAATAAATGATCACATGATCTTCCACGGTAGGATGACGTTTTACATCGGCCATTGCTTTATCAACGCTTAATGCGCCAAGGGTCACACCCTGGTATAATTTCACATGATCACCAATGACGCATGTTTCACCGATCACTATCCCTGTTCCGTGATCAATAAAAAAATGTTCGCCGATCTGGGCGCCGGGATGAATGTCGATCCCCGTTTTTGAATGTGCATATTCTGTAATGATGCGGGGGATGAGCTGAATATCCCTTTTCAGCAATGCACTGGCTATCCGGTAAAAACAGATGGCATAAAAACCGGGATAGGCCCTGATGACCTCCGATCTTGTTTTGGCAGCCGGGTCGCCTTCCAGCATCGCTTCGATATCTGTGTTAAGTACCCGGTATAATTGCGGGATATTATTAAAAAAACTTTTTGTCTTTTCAGCATTATCACAATTACTGCATGCCGCCGTTGCATTCAAAATGCGGGTAAGCTGTGATTCAAGCGCTGTGAATTCTGTTTCCACTTCCTCCGCAGAAGAAACAAACTCATCCGATCTTTCCGGGAATAAAAGACAGATCAGTTTTGTCGTCCAGGCAGCAATATGCTCATTGGGCGGAACAGCGTCAACCTGTTTTTGTTTATTAAAAAGATGCTGGTAAAACTCTTTTTTCATGTTGAAAGGCAGTATTGAAATATCCTGTTATGAAATTACCACAAATTATAACAGGCGGTCATGGTGAATGTTTGCGATTTACCCAATAAAACATTAAAAAACCCTGTCACATAAGGAACGGGACAGGGTTTTGCAATAAATGATCTCTGATCTATGCATTCCGGTTGATACAATTCAGGTCTTCGAATGCTATTTCTAATCTTTTAATGAAGCTTTCTTCGCCTTTGCGCAGCCAGGCACGGGGATCGTAGTATTTTTTGTTGGGTTTGTCATCGCCATCAGGATTACCCAATTGCCCCTGCAAATAGCCTTCGCTCTTTTTATAATTATTCAGCACACCTTCCCAGAAAGCCCATTGCAGGTCGGTATCAATATTCATTTTGATAGCGCCATAGCCGATCGCTTCTCTTATCTGGTGTTGCGGTGAGCCGCTGCCCCCATGGAACACAAAGAAGACGGGTTTGGCCACTGTTTTTAATTCCTGTTCAATATAGACCTGGCTATTGCTTAATATCACAGGACGGAGTTCAACATTACCCGGTTTATATACGCCATGCACATTACCGAATGCAGCCGCTACTGTAAACAGGTCGCCAACCTTACTTAATTCTTTAAAGGCATAAGCCACATCTTCCGGCTGTGTATATAGTTTTGAATTTTCGACATCGCTGTTATCAACACCGTCTTCTTCACCACCGGTTACGCCGAGTTCTATTTCTATTCCCATACCCAATGGTTTCATTCTTTTAAAGAATTCAACACTGGTATGAATATTCTCTTCGATCGGTTCTTCGCTCAGGTCGAGCATATGGGAACTGAACAGCGGTTGTTTCTTTTCTTTAAAGAATTGTTCACCGGCATCGATCAGCCCGCTGATCCATGGCAGCCATTTTTTTGCAGCATGGTCAGTATGTAATACAACGGGTACACCGTAATATTTGGCTACATTATGAATATGCATGGCGCCTGAGATACCGCCTGAAATATTGGCCTGCATTTTATCATTCGGCATTCCTTTGCCGGCAATGAACTGGGCGCCGCCATTGGAGAATTGAATGATAACAGGTGAATTGACCTTTGCTGCGGCTTCTAATGTGGCGTTGATCGTATTAGACCCGATCGTGTTGACAGCAGGTAAAGCAAATTGATTATCCTTGGCGTCTTTGTAAAGTGCTGCGAGTTCTTCGCCGAACAGCACACCGGCTTTGTACTTTCCCATTTCGGAGATATAGTTTTAGTGAATAAAAACTCTTAAGGCAGGCAGTCGTGAGGGCCGGCCTTACTTAAACTACGGGAGTAAAAGCGCCGGCTGGCAGGCCGCTAAGATAATATTAGTTTGGGTTATAGAAAGATTCTTTTATACCCGTTCAATACGATCAGTCGTTGGTCTTCCCGAAGTTTTTCT
>DATDIX010000139.1:0-31417 GCA_036520835.1 Chitinophagaceae bacterium | reverse complement strand
GCATGTGTATAATGCACGGCTAAAGAAAGGTGCAAAAGCAGCATTAAGGTTTCCGGCAGCTTATAATACGGGGATACTGGTAGTGGAAGGCAATGCATCAATCAATGATGAAGCAGTAGCGACCGATCATTTTGTATTATTTAAAAATGACGGCGAATCGATCAATATTGAAGCCAGTGATGATGCAATACTACTGGTATTATCCGGCGAGCCGATAGATGAACCGATCGCTGCTTACGGCCCCTTCCTGATGAATACATGGAACGAAGTGGAACAGGCAATACAGGATGTAAATGCAGGGAAATTCGGGGTATTAGAAGATTAGCAGGTGAGTGGTGAATAGTGAATGAGTTTGATTTTAATGAAGCACCCTACTCACCATTCACTATTCACCATTCACTTTTTTGACATAAAATTTTCCAGGTTCCTTCTTGCGTTCTTTTGTACGGCTCTTTTCATTACACCTGTCCAGCCGAATAATTTTCCTTTCCAGCCCAGCGCCTGCCCTATCCATGTACTGAGACGAAAAGCATCGCTGTGTTCAATGATCTTCCCGTCATAAAACTTCATATACGCTTTGATCTTGTTAACTACTTTATTCCCGGTTTTGGAAAAAGTATAAGTGGCCGTCCACCTGCAGGTTGCATATTCTTCATCCAGCAGTTCAATATCCGAAAAGGTCAGCGAGAAGTCCCTGGCATTCTTACAGAGCATTTCCCACATGGCCCTTGCCTCATCCCCTTTTAACACACCAAATACCGGGTCATTAAAAATAATATCCCCGGCATAACAATCATTCATAGTTTTGTGATCCAGCTTTTGAAAAGCTGTATAAAACCGTTCTATCAGCTGTTGATTGGTGTTCATAAAAATTTATCGCGGTTTTGGCTGTCGATTTTTCCAAACCTAACTAAAAAAAAGGATTTTGCAGCATTACACAATGCCTTAAATTGCCACTTTCAAATAAACAATTCATATGCGATCAACGATTTGCCTTTTTCTCAGCCTGCTAATGGGCTTTACTATCGCCGCACAGACAACACAAATTATTCCACGGCCTGCAAACCAGAAACTGAATACGGGCAGGTTTTTACTGAGCGCTTCCACGGTATTGGTAGTTAAAAATGGCGTAGATGACAATGCCGCCGGTTTCCTGAATAATTACCTGAAACTGTATTATGGCTTTACATTGAAGAAGGTAAAGACCGCAACCTCTAATTATATTCAATTAACCACTTTGCAAACATTGGTTCCGGGTAAAGAAGGAGCCTATTCATTAATTGTCAAACCAACTAATATATCCATACAGGGTCAAACAGCATCAGGGACATTTTATGGTATGCAAACACTTATTCAATTATTGCCTGTAGAAATAAAAGGAAGTAAAAAATCTCCTTTCCCCATCAGCGCTGTTGTTATTACTGATGAACCCCGGTTTAGCTACCGCGGTATGCACCTGGATGTTGGCCGCCATTTCTTCCCGGTTTCTTTTATTAAAAAATATATTGACTATCTCGCCCTGCATAAGTTCAATACTTTTCACTGGCACCTGACCGAAGACCAGGGCTGGCGGATCGAAATAAAAAAATACCCAAAGCTGACAGAAGTCGGCGCCTGGAGAAACGGAACGATCATTGGCCGCTACCCCGGCAAAGGCAGCGATAATACCAGGTACGGCGGTTATTATACCCAGCAGGAAATAAAAGAAGTAGTGAAGTATGCGGCTGACCGTTTTATTGATGTAATTCCTGAAATTGAATTACCGGGTCATTCCTCGGCAGCTATTGCTGCATATCCTGAACTGAGTTGTTTCCCCGCAAAGCCGACAGCTATCCCCGCAAACATGATCTCAAAAAAAAGTGCAGAAGAACAAAAGAATGGCCGTATCAAACTAGTACAGGAAACATGGGGAGTGTTCGATGATGTATTCTGTGCCGGCAAAGATTCTACTTTTATTTTTCTTCAAAATGTTATTGATGAGGTCACTCCTTTGTTCCCCTCGAAATATTTTCATGTGGGTGGTGATGAATGCCCGAAAACTCACTGGAAGACCTGTGCCCTCTGTCAACAACGGATGAAGGAAAATAACCTGAAAGATGAACATGAATTGCAAAGCTATTTTATCCAGCGTATTGAAAAATACCTCAACAGCAAAGGCAAAACCATAATTGGCTGGGATGAGATACTGGAAGGTGGTTTGGCGCCCAATGCGATCGTGATGAGCTGGCGGGGAGAAAAAGGCGGGATCGATGCAGCCAAACAAAAGCACACCGTGATCATGACTCCCGGCAATCCGGTTTATTTTGACCATACTCAAAGCGAGAATGAAGATTCAGTAACGATCGGCGGTTATAACCCGATAGAGAAGGTATATGCATACGAACCAATTCCTGCTGAACTGAATACAGATGAAGCCAAATATGTTCTCGGGGCGCAGGCCAATCTGTGGACAGAATACATAGAGAATACACGAAAAGTGGAATACATGATCTTTCCCCGGATGGCGGCATTGAGTGAAGTGCTATGGAGCCCGAAGGAAAAAAGAGACTTGAATAATTTTGAAAAAAGATTGCTGACTCAATTTAAAAGATATCATCTGTGGAAAGCAAATTACAGTACGGCTTATTTTGATTTGAAGACATCGGTTCTTCCTACTGGTAATAATAGCGGGGTAATCTGGGAAATAAAATCAAAGTATTCAAGAGATATTTGTGAATACTGCTCTATACAGACAGAAGAAGAATTCACATATGATAGGGATACCGAGATAAGAGATACCTTTCCTGTTTTCGACTCAAAAGATGTAACCAAGGTAACTGGCTACAGGGTTGAAAAGACTATCAAAAAAGCCGGCGAAAGAGGAATAAGACGAAGTCCCCGGTATTCAAACAATGATACATTAGCAACACTGGAAATTGCTGAATCCAAAACTATAAAAGCATGGCAAGGTTTCCATCATTCTAATGGAAAAACTATTGAACAAAAATTCTCTTTCAATAAAGCCACCGGGAAACAAATTACTTTAAACAATCCTGCATCGGATAGATATCCCGGCAATGGGGCTTTTACATTAGTAAATGGTGTACAGAATGAAAAAGGATTCGCAAAAAGTAAAGAGTTCCTGGGTTTCAACGGTACTAATTGTGATGCCATGATCGACCTGGATGGTTACCATGATATCTCGTCAGTTACCGTTCATGCTTTCATGCAAAAAAATTCATGGATCTGGCAGCCGCTTTCCGCAGAAGTTCTTTCATCTGAAAACGGCCAGTACTACAGCAGCCTTGGCACAACGACCAGTTTTATTGAAACTCAAAATGGGAACGGGACAATGACCATTCAATTCAAAACCACCCCGGCAAAGTTTGTGCGGGTAGTGATCAGGAATTATGGGACCATTCCTGACGACAATCCCGGCTCGGGCAACAAAGCCTGGCTGATGGTGGATGAAATTGAAGTGAACTGACAAATAATTAACGATCATACCTGCGGGTTTTTGCAGCCACTTTCTTTTATCAGGCAAGATTGCATTTTATATCTTTGGCCTGCTTGTTATTAACGAAAAACATCATTCATGGCGAAAAAAGCTGCATCTATTGACCTTTCAGACAGTTTTGAAAAGATCCCCGTTAAGATTTTTCCCGGCCTTATAGAAGGTTCCCGTTTTGTAGCAGAGCAGATAGCTGAACTGATACGTACAAAACAAAAGAATAAAGAAAAATGTGTGCTGGGGCTCGCAACCGGTTCCACTCCCAAATCATTATATGCAGAACTGGTGCGGATGCATAAAGAAGAAAAGCTGAGTTTTAAAAATGTTGTCACTTTCAACCTTGACGAATATTACCCGATAGATAACGATGCATTGCAAAGCTATAACCGGTTCATGCGGACACACCTGTTCGATCATATCGATATAAACCCAAAAAATATCCATATCCCCAACGGGTCTGTAAAAAAAGAAGAGATCAAATATCACTGCCAGGAATATGAAAAGAAAATACAGGAAGCAGGCGGTATTGACCTGCAGATACTCGGTATCGGGAACAACGGTCATATTGGTTTTAATGAGCCGGGCTCTGGTATTTATTCCAGAACAAGGTTGATCACACTCGACAACTCTACCCGTATTGCCAATGCCTATGAGTTTGCCAATATTGCACAGGTGCCCAGGCTGGCCATTACGATGGGCATCAGCGCTATTTTAAAATCAAAAAAGATCATCCTGATGGCATGGGGGCCTGCCAAAGCACCCGTGCTGAAAAAGGCAGTGGAGGAAGATGATACGGAACAGGTACCGGCCTCATTACTGCAAAATCACGATGATGTCACATTCGTGGTGGATGATGCAGCGGCAGCCGAGCTGACAAGAAATAAATCACCCTGGCTCACCGGCGATTGCGAGTGGACACCAAAGATGATCAAGAAAGCCGTAGTGAATATGGCGCTGAAATTAAAAAAACCTGTTCTTAGTTTAACCAATAGCGACTATAATGAGTACGGTTTAAGTGACCTGCTGGTTGAAAAAGGGGATGCCTATGAAATAAATCTTGAAGTGTATTACATGCTTCGTGATACGATCACCGGGTGGCCGGCCGGCAAACCAGATGCTGTTATTCCCAATCACCCGGAGCGGTCATCACCTTATCCAAAAAGAGTTATCATCTTCTCGCCCCACCCCGATGATGATATCATCAGCATGGGTGGTACGTTTCAGCGTTTGCATGACCAGGGACATGATGTGCATGTTGGTTACCAGACCTCCGGTAATATTGCTGTGACCGATGAATTTGTTACCCGTTTCCTTGACTTTGCCGTAGGCTTTGAAGAAATAGCCGGTATTGATACCCGTAAATCCGGGAAGATATTAGCTAATGCAAGAAAGTTCTTATCACATAAAAAATCAAACCAGGTAGATACCCCCACCATCCGTTCCATCAAAGGATTGATAAGACGCTGCGAAGCAAAAGCCACCTGCCGCTATGTAGGTTTGAAAGATGAGAATATCCATTTTCAAAATCTTCCTTTTTATGAAACAGGAACGATCGAGAAGAAACCGATGAGCGAAAAAGATATTAAGATCACTATTGAGTTATTACGGAAGATAAAACCTCAGCAGGTCTATTGCGCCGGTGATTTTGCCGATCCGCATGGTACCCATATCGTTTGTTTCAATGTGGTGCTGGAAGCATTGCGGAGAATAAAAGCTGCAGGTGATGAATGGATCAGCGATTGCTGGCTGTGGTTGTACAAAGGCGCCTGGCAGGAATGGAATGTTGAAGAAATAGAAATGGCCATACCCATGAGCCCCGACCAGGTATTGAAAAAACGTTTTGGCATTTTCATTCATCAATCGCAAAAAGATATGGTTCCCTTCCAGGGAAGCGACTCCCGGGAATTCTGGCAAAGAGCCGAAGAAAGAAATGCAGCTACCGCTGGCCTGTATGCTGACCTGGGCCTGACACATTATGCAGCGATGGAAGCTTTTGTGCGCTGGCATTACTAAGGGGAAATACCAAAAGATCAAATTCCAAATATCATTTCTTTACGAATTAATAGCACCATGTGATTTGGAATTTCTTTATTTGTGATTTCGTACATTTATATTACTAAAAAATAAACACTATGGCAGTATTCAAATCGGGCAACCCCGCCTTACAGGAAAAAGCATACGAGGGAACTATTTTCCAGGGTATCACTACCGGGGAAGAAATGACCATAAAAGGAACCATGAGAAATTTTGGCGTCCTTTTTATGCTAATGCTGGGTTCCACACTTTTTGCCTGGAGCCAGTTCCATAAAGGCAGCAACCCTATGCCCTTACTGATAACCGGCGCAGTGGGAATGATCGTACTGAGCCTGGTCATGTCTTTTAAAAAGCAATGGTCACCCTTTCTTGCACCGCTCTATGCCATCATCCTGGGACTGTTTGTTGGTTCTGTATCGGCGATGTATGATTATTCGTTCAAAACAAAATACCCGGGGCTGGTCATGCAGGCTGTTGGCCTGACGCTGGTGGTTGCTTTAGTCATGTTTGTCCTGTACCAAACGAGGATCATTAAAGTGACGGAAAAATTCAAATCGGTTATTATTATCGCTACAGCGAGTGTGATGATATTTTACCTAATACAATGGATCGGCTTTGCTTTCGGTGTTACAATTGGTGCATTTACCAGCGCCAGCACACCATTAGGGATAGGCTTTTCTGTTGTGGTCGTTTGCCTGGCCGCATTAAACCTGTTACTCGATTTTGATATGATAGAAAAAGGCGCCGAAAAAGGAGTGCCGAAATATATGGAATGGTACAGCGCCGGGGCCTTACTTTTTACACTGGTATGGCTATATCTCGAAATACTACGCCTGTTATCAAAACTAAAAGACTGATCGCCTTAAAATATTTTCCGGCAAAACCAGTCCTTTCAAAAGAGGGCTGGTTTTTTTATTCCCCCGCTTCAATATCGTCATCACTTTCTTCCGGTGTCCGGGCCCGGGGCTGTGGTGAGGGCACTTCAATAAATTCATTTGTATAGATATTGAAGAGCACTATGATATAACTGATAAGCAAGGGACCGAATATAAGCCCGATAAAACCGAATAATCCCAGCCCGACCAATACGCCGAGTATAGTGATCACGGGATGTACATCTCCCATTCGTTTAAGTAGTGTCACCCGGGCAAAATAATCAACATTACCGGTGACGACCACGCTGTATATTAATAAAGCTGTTGCCTGCCATGTTTGTCCTATTGCATACGTATAGATCACAAGGGGTATCCATATGATCATTGTACCCACAACAGGAAAAAAAGCAAATACACCTGTAAGGAAGCCCCACAATGCCCATTCATTCACTCCAAAAATAAAATAACCGAGTGTAGCAGTAAGACCCTGTATGATTGAGATAAGCGGTATCCCCAATGCATTTGCCCTGACCATTTTTTTTGTTTCCGAGGCAAGCATATTGATATTTTCCTGTTTCAGTGGTATGATCCTGTTCAGCATCCTTTCAATTTCTCTCCCATTGTAAAGCATATAATACAAAACGAATAAGAGGATAGCCAGGTTCGAGATCAGGTTTGCCGTACTATTAAGAATTGACGGAATAAATGCGGATAGTTTCCCTAAATAATTAGTGACAGAGGCTTCTGAAATAAAATTGAACCCTGTCTTTTGCTGTACCATAATGATCGAATGTTTGGCATCAGCGATCATGGCACCTGGATTTTCAAGAAAGGTATTGACCTTGGGACTGATCAGTACAATAGCCAGGAAAACGGGAAGCCCGATCAAAAATAAATAATACAGGATAAAAAGCCCGGCGGCCCATCCCCTCTTCCATTTACGGTTATATATGAGCTGAAAATAATTGGCCCGGCTCAAGATATAAATCGTCAGGGCCCCTAATAGCCCGGGCAGAAAAACATACAACTCCTTTACTGTGAGAAAGACCAATAAAAGAATAGTGAATAAAAGGAGTATCTGTGTAATTCGCTTATTGAACTCTGGCATGCTTAAAGATACTATAATCCTGAAATCAAAGTACACCCGTTAAAAAGGGTGTTGAATTGTTGGTCATATAAAAAATCTATTTAAAACAGAAAGAGCCCGTATAACAGGCTCTTTCAAAAGTTGAGTCTTTTCATCTCTCATCATTGAGCAGTCTTTATGGCAGCTTCTTTTTTGGCGGCAAGGAAAAGCTGGAAACCTATGACAAAAGCTATCTTGTTGTACTTGTCACTGAAATCACTATACTTTAACGTGCTGTATTGCAGTAACATTTCAATCGCAAAACAACGGCTGATAAAAAAAGCCGGGCCGGCTGAAATGGCAAATTGGTTTTTCCCGTATGAGTCGGAAGTACCATCTTTCTCTGAACCGAACTTATAGCATGCATCTATCAGGATATTTGTCTTCATGGCTGCTGCCAGCAGGTAATATCTTACAAATGGCCCGATGAGAACGTCTGAATAACTATCGTCATAATACTTACCTGATTCAATGGAGCCCCTGATACCTGCAGCAAGCTTATTCATAAAAAAATAACCGACATTGGGTTTAAAAACAAACCGGGATAATTTGTAGTCATCATCTTCCGAATTGCTTTCTGACGAAAACCCGATCTTTCCTCCAATCAGGAGATTTCCTTTTTCCACCTGTGCAAATAACAGCCGGGAGCTCATAACAAGAACAGCCAGCAGGATAATTTTTCGCATGATTAAAAGTTTTTAATGATTAATCTGGTTTCAGAAAAATAGCTGAACTACAAACAAAGTACTGCCGGCAAAAAAGATTGTCAAGCACGAATAATACACATATGTGAATATGGTCATTTCCACAGGAATGGTGATCAATGCAGGCAGAAAGTAAAAATGCCTGTTCAGTATTAAACTGAACAGGCAACTCATTAGACGGGCAAACAAGTATCTATTTTTCTTTCATGAACGGATAGCTGTAATCTGTTGGCGGATTAAATGTTTCTTTAATTGTTCTGGCACTCAGCCAGCGGTAAAGATTTAAAATACTTCCTGCTTTATCATTTGTACCGCTTCCCCTGGCGCCCCCGAAAGGCTGCTGTCCCACTACTGCGCCTGTTGGTTTATCGTTGATATAAAAATTACCGGCAGCATTTCTTAATTTACTTGTTGCAAGGTCAACGGCTGTCCTGTCCTTTGAAATAATTGAACCGGTCAATGCATAAGGAGAAGTCGTATCTACTAATTCCAGTGTTTTTTCAAAGCTATTGGCAGGATAAACATACACGGTGAGAACCGGCCCGAATATTTCTTCACACATCGTGACGTACTTCGGGTTCTTTGCTTCTATAATGGTCGGCTGGATAAAGTACCCGTCTTTCTTATCACACTTACCGCCTGCCCATATCTCCGCCTTCGGGTCTTTCCTGGCATTATCAATATATCGTTTGATGTTTTCAAAACTTTTTTCATCGATCACCGCGTTGATAAAATTGGTAAAATCCTCCACCGTTCCCATTTTAAAACTCTTCACCCCCGCTACCAGTTTCTTCTTTACTTCTTCTGCCATATTAGAAGGAATATAAGCTCTTGATGCAGCTGAACATTTTTGCCCCTGGAACTCAAAAGCACCCCTGAGCAAGGCAGTAGCGACCACATCCGGGTCGGCACTTTTATGAGCAATGACAAAATCCTTACCACCTGTTTCCCCAACAATACGCGGATACGATTTATACATCGACATATTCTTGCCGATCGTTTCCCACATGTTATTAAACACCCCTGTTGATCCCGTAAAGTGTACGCCAGCAAAATCTTTATGATTAAAACAAACCCTGCCAATAGTTGGGCCATCAACATAAATAAGGTTGATAACACCGTCAGGCAACCCTGCTTCTTTTAATATCCGCATGAACATCTGCGCAGAATATACCTGCGTATTAGCAGGTTTCCATACTACCACATTACCGCACATAGCTGCTGAAGTGGGAAGATTACCGCCAATAGCTGTAAAATTGAAAGGAGTTACGGCCAACACAAATCCTTCGAGCGGACGATATTCCATCCTGTTGTGCATGCCAGGACTGCTGATCGGTTGTTGCTTGTATATCTCAGAAAGAAAATGAACATTGAAGCGCAGGAAGTCTATGAGTTCACAAGCTGAATCGATCTCAGCCTGATAAGCATTCTTGCTCTGCCCCAGCATGGTTGTACCATTCAAATAGGGGCGATACTTTGTAGCAAGCAGGTCGGCGGCTTTTAAAAATATGCCTGCCCTGTTTTCCCAACTGGTATTAGCCCATGCTTCTTTAGCTGCCAATGCCGCTTCGATGGCTTGCTCCACATGCTTCTGCTCGCCTGCATGAAAATAGCCAAGTACATGTTTGATCTCATGCGGCGGATGCATGGCCACTTTTCTATTGGTACGAACTTCCTTTGCACCTATATACATCGGCACATCAACCTGTGTCTTTTTAAGCTCAGACAGTACTTCTTTTAGTCTTTTCTTTTCTGCACTGCCGGGTGCATAAGAAAGAACCGGTTCGTTAACAGGCATTGGATAAGAAAAAGTTCCGATACTCATGTAGTTTGATTTGGAGATTTGGAAATTTGATGATGTATCAATGGATCGTGTTTTTTGAAGATGCAATTATTTTTGACAAAACTCTTATAATTGAAGAGCAATCTGTCAGAAGTTGTTTACAATCTGGGTAACCATGTGATTTATCACAAAGCATCAACCAATACTCAACTTCATCCGCTTCCTTTGCTGCAATCTTCATTTTATGAATAAAATCAACTTTGCTTTCCGCATTTTGTGCCTCTCTGACATTCGCCCCTATGCTTGTTCCTGCTTTCAGTAACTGAGTTGCCAATACAAATCTCCGGTCTTTCTCAAGCAACTCAGCATACTTAATGATCTTCAATGCAAAGTCAAAGGTCAATTCAACGATCAGGTTCTTCTCTTTATTCCCTTGCACGGAATTTGATTTGGAGATGAGGCAATTTGGTGATGTATCAATGGAAAACAACAAAACTATTATAAACCAACCGCATTCCGTGAGGCCATCTCCAAATCAAATCATCTCCAAATTTCCAAATCACCCCGTGGTCTCTTTTTCCGCCATCAAATACGCTTTAATAAATCCATCCAGTTCTCCATCCATCACCGGCCCCACATTGCCTACTTCATAATCGGTTCTATGATCCTTGATCATTTTATAGGGATGAAAAACATAAGATCGTATCTGGCTGCCCCACTCAATTTTTTTCTTTTTTGCATTGGAGGCATCCTTCAATGCGTTTCGTTTCTGTAATTCTAATTCATACAACCGGCTTCGCAGCATCTGCATGGCAAGTTCACGGTTACCCAGCTGGCTCCTGTCCTGCTGGCAAACCACCACGATACCCGTGGGTATATGCGTCAACTGTACTTTCGTTTCAACCTTGTTTACATTCTGTCCGCCGGCACCACCGCTTCGGGAAGTTTCCATTTTCACATCGGCTGGTTTTATCTCGATCTCGATGGTATCATCCACCAACGGATACACATACACACTCACAAAGGAAGTATGCCTTCTAGCGTTACTGTCAAAAGGGGAAATACGAACCAGGCGGTGTACCCCGCTTTCGGCTTTTAAAAAGCCGTAAGCAAAAGGTCCGTCAAATTGCAGGGTCGCTGTTTTGATACCAGCTCCATCACCCCATTGCCAGTCCATTTCGGTTACTTTCCAGCCCTGTTTTTCGCCATACATACGATACATACGGGCCAGCATTTCTGCCCAGTCCTGGCTTTCAGTACCTCCTGCACCAGAGTTGATCTGCAATACTGCGGGTAATTCATCTTCCGGTTCATTCAATGTAGCTTTGAACTCCACTTCATCTAATAACCCCAGTGCCTTATCATAAGCCTCTTTGGTTTCTTCTTCGGTAGCATCCCCTGCTTTCCAGAATTCGTAGAGCACGGCAAAATCCTCCACAGCGGTATTTACCTGCTCATAGAGATTTACCCAATACTCATTCAGTTTGATGTTCTTGAGAATTTCGGTAGCCCTTTTATTATCATCCCAGAAACCGGGGCTCAGTGAAAGTTGTTTGTCTTCGGCTATCTTCTGCTGTCTGTTAGCGACGTCAAAGAAACCTCCTTATCCCGGCAATGCGGGACCGCATATCCTGTAATTTTTCTGTTGTCATGGGCGCAAAGATAAGGGATGTTTGCCGTTTGCGGTTAATGGTTTGCAGTTGGGGTAATTGTGGCTGACCGCAGCCCCCGGCAACTCCTTGCCCTTTTCAATTTACTAGCGGGAATGATCTAAATTCGGAATAAAAAGAAAATTCTCTACCTATGTCCTGTTTCTCCGATCCCAGTTGTTATTTACTTGTAATCACATTATTCAACAATTAAAGCGTTAAACATGGATGAATTCATTTTAATTTTCAGGCACGAAGACGGCGGGAAGCTTGTTTCGCCGGAACAGATGCAGATATGGATGAAACAAACGATGGACTGGATCGGTGGTATTGCCGCCCAGAACAAATTCAGCGTGGGCAATGGTTTGCTTTTTGATGATGCAAGAGTTGTAAAGTATAACAACGTTGTCACCAACGGCCCTTTTGGTGACATAAAAGAAACGATCGGCGGGTTTATCATTGTTAAAGCAGAATCCATTGACGAAGCAGTGGAATTTGCCAAGGGCAGCCCGGTATTGCAGGGCGACGGCAATACCGTTGAAGTAAGAAAAATTGCCAAATCTGATGGCATACACTAAGATCAAAAAAGTTCCTGGTGTGCCAACAGGAACTTTTTAATTTATGCAACCTCCCGAATTAATACCGCATTTATTCAGGGCCGAATCCAGAAAAATAACGGCGGTCCTTTGTAAGTCTTTGGGCATTGAGCATATGGAAGTGGCTGAAGATATTACAAGCGAAACATTTTTATTGGCCCTTGAAACCTGGACCTATAAAGGTATTCCTGAAAACCCGGTTGCCTGGCTGTATGCTGTTGCAAAAAACAAAGCCAGGAACCAGCTCAGGCGTAATCATCTTTTTGCTGAAAAAATTGCGCCGCAATTAAAACAGTCAGCACAAGTCACCGGGGAAATTGAAATAGACCTGTCCGACAAAAATATTACCGACAGCCAGTTGCAAATGTTGTTTGCCATTTGTCATTCATCCATTCCGGCAGAAGGGCAAATAGGCCTGGCACTTCGCATCCTTTGCGGATTTGGTATTGAAGAGATCGCCAATGCTTTTATGACCAGTAAAGAAACGATCAACAAACGGCTTTCAAGGGCAAAGGAGAATTTAAGGGCCCACAAAGTGCCAATTGAATTTCCTTTAAAAACGGAAATTAATAAGCGGCTGGATATAGTACTGACAACCTTGTACCTGCTTTATAACGAAGGCTATTATTCTGAAAGCCGGGATACCATTTTACGGGAAGACCTCTGCCTGGAAGCCATGCGGCTAACTCATCTCCTTATTGAAAACGAACAAACAAACCAGCCTGCCGTCAATGCACTGCTTTCTCTTATGTGTTTTCATTCTTCCCGCTTTGCTGCCCGGAAAAATGAAAATGGCGAAATCATTCTATACCAGGACCAGGATGAAACACTCTGGAATTATGAACTGATACAAAAAGGGGCTTTTTATCTTAAGCAGGCATCGCAGGGAGAAAAAATCTCAAAGTATCACCTCGAGGCAGGCATTGCCTATTGGCACACGATCAAAGCAGGTACAAAAGAAAAGTGGGAAAATATTTTACAGCTGTACAATCATCTTTTACAAATGGAATACTCCCCTGTTGCAGCACTCAACCGGACCTTTGCCTTCTCAAAAGTAAAAGGAAAGCAGGAAGCGATCACCGAAGCAGAAAAGCTGAAATTGACCGGTAATCACTACTACTACACCCTGCTTGGCGAACTTTACAAGGACACAGACAGCAGCAAGGCAAGATCGAACTTTCAAACAGCTTACTCATTAGCTAAAACACAAACTGACAAACAGACCATTAAAAGGAAAATGGAGGAGCTTTAACCGCTCAAAATGCTGCCCTGGCCGGGTATAGTTGAACCTGGTTTCTGCCCGATTGGATCGTTTTATTTCAGATCCTGCTTACCATCCACAAAATTTCACATTTCCCCAAGCAAATTCTTCAGTAACTTTTAGTATTGAAAAAAGGCATCGTCATACTCTTCTGCGCCGGCTTATCCTTTTCCGCCGTTTATGCACAGGATCTGAACGGGTTCTGGAAAGGCACGTTCGGTATGAATGGCTGTTTTCCCAATAACAATATAGAACTGCAGATAATGATAAGGAACGGGGTGGCCTCCGGTGACTCTTACCACTACCAGGACATAAACAACTATGTAAAAAAGAACTTCAACGGCATATATGACGCTTCGCAAAAAAAACTATCCCTGCAGGAAGGCATGGTTACTACTTATCATATCCCCCGTCGCTGCGTGATCTGCGTAAAACAATTTGACCTGGTATATAGCAGGGAAGGGAATGTGGAAACACTAAAAGGAAGATGGGGCGGCAACGTACTTAATAGCCTTACCGATTGCGGCATCGGCCCGATCATACTGACAAGGGTGAAAGAATCGGCATTTAAAGAGATACCCGAAATAAAAGTAGATACCGGCTCTATCCGGCTCGATTTTTATGACAATGCTGTTTTAGACGGGGACTCAATTACCATAAAAGTAAATAACAAAATAATCCTGGCCCACCAGCGCCTGGGTGCCATACCACTCACCACTTACATAAATGTAGGCATCAACAGTGCATTTCATGAAGTGGAGATGATCGCAGAGAATCTTGGCAGCATACCGCCAAATACGGCCGTTCTTATCATTACAGCCGGAAAAGAACAACACCGCCTGTTCCTTAGTTCATCTGAAGTAAAAAGCGCTAAAGTCCGGTTTGTGTATGAAACGGAACAACAGGCCCGGACGGGGCAACCAAAAACTTCATTGCTGAAAGCACCCGACTGAGCGGTTCAAATATTTCCAATTAAAAAGCAGTTGCATCGACAGCAAGCAGCAAAAGTGATTATTGGTTGATCCTGATGTTTATATTATAGCTGCCCGGTTCAAAAAATTCTATCTCTATCTGTTCAGCATCAATGATCACTTTCATGCGAGCCGGGTAAATAAGATCATACAGGACGGTCTCTGTTTTCTTTGCATGATTGGAATTCTTCATTATCCTGGCATAGCTGCCTGTTACCATCTGCACTTCAGTCACTTCCATTCTTGGCATTTCCTGCCCGGCAATATCCACACCACCTCCGGAAGTGTTGGTGATAAAAAAAGTCACCTGGTTAAAAGGTTCTTTTTTAAACTCCACCTCCGATTCTGTGATCGACTTGCTGGTAAAATGAATCTTATATGGCTTCTCATATTTGCCGGTATAAATATCATTCTTCCAAAAACCTTCTACGGTGCTGTCAGGTGCATTTGTTCTTTTATATACGAGTATACCTTTGCCATCACGAAGCCCTTTTACAAACTTGCCCCTGTATACATTGCTATCGGCCCATGTATAAGTCCCCTGCCCATCCGGCAATCCTGCTTTGAAATCACCTTCATATATATCCTTCCCCACTGCTTTGCCTTTCCCGTTTGCTTTACCTTTTTTGCATTCGCCGGTGTAGGTTCCTTTTAAAGATTCTTTCTCCACGCTGCAATCCTGTGAAAACAACTGTGGTGAAACAAAAAGCAGCGGAAGAATAACCAGCAAATTTTTAATAACCATTTTTCCCGGGTTAATAAATGGTTGTAAAAATAGGTGTTTGACTTTACAGGATAAATAAATCCTAATCCGGGAATTGGGTCTTATCGAGACCGGGGATAATGCGCAGCGCATTCTTATAATATATCTTTTTTAAAATAGCATCGGGCAACCCCATTCCATACATCGCCCAAAAAGCATGATACTTTTTATGATAGGGGAAATATTCATCTTCTGATTCCAATACCCGGAAATAAGTTGCATATTCTTCCGGCACCCAGCTATCTTTTCCAAACAATATCCTGTCCTGGTATTTGGTAAAAAATTGTTTAGCCATTCGCGGCTGCCTTCCCAATTCAGCTATTACAGCGCCAAACTCAACCACCACATTCGGCATAGCATCCAATAACTGTCCCAGCTTTGCCAGGTCATTAGGATACCAGCCAAAATGAGCGGCGATAAACGTTGTCTTCGGATTTTTTTTGAACATACGGTGCTGCTCGGCTATCAATGTATCCCATGGAGCGGGATTGGTATCGCTTCTTTTACGGTTCGGGTTTAATGCCAGTTCCAGCCAGCGTTCATTCTCGGCATCCATTGGCTGCCAGAAAGGTTTGGGATCGGCAGTATGTATCAGAACAGGTATTTTTAGTTCTCCTGCTTTCTTCCATACCGGGTCAAGTCTTGGATCATCAATTGTTACTCTTTTCCCGCTGATATCGTTGACAGAAAAACCAAGGCTCTTATATATTTTCAATCCATTGGCGCCGTTCTTTACATCTTCTTCCAGTTGTGCAGCCGCTTTTTCACCCCAGCCTTCATCTCCTACCCTCCTGAAATCAACATTGGCAAACACTATAAAACGCTTCGGGTAATTTGTTTTGATATTCTGTGCCGACTTTTTCAGCGATTCCCCACTTTGCCCGCTCAGGTTCACCATCACTTTCATGTTCAGCTTGTCCATTTCCGCGATCAAAGTGCCGAGATCCATATCCGGCATACGGAACTGGTGATTATGCACATCAATAAAAGGGAATTTTGCTTTACTGATCTTATGCCCCGGGACAACTAATGTAGAAGGCGGGTTATACGTTTCAAATTCCATTTTGGGAGTTGTCTGTGCACCTGCATTAAATGCGGCCAGTATAAAAAGAGAAAAGAAATACTTCTTCATTATTTGAATTTATTAAATATCAAGATATAGGAAATGGAGATAATTCAAATACCGGTCATAATAAATCACTTGTTATTTCTTTGGCAGGTTGCTTTTCACAGGCACCAGCCGGAATATATATCCTTTTTCCACCGATATATAAAGATACCCGTCGGGTGATTGGGCAACATCCCGCATACGTCCCATATTCTTTATCAGCATTTCTTCACTGATAATTTTATTTCCACTGACCTGGCAACGGTTGAGATAACCAAAACGCATCGACGTAGCCATCAGGTCACCTTTCCATGCCGGATAGCGGTCTCCTTTTACGAAGACCATACCACCGGGGCCTATTGAAGGTATCCAATACAATTCCGGCTGCTCCATACCCTCCATCTCTGTTTTGTTGGTAATGGGTACCCCGTTATAATCTATCCCATAAGAAATAACCGGCCATCCGTAATTCTTTCCTTTCCTGATGATGTTCACTTCATCACCACCTCTTGGGCCATGTTCATCTTCCCACATAATGCCTGTTGCCGGTTGCATCGCGAGGCCCTGCGGGTTTCGGTTACCATAAGTGTAGATCGAAGCTATTGCCCCCGGTGTATTTACAAATGGGTTATCGGCTGGAATGCTTCCATCATCTTTTATCCGGTGGATTTTCCCATAAGGATTACCAAGGCTTTGCGGATGTGCTTTATAATTGCCCCGGTCGCCTATAGAAAAAAAAAGGTACCCATTACGGTCAAACTCCAGGCGGCACCCATAATGAATACGGGAAGTAAAGTAAGGCAGTGCTTCAAAAATGATTTTCTGCTGTGTCAGATCATTTCCTTTCAGCACAGCCCGCATGATAGCGGTTGACGACAAAACAGTATCCCCACTTTTTTTGACAGCCGAATAAGAAAGATAGAGCACATTATTTTTTTTGAATTGAGGATGTAGTTCAATATCCATCAGCCCGGCCTGTTGTGCGTAAAGCACTTCGGGCACACCGATGATCTCCTTTTTCACTTTGTTTTTGTTTACCCGGAATAATTTACCGGATTTTTCAGTGAACAGCATATCGCCATTGGGCAAAAAGATCATTCCCCAGGCAACAGTGATATCCTTTACAATGGTATCGAGGCGGATATTAATATCTTTTGAAGGAAAGAAGTTTTCCCTGGCAGGTTCTTTACCGGGAATATAACGCTTCAGGTTTTCAATACCTGTCAGGATATAATCAGACAACTCGTATGTTTCCTCATCAGTGAACGTGGTATCGTAAGACGGCATGCCTTCATCCTTATAGCCATGTTTGATGGCTTTAAAAAGATCTTCGCGGGAGCTGCCATGTTTCCACTGGCGGTCCACGAAAGCATCCATTTTTTCTCCATGACAACCTCCGCAATAGTTGGTATAATTTGTCTTTGCCCGGGTGAAATTTGTATCGTTCACAACTATGGATTGAGCGACATTATCATTTTTTATGACACCTGTAGTATTCATTTTGGCACTCCACCATAAGCCGGTAATGACAAATACACCGATAAAGCCAAACGTTTTCAGCATAGCTACTATTAATTGGTTGAAAAAAGTAAATTATACATCCACTGAATCATATACAACCACCTTTTGCCAGAGAGAAGAACATTCCTCAACGAATTTCAGGTGAATGGGATCAGTCTGATAACTGGCCTGGTCGGCCCCGTTATCAAAAAGCACTAACCAGGACACAGCATAAGAAGTATCGATGACCTCCCGTTTGGTTTCAGCAGGCTTGCCGATATGAAATTGTTTGATCGTTTTAACAGTGGAAAGTTTTTTCAAACCGGTGACCAGTTTAGCCAGGTCTTCTTTGCTTCCGGCATTCTTCAGCCAGAAATAAACATGGTGAACAAATATTTCCTTCATTTCCTTTTTTTGATTTTGGTCAGTGGTCATTAAAAGGGCACCTGCCATGGCAGCTTTTCCTGTATCGCCGATAAAACGGCGTCTTGAAGTTTTATCCATAATTACGCGGTTAGAAGTTGACGAATGTAATGAATAATAAGCTAACTACTTTCCTGTACCCGCTGAATTATCCAGGTGATCAATTTTATTAACACCCGTTAGCGGAGTCAACCATATTTCTTAATTGTCTTTAACAACCTGTCCCTTTCATCCTATTGAGAAAATAAACTTTTTCCGCCCGTGATACCTTTACATGACCATTAACCTTAAACCTTCTCGTATGAAAAAGTGGATACTACTGGCGGTATCAGGCCTGGTACTCGCCTCCTGTGCAAAAGGAAAAAACGACATTGCTGAGACAGGGCCCCGGTTAACCTGCACAGGGCATATCAAAACCGGCGAAACTTTCACAGAAGCTACCGATGAACAGGGGAACTATAACGAAGAAAACCCCGGAGCTATAACCATAGCCTTGAACAGTAATAAAAGAATCATTCGTGATTAACAGCCGGTCTTCTATGATTGCCGCATCATCCCGCCCGGGCGGGATGATTTTTTTGATAAGGAGTGCTTACTTTATCCTGTTTACAAAAGCCACCACTGCTTACCCGGATATGATTCATTCAGTACAATGGGCTCACCTATCATTGGAGTAGTCACTTTTACATTCAGTTCATTTGCCTTTGCCATTACTCTTTTTATAGGTTCATCCCAGGGATGCATGGCCAAAGCAAATTTTCCCCAATGCACCGGCAGCATCACTTTTGCCCGCAGATCAATGGACGCCTGTACAGCTTCTTCCGGCATCATGTGGATATAGGGCCATTCAGCGCCGTATTGTCCTGTTTCCAGTATCGCAATATCAAAAGGCCCGGATTGTTCACCTATCGTTTTGAAATGCGAATCGTAACCGCTGTCGCCCCCGATATAAATATTGTAATCGCCTGAACGGAGAATAAAAGATGACCACAAAGTTTTATTTCTTGTGAACGACCGGCCTGAAAAATGGCGGGCCGGCGCTGCAGACAGGTGAATATTGTCAAAAACCTGCTTACTATCCCACCAGTCGAACTCAGTAATGACAGAACCATCAATGCCCCAGTAGCGTAAATGCGAACCGGCACCAAGGGAAGTACATATCGCTTTTGTCTTAGATCTCAGCTTTAAAACGGTAGTATGGTCCATATGATCGTAGTGATCATGTGTCAGTATCAGCAGGTCAATACCCGGCAGATCCTCTACATTATAAACGTCTGATCCTTTAAAGCTCTTTCCGGTAAATGAAAAAGGAGAAGCATACCCGCTTAAAACAGGATCGATCAGTATATTTTTTCCATTTATATGAATAAAATATGATGAATGCCCGAACCAAACGATAACAGGTTTATCCATTGCAACCGATTGTAATTCGGTTTTAAGAGAAGGAAGTGGTGCAGGAGGTGCTGTAATTTTCGGCTTATTAAGAAAGCGCCATGTCAGTTTTGCATAAGAAACCCCTTCAATAAGTGGTCTCGTTGGGGAAAGATTGTGAAATACACCCTGCCGATAGTTAACAGATGCAACTATTTTATTCTTGTATTCTCCTGAAGGATTACTGCCAAAGGTTTTTAAAAGCCCCATATATAGCAATATTAATAAGTTTTGAACTTTAACCGGTTGTGTGTTTAACTAACACAACATGTTTAAATATGCCCGATGAAAAAAATACCCAAAAGGGGTATTTGTTATTTACAATATTATCCCTATCATTGCCTTGGTTTTTCATAGGATATTGGATTTTAAAAACGGGGGTGAATTTCTATTCTGCCCCCAATTTTTTTTATACTAACCCTGGAAAGCAGGCCCCCGCCCCTTTGTAACACTTCAACATCTTTGCCCCGGATTTGTTTTCTAACTTCGTGTTTTAATTACCCCCTGTATATGCGCTACTTTTTTCTTTTTTTGCTGTTTTTTGCTTTCGCCTGTAATAACCGGGAACAAAAAAAAGATAACCCGGATCAATCAACCGAAGAAATCATTAAACCAAAACCCCCATTCACTGATACAACAGCAGCCATATTTTCTGAGATCTCTTATTGTCCTAACCCGCAGGAGCAATTAGATAAATATGCGCTAGGATGGAAAGTGGTTTGGGATCCGCAGGCTGTCAGCGGTAATTACGCTTTTGTGGCTACCGACGGTGAAAAATATGCGTTGACCATTCGTGGTTCGCTTCTTTCATTTACCGAAGATGCTTTCAATAACTGGGTCTATCATGACCTGAATGTGGCTGTGCAGGATAAATGGCCATACTGTAATAATGATAAAGCAAAAATATCACAGGGATCTTATATCGCCTGGCAGAATATTGAAAAGATGAAGGACAAAGTAAGCGGTCAATCATTGTGGGCATTTTTATCAGAAAATGTCGCTGTTGAAAAGCCTTTGATACTGACAGGACATAGTCTTGGCGGCAACCTGGCTATTGTCTATGCTTCTTATCTATGGTTTAAATTTAATGAAGCAGGTAAGACTAAAAGTAATATGAATGTGATCACCTTTGCCGCGCCGGCAGCAGGCAACAGTTCATTTGCCGGTGATTTTGATAAAAAATTTCCATCTGCCATACGTATTGAGAACAGTAATGATATTGTCGCGAAATTTCCCTGCACCAATAAATTGAAAAAATTGGGTGATCTTTTTACCAATGGACCTTCTGCATCCGAGATCACTATTGGCTATAATAATATCAATACAACGCTTAGTTCTGCTTTTACGATTATCAGTACGGCCCTTGACCTGCTGGAACTTACCAGTGGTTTTTCAGGCTATACACATACCAGCGGCGATGGTAAGCAGGTAAACATCTCACTTTCCGGAAACAATAAGGGCAATACTGCTGCCGATTGGTTTGGCGAAGCCGGTTACCAGCATGGAATGGAAAGATATGCGGCCGCTATCGGAGCCCCGGTTATTCATTGCGATTAGGCTAAGAGAAAAAGAGATAATTCTCTTTTCAAGATTCTCTTTTTCTCTTAGCCCATAACTTTGCGCCACTTTATGATCGCAAATACTGCCAGAACATATCGCAATGCTTATTCCGGCCTGTCGAGGTCAACATGGCTGTTATCATTCGTTATGCTTATTAACCGCAGTGGCACGATGGTGATCCCCTTCATGACCATTTACCTTACCAGTCCTGAAATGGGATATAGTATCGGGGAGGCAGGTGTGGTATTCGGTTTGTTTGGAGCTGGGGCTTTTACCGGCGCTTATTTTGGCGGAAGACTGACTGATAAGATCGGTTTTTACCCTGTTCAGCTGATCACCCTGGTTGGCGGCGGTCTCCTGTTCATGGTGCTGGGGCAAATGCAAAGCTATTTATGGATCTGTGTCTTCACCTACCTCGTCAGTTTTGTCAATGAAGCATTTCGTCCTGCCAATTCAACCGCTATTGCCTTTTATAGTAAAGAAGATAACAGGACCCGGTCCTATGCGCTGAATAGATTAGCCATTAATATCGGCTGGGCTTTAGGCAGCGGTTTAGGTGGTCTTGTAGCAGAGCTTAGTTATGAATTATTATTCTGGATCGACGGCATCACGAATATATCCGCTGCACTGCTGATGTGGTTCTTTCTGAAACCTGTGGATTATAAGCCGGTAAAAAGATCAGCAAACGACTCTGCGATAGTTGTAATCTCTGCCTATAAAGACAAAACATACCTGTGGTTCATTGCTATTACCATGGTATTTGCCAGTTGCTTTTTCCAGATATTCACCAACCTCACTGTCTATTTTAAAAGTGAACTGCATTTTTCCAAATCGTTCATAGGGCTACTGATGGCCATTAACGGGGTGATCATTGCATTGGTAGAAATGGTGCTGGTATATAAATTAGAAGGAAAAAGAAGAAACACTGTTTACATTATTCTTGGTGTTGCACTGACAGGTCTTGCTTTTCTCATGCTTAATCTCCCGGGTATGGGTAAAGCGCTTGCATTTGCCATGATCATCCTTATTACATTCGGCGAAATTTTTGCCATGCCATTCATGAATACCTACTGGATAGGCAGGACACAACTTTCGAACCGGGGACAGTATGCAGCTTTATACACAATGTCCTGGTCGGCTGCTCAATGTCTTGGGCCATTACTCGGCGCACAATTAGCTGAAGAATCAGGCTTCGCTATTTTATGGTGGGTAGTGGGGACAGTAGCTTTGCTTACTTCGGTTGCTTATTGGAGGCTGCATAAAGCAGGAGGAGTTTAATGTTTAAAGTGATGGATCAATGAAGAAAAACTTTAAACGTTAAACCCTTAAACCTCTTAAACATTTCAGTTATTGAATTTTACCACTTCAAAATCGGAACCATGTACCTGCCCGAGCTGGCGGAGATCATCATTGTTCCATCTTTCATCAGGAGCGCCGGTGATATAAAGATTGCTGCCGATATCAGCGAGGATCAAACCATATTTTTTCATCGCTGCCAATATGATCTTATTGGTAGCGGAATAACTGCTGATATCAAAACTTGCTTTCAGTCTTATCCTTGCCCCAAAAGGCAATGAGGAAAACTGCCCGCCGCTGCTGTTCACTTTATGGCGGGCGGGATGTATATAAGCAGGCTTTACTTTAGCAGAAGGCAAGGTAAAACGTATAGGATGGTCGATCACCCCTTTCAATATTTCTTCATAACGTACCAGCCCCGGAAAAATAGGTAATCCTGCTGCGTCTGCAGAGGTCCATCCATCCGGGCGTAGTGTATTTGTCTTCAGATCAAACACAACGCCTGAGGATGCTTCCCAATGTCCATTATTCACAGAGGCATTATATAGCTCATACAATACTTTATTTTCTTTGTCAACAGCGATCACATGACTGTCGCCGTTACCATTTCCTTCAATGGGTGTATTTAATGGAATGGGATACGGTCCCGCATCACTTTCATCACCATAATTGCCATCATAACCGTTAGACCGGAAGGTAACCGGGTATTTTGTTTGATTCCCGCATACAACGGTATAAGGAATACCGATCGGCGCACCATCCCAGAGGCCGCTTCCAAAATCTGCCTTTATTACATTGGATGAAAAACCAGCAATGATCTGGGCATTATAAGGATCAACCTGTGCAGCAGAGATATCAAGGTTCCAGGCATTATCTGCCGGGAATACCTGTATGTTCTCCGCATCGGCTTTGATCGCTGTACATGTTCCTGTACCGGGAGGATTATTATTGCTACCGTCTCCCGGTGAAGCATTGTTTTTCTTACAGCCGGGCATCAGGTATAAATAAACCAGGGAAAAAAGCAGGAAGCAAAAAAAACGGACCGTTTTTCTTTTTACCAGGGCCACTTCCGCAGATACATTCATAAGGGATGGTTTAGATACAAGGTAGAGTTTTGCAAACGCTGAGCCAATAGTATTTCACCGGGAATTTTTACCTCTCATCCCGCCGGACTAACACTTATTAAAACAACCTTGCATAGCTAAACTATTTTGAAGTAAATTGGTTTCCGCAACCAACCAATACTGATCATGATGGCAACCACACTCTCTTCTCCCGGCGCCAGCCAACAAAGAAATTTATTTAATACTATATCATGGACGGCTTTGCTGGCAGGGACGCTTGACATCGCTGCGGCCATTATTAAATACTATATAGAAAAGGGCAAAGGTCCCGCTCCTATTTTTAAATTTATTGCCAGTGGTGTTTTTGGCAAAGAAGCTTTTTCCGGCGGTAGATTAATGATCGTATGGGGAGTTGTATTTCATTTTATGATCGCTTTTATTTTCACGGTTGTTCTGTTTTTAATTTATCCTCTTGTCATCAAATGGATAAAAAATAAATTCGTTACCGGCATTCTTTACGGGCTCCTTGTCTGGGTCATTATGAACCAGGCGGTATTACCGCTCAGCCATACACCGAAATTTCCTTTCGATATCACACAGGCGATCATCGCTGCCCTCATACTTATTTCTATGATCGGGTTACCGGTTGCATTGATAGCTGACAACTATTATAAGAAAAAAGCGGCTTTCTGATCTTTTACTGAAATACATTATAAAATTATCATTGGGTTAATTACAACCTGTCATTTCCCAATCCCCTACTTTTGCCCAAACATTTGAACAGTTATGAAAAAATGGGCAGGCTATATCATTATTATATTCATGTCACTGAATACTGCTGCACAAACGGGAACGTTGCAACGACCCAAACTGGTGGTAGGATTGATGGTTGACCAGATGCGCTGGGATTTTCTTTACCGCTATTATGATCGTTATGGCTCCGGGGGATTCAAACGCCTGCTCGGGGATGGTTTCAGTTGTGAGAATACTTTTATTCCCTATGCACAAACGGTGACGGCCGCCGGGCATACCTGCGTATATACAGGAAGTGTGCCCGCTATCCACGGCATCATGGGTAATGACTGGTATGAAAAATCGATCCGGAAATCTGTTTACTGTACCAGCGATGAGACGGTCAAGACGATTGGCGGGTCTGCAAAAGCAGAACCACAATCACCCCGTAATTTATGGACAACTACTATTTGTGATGAGTTGAGATTAGCCACCAATTTTAAATCAAAAGTTATCGGCATAGCGATCAAAGATCGTGGCGGTATCCTGCCTGCAGGTCATACGGCCAATGCCGCTTATTGGTACGACGGTGCATCAGGCAATTGGGTAACCAGTACTTATTATATGAATGAACTGCCCGGTTGGGTGAATGGTTTTAATAACCGCCGGATCGCTGATTCATTCTATCAATTCAACTGGAATACGCTGTATCCCATTTCTACTTACACACAAAGCGATAAAGATAATGCCGCCTATGAAGGAAAATTTGATCATGAAGCCGGGCCCATTTTCCCGCATGAACTGGCATCACAGGCCGGAAAGAATTACGGTCTTATATCTTCTACGCCTTACGGTAATACGATGACACTTGCCTTTGCCCGTGCAGCCATGGAAAGTGAAGGGCTGGGTAAAGATGCTGTGACGGATTTTCTTGCTGTCAGTCTTTCTTCTCCTGATTATATCGGTCACAAGTTTGGTCCTAACTCCATTGAAATTGAAGATACCTACCTGCGGCTTGACAGGGAACTCGCTGCTTTCTTTAATTACCTGGATGCAAAAGTGGGCAAAGGCCAGTATCTTTTTTTCATAACGGCCGATCATGCGGTAGCACATACTCCCGGTTTTTTAGCCAGCAATAAAATACAGGTAAAAACCATTTCATCAAACAGGGATAAGATCACCCAGGCTGTGCTGGAAAAATTCAAAGTGCCCAATGTTATAGCAGATGCAGATAACTACCAATTTTACCTCAATGATAAAGCGATCGACAGCGCCGGAGCTGATAAAAGTGCGATAAAGGAACTGATCATTAAAATGCTGAATGATGTACCCGAGGTCCTGCTTGCTTATGATACGGATGAAATAAGTGAAGTGAACCTGCCGGCTCAAGTAAAAGAAATGTTCCTGAATGGGTATAATACCAAACGGGGCGGCGATATACAGACCATTTTAAAAGCCGGCTATTTTTATGGCGGCGCCACCGGCACCACACACGGCTCATGGTACCCCTATGACTCTCATATTCCATTGGTATGGATGGGATGGGGCATCAAAAAAGGAAAAAGCAATACCACTTATTATATGACCGATATTGCCCCGACCATTGCGGCTTTGCTGCGGGTACAAATGCCCAGCGGGTGTATCGGCAAACCGATAACAGAGGTCATGAAATAAAAATAAAAGATAAAAAGGCGTCATTATCACAGAATCCTTACATTCGCAAAAAGCCTTATACATGGACGTAAAAGAATTGTTTGAGCAAGCGGCAGAAGACAGCAAAACCTTATCAGAAAGACCCAGCAACGACACCTTACTTCAATTATATTCCTTATATAAACAAGCCACCGAAGGCGATGTGAATACAGATCCTCCTTCCAATCCCTTTGACTTTGTGAACAAAGCCAAATACGAAGCATGGGTTGCCCTGAAAGGAAAATCAAAAGAAGCCGCCATGCAGGAATACACTGACCTGGTCGGTAAACTGAAGGGGTGATTCAGAAGCATCCGACTTTCAACACTATTCAATACAGTTAATACATCCCGTTGTCTTGCCGGGCTTGCCTGCCCCGACGAAAATCGTGGAGCCCGGCATCTATCCCTATCGCTACTGTATACTTTAACTTAGAAAAAGTTCCCGGGTCAAGCCCGGGATGACATTAAAGAGGTTGGCTGTCCTGAAGTTTTCATCATTAGAAGTTTCCTGCTCACAATCCTCTACTAAAAAAAAGTCCCTCTTTCGAAGGACTCATATTCATAATTCTGCATTTTTAATTCATAATTCAGAACTAATTCTGGTTCTGTTGCAAATTCCTGAAATCCACACTCACCAGCTTACTCACTCCCGGCTCCTGCATCGTCACACCATATATAACATCCACCGTACTCATCGTCATCTTATTGTGAGTAACGATGATGAACTGCGAATTGTCGCTGAACTCACGGATCATATTGGTGAACTTGCCCACGTTGGCATCATCCAGCGGTGCATCCACCTCATCCAGGATACAGAACGGCGCAGGCTTGATCAAATAGATCGCAAACAACAAAGCCGTTGCTGTCAATGTTCTTTCACCACCACTCAACTGTGTCAATGAAGAAGGACGTTTGCCCTTGGGCTTGGCAATAACTTCTATTCCTGTTTCTGCCAGGTTCTCCGGGTTTTCCAGCACAAGATCACACTGGTCATCTGCGGTGAACAATGTCTGGAATACTTTATGGAAATGCGTCCTTACTAAATTGAATGTATCCAAAAACTTCTGGTTCGCCGTTGCTTCCACTTCTTCGATCGTTTTCATCAGGCTGTCCTTCGCACTCACCAGGTCATTCTTCTGCTCAACAATGAACTCATATCGTTTCTTCATCTCTGTAAATGCTTCGATCGCTGTCGGGTTCACTTCACCGAGATTTTCCAGACGCTTCTTCATCCTGTCCGCCTTTTCCTGCAATTCTTCCAAAGCGATCTCCGTAGTACGGGCCTGGTCAAGTATATCTTCCAGCTTGATGCGGAACTCCACATCCAGTCTTTCTTTTGTTCCGGCCAATTGCAATTTCAGTTCATTCAGCTTGTCTTTAATAGCCGCCAGCAAATGCTCCACCTGCTCTTTTTCTTTTACTTTATGACGGAGCTCACTTTCTTTTTCGCTTAGCTGGTTGCGCAGGTTATAATATGCCTGGTCAGCTTCATTCAATACCCTTTCTTCTTCCTCCCTCTTTCTCATCATATCCAATAAACCATCTTCTATCTCTTTCAGCGAAGTGGTTGACTGCTCAATGCTCGTAACCGTATCCGACAAACTGGTCGTATTGCTTTCTATCTGCTGTTGCAGGTCATTCAACTGGTTCTTCTTGAATTCCAGTTCCTGTTTCAGCGCAGCGATCTTGCTTTGCTGTTTCGTTACATTCAGGTTGAACTCATTGTACTGCTGCGTCGCTTCGTTATAGCTGGCTTCTGCCGCCTTAAAGTTCTCATCCGCTTCTGCGAGTTTGGAAGTATAGGATAGCAACTCTTCATTTAGCTGTACCAGTTGACTCCTTACTTCTTCTACTGAAACCTGTGTTTGTTGCACCTGCAGGTTCAGTTCTTCCAAACGATGCCCGCTATTCACCTGCATCGAATGAAGGTTCTCCAGTTTATTATGCAATGAGAACACCTGGTTGGTCAGTTGCTGAATTTCTTTTTCAGTTTCCCGGAGGGCAGATTCACGCAGGTCTTCATTAAAGGCGATCACTTCATTATGCCTTGCCTGGATGGTAGCACGCAATGCTTCCACCACCTCATCCTGCACCGCTATTTCTTCCTGCAGTTTCTCTAAGTTCTTTGCCCGGCCGATCTTCTTCCCTTCTATCAATCCCACACTGCCACCGGTCAGGGAGTATTTTCCTTTTACATACTTACCGTTCTTCTCGATCACCACAAAACCATTGCTGTTCTGCAGCGCATCTTCACTGTCGGCGATGAATACATTCGCCAATAAATGCTCAGCCAGCTTTCTATACTTCTCTTCTACATCAACCACACTCAGAGCAGCAATCGCCCCTTCCAATCTGTGCTCATCCGTCTTATCCGTCAAATCCGTGTTCCCATTCACTTTATCCAATAAAAAGAAATTCGCCTTCCCTTTTTTATTCTCATCCAGCAGATGAACAGCCTGCAAACCTTCCCGCAGGTCATTCACCACGTAATAGCTCAGGTAGGGCTCCAGCACATTCTCCAGTGCTGTCCTGTATTCTTCTTTTACATAAAGAATATCAGAAAGTATCGGTGAAGTATGGCTCCAATTAGTATTGTTATGTAAGAATTTTACAGAATCAGGATAGCCTTCCATCGAGTCGATCATGCTCTTCAGCAGGTCATGCTCATTCTTCTTTGCATCCAGCTTACGGGTCTCAGCCGCCAGCTCATTGCGGAGTGATTCAACAATAGATTGTGTTTGTAATATCTGCTCCTTGGTATTTTCCTGGTGCTGCTGCAACTGTTCCAGGTCAACCTTTTTGATATTCAGTTCTTTTTCCTTCAGTATCCTTTCCTGGTCAAGATGATGTTTTTGCTCATCCCTTTGTTTTCTTTCTTCTTCTATCTGCGCAATGGCCCTTTGCAGGTTCTGTACAGAAGTATCGGCCACCGCTACTTTTTTCTCCGCATCAAACTGGTTGCGCTGCACCTGCTGGTATTCGTTACGTAAAGAATCCAGTGTCCGGCGCTTCTCATCCAGCACTTCCCTTTTCTGCGCCGCTTCATTACTGAACTGCTGCAATTGTTCATTCAACCCATCCAGCGCCGTTGATTCTTCCTGCACCTGCAATTGCGTAAAGGCAATGCTTTCATCAATACCCTTCAGTTGCCCTTCCGCTTTTTGCAAAAATTCCTGCAGGTTGCTTTCCCTTTCTTTCAAATATTCCAAACGCTGCGCTGCGAGGTTCTTATCATTCTCCTTCGTTCTTACTTCCTGTACCAGGTCGTTGAAAGCATGTTGCATACTCTGCAACTGTCTTTCTTTTTCAATAAAGCCAACCTTCTCCTGCTCCAGCGCCGCTTCTTCATTCGCTATTTCTGCTTCCATGCGGATACGTTTATCCGTTTCCGCATCGTGCTGTTCATTCAGTTCTTTATAGGTCAGGTTAAAACCTTCGAGGGCCGCTTTCGCCAGCTCAATGCTCACTTCGCGGTAATCCTTTTTGATCTCGTGGTATTTCTCCGCCTTTTTTGCCTGGCTTTCCAATGCTTTCAACTGGTTATTGATCTCGAACAAGAGGTCCTCGATACGGGCCAGGTCCTGCTCGGTAGCGTCCAGTTTCAGTTTTGCTTCTTTCTTGCGGGTTTTATAGATCGAGATACCGGCTGCCTGTTCCAGCATGCGGCGGCGGCTGTTTTCTTTGTCTTTTATCAGGTCGTCCACCATGCCCAGCTCGATGATGGCATAGCTGTCGGTGCTGATACCCGTATCCATAAAAAGGTTCTGGATATCTTTCAGGCGGCATTGCACGTCGTTGAGGCGGTATTCACTCTCCCCGCTTTTGTAGAATTTGCGGGTGATGGTCACGGTGCTGAACTCGGTAGGCAGCAGGTTCTTGGTGTTCTCAAAGGTCAGGCTTACCTCGGCAAGTCCGCTGGCAGAGCGGGTCTTGGAGCCGTTGAATACCAGGCTGTCGAGGTTCTCACTGCGGAGGTGGCTGATCTTTTGTTCGCCGATCACCCAGCGGATGCTATCCACGATATTGCTTTTGCCGCAACCGTTAGGCCCTACGATACCGGTGATATTATCGTCGAAGTTGACGATCGTTTTATCCGCAAAGCTTTTAAAGCCCTTGATCTCCAAACTTTTTAATCTCACAGTGTAAGAATTTATTAGCGGCGAATTTAAACCAATAAAGGCTAAAAGGGAGGTTGGCAGGTAACCATTTATTAACAATGCAGGGGGTAAAATGGGGAGAAGAAAGTTGGGGTGTTTGCCAGCGATAGTATTTCATGGCATCGGCTGTTGTGTCACTCACTTGTACGTCCCGTTGTCATGGCAACAGGGTTAAATAATATTCTTCCGACTATTAATAAATTCAATCAATCATATTTTGCACTTGTATCCGGCATTAAGTCCTTTTTCTTATTATCCGCCATTTGCTTGATCAATTTACTTTGCTCCTCCAATTTACTCAGCATTCTCCGGATAGAAGAATTCCTGAGACTTGTAACCCTGAATTCAATTGAATTGTATTTTCCATTGACTTTTATGAAATACCTCCGGGAGATCAGATAAAAAAAATGAAACACCATTAAAAGAACCAACAGAAGCATGAACCCTTCATCCTCCAAGAAAAAACTAAACAGGTTATTATTAAAATTTCCTACTATAGGATAAAAAGATTGATAATTTGTTATTTTGTCAACAGCAATTAAAATTGTAATAACAACAAAAATAAAAAGAAGATATCCATAAGCACCGATAGAGCTACGAATTAGTTGATAGGATTCAAAATCCTCCAGCATTATTTGTTTTCTCCCCTTTTCCGATTCATGAATAATCCGGTGTGTAGTAAGCTTTACCGAATTGTCGGATGAACTCATTAAAGTTTCTTCTTCATTAAGTTCAAACATCTGGTCTTTTTTTGAAATGCAATATATCAAAATAGTATCCACCCCACACCGTGGTTAGTGCTTAATCTCCACCGACAATACAAATAACAAGGTTCATCATACAGATTGCTTCGGCCGGGAATAAACTTTATGCGGCCTCATTCATCATCGGCCTCGCAATGACGGTGACCCGGGGAGAGGCAAAGACTACCAACGTATCGCAGACCCAAACCCACGAACCATTAGTGCCACTACCACCCCACCGGGTCTTCGTCATTGCGAGGGCTGCCAGCAGTATCTTCGTAACTTAAAGCATCCACCAGCAGACCGAAGCAAACTAAAGACAGCAAAACAACAAACTAAACACAAACAAAACCAAACAACAGATTGCTTCGGCCGGCAATAAACTTTATGCGGCCTCATTCATTACCGGCCTCGCAATGACGGTGACCCGCGAGAAACGAAGAGTTCTCAAAACATCGC
>DATDIX010000138.1:0-19557 GCA_036520835.1 Chitinophagaceae bacterium | reverse complement strand
GGCCTTATCTTTTATTGTCAATGATTCCTCGAGGTTATGCAATATCCGGTAGCGTAACTGCAGAGCTTCCACGGTTGATTTCATCGGGAAAGCATTTGCCGCCAGTTTTTCATTGCCGAAGAAATTGGTATCTGCCCCGGTGGCCAATACCAAAGCATCATAGCTGATCTCTTCGGCATCGGTGATGATCTTATTTTCCGCAGGTAACACCTGCTTCAGATCTGCCAGTCTTATCCTGACATTCTTACTTTTCTGGAAAACCTTTCTCAAAGGAAAAGAAATATTGCTGGCATCAAGCCCTGCCGTGGCCACCTGGTAAAACAAAGGCTGGAACTGGTGATAGTTGAACCGGTCAATAAGAATGACTTCGAAACCGGGTTTGTTATTGAGTTTGCGGGCTAATTTGAGTCCTCCGAATCCTGCACCGACGATTACTACTTTCATATCCATTCGTTTTGACAGCATAAAGTTACACAATTTTCAATAATTATTGAAAATTAAATAACCTTTAATTTCTACTGGATAAAGAAATGTAGCCGGGAAGAAATTTTCGGAACCCTGCCGGATGTTTGGGGTTAATACAGCATCCTCACCTTGATCGTCTCCTTTACTTCTTTCAATAATTGTAAGGCCTGTGCAGATAATTTTTTATCTACATCCAGCACCACATAACCGATCTCCTCATTGGTCTTCAAATACTGGGCAACGATATTGATATTGTGCTTTGACAGCTGGGTATTGATCGCTGATAACACTCCCGGTACATTATTATGAATATGCAGAATACGGTGCGAACCTTCCTGTGGCGGTAATGCCAATGCAGGAACTGTATGCGAGCCGAATGTTATTCCTTTCTCTAAATAATTAAATAATTTCACACTTACGTCTTCCCCGATATTTTGCTGCGCCTCCTCCGTACTTCCGCCAATATGCGGTGTCAGTATCACATTCGGCAAGTCCTGCAGCGGTGTCTGGAAACGATCGCCATTCTTTTCGGGCTCCCAGGGAAATACATCTATCGCAGCGCCGCTGATATGCCCGTCAACAATATATTTCCGTAATGCATCAAGGTCAACCACCTCTCCCCTTGCATAGTTTATAAGTATTGATCCTTTTTTAAAATACTTTAGGGTACTCTTATTAATAATATTCTTTGTCTGGCTTGTTTCCGGTACATGCAAGGTCACCACATCCGCTTTGTTCAAAACTTCCTTCAACGATTTTCCATCCGTGGCATTACCCAGCGGCAATTTTGTTTCCACATCATAAAACATGACTTTCATGCCCAGCGCTTCAGCCAATACGCTTACCTGCGAACCGATATTGCCATAACCGATAATGCCGAGGGTTTTTCCCCTTAGTTCATAACTGCCTTTTGCCTCCTTCATCCAGATGCCTTCATGCGCCGCTTTATTTTTATCGGGGATCCGGCGGATCAGCATAATGGCCAGCCCGATCACCAGTTCTGCTACCGATCTTGTATTGGAATAAGGCGCATTAAAGACCACTACGCCATTTTTGGTAGCCGCTTTCAGGTCCACCTGGTTTACCCCTATGCAAAAACAGCCAATCGCCTGCAGCTTTTTGGCCGCATCCAGTATCTTTTTTGTGATCTGTGTTTTGGAGCGGATGCCCAGGATATGCACGTCTTTTATCTCGTTGATCAGTTCTTCCTCTGTCAGCGCCTTACTGATCTTGTCAACCCTGGTATAATCATGCTGGCGAAAATTCTTTACAGCCGCATCACTGATATTTTCCAGGAAAAGTATACGTATTTTTTCTTTGGGATAGCTGGTTTTTCCTGTGTTGCTCATACTGCAAATATGCACATAACTGTTGATAAATAAACCGGTAAATAACAAACTCTTTCATTTCACGTTATATTTTTGTAAACAAGCAAAATCTCTTCCATGAAAACCATTGGCTGGCTACTTATTGTTATTATTATTTCAGGCTGGAGCTGCAATTCAACTTCGGGGAATGGCAAAACCATTACGACCGTAAAAGACGACTCTCTCGAATACTACCCCCCCACTCCTGTTCAGATGGACAAGCTGTTGTTCCGTCGTTATGTCAGGGAAGTTTCCAATTTTTTCGACAGTACTTTATTGCGAAGGGGGTTCAACGGCGCCATACTGGTGGCAAAAGACGGGGCCGTGATCTATGAAAAATATGCCGGTTTCTCCGATCTGCGCTCCAAAGATCCTTTTACAGACAGTACTTCTACACATATAGCCTCCTCCGGCAAAACATTTACCGGCATGGCCATCCTGAGACTGGCGCAGGAAAATAAATTATCGCTGGATGATTCATTACAAAAATTTTTCCCGGGGTTCCCTTACACAGGTGTTACAGTAAAGATGCTGCTCAATCACCGCAGCGGCCTGTCTAATTATGTCTATTTCATGCCGGCAAAAGAATGGAAGAACAAGTATGTCACCAATGCGGATGTATTAAACTACATGCTTTCAGAAAAACCGAACAGGAGTTTTTCCCCGGGCAGGCGCTTCAGCTACAGTAATACTAATTATGTGTTGCTGGCCCTGATCATCGAAAAAGTAAGCGGCCGGTCATTTGCTGATTTCATGAAGTGGAAATTTTTTGATCCCCTGGGGATGAAACATACGTATGTGTACACATTAAACGATACTTCAAAATCTATTTCCTCTTATGCCGCTAACGGCAGAGTATGGGATAATGACTTTCTCGAAGGCACCTGCGGTGATAAAAATATTTATACCACGCCAAGGGATCTTTTAAAATGGGACCAGGCATTTTATACCGACCAGCTCATCAACAAAACATTACTCGATAGCGCCTTTACTCCTTACAGTAATGAAAGGCCTTCCGTACATAATTATGGTCTTGGCTGGAGATTACTGATGATCCCCAACGGGAAAAAAGTGGTTTATCATAACGGCCGCTGGCATGGCTTTAATGCCGCATTCGCCAGGCTAATTGATGAAAAAGTCACCATCATCGTACTGGGAAATAAATACAACAGTAAGATATACAGTTCAGCAAGGCTCGCCTATGATATTTTCGGCAACTACAAACAAGGCCGCGACAGCGACGATGAAGAGCCTGAAAACAATCTTCCCTCTCAAAAAACAGCCTCGCTTTCCGGTCAAAAAACAAGGAATAAGAGATAAGTTTGGGAAATGAAAATTCTCAACGCCGAAGAGATTCGTCTCTGGGATCAGTATACGATCCGGCAGGAGCCTGTTTTATCCATTGACCTGATGGAAAGAGCAGCAGGAAAATGCGCAGACTGGCTGGAAGAGAATTTTCGTGGCAATATTCATTACAGTATTTTTTGCGGCAAAGGAAATAATGGCGGGGATGGGTTAGCTATTGCCCGTATCCTTGCACAAAGAAATTACCCGGTCTCGGCTTATATACTCGAGTTTGGCCAAAAAGGAACAGCTGATTTCCAGGCCAATCTTGCAAAACTGAAAGGCATCGATATAAAATTTATCCGGGAAGAAAAAGATTTGCCCCACCCCGGCAATCAGGATATCATCATTGATGCATTATTTGGATCAGGTCTTAACAGGAAACTGGAAGGTGTAACGGCCAAACTGGTTGAAAATATCAACAGCAGTAAGAGTAAAATAATTTCTATTGATATTCCGAGCGGAATGTTTGTTGACCGCTCTTCACGAGGGAATATCATTATCAGGGCTGATCATACCTTAACTTTTCAATGTCTCAAACCGGCTTTTCTTGTCGCCGAGAATGCAGACTATACAGGAGACATACATATTCTCGACATTGGTTTGCATGAAGGGTTTTATCAATCCGCCACCGGCAGCTATGAATGGATAAATGAAGAGACGATCCTTTCCATTCATAAACCACGAAAAAGATTTGCGCATAAAGGGGCCTTTGGTCATGGTTTGCTGGTAGCGGGGAGTCATGGAAAGATCGGGGCGGGAGTATTATCGGCACAGGCATGTATGAGAAGTGGTATCGGGCTTCTTACCTGCCATATTCCAAAATGCGGTTATGACATTTTGCAAAGTTCGGTCCCTGAAGCAATGGTCACGACAGACTTCAATTCCTATTTTGTAACAAAGATCGAGGATGACCTGACAAAGTATGAAGCGATCGGTATCGGCCCGGGCATCGGTATTGCCTCTGAAACAAAAATGTTGGTGAGAGAAATTTTTGACGCCTACCGTCACCCGGTTGTGCTGGATGCGGATGCACTGAATATTCTATCCACACAAAAAGACCTGCTGAAACTTATCCCTCCGGGTTCAATACTTACCCCGCATCCAAAAGAATTTGAAAGGTTGTTCGGGGAAACTGCCAATGACTTTGAACGTATTCAACTGGCCCTGCAAAAAGCAAAAGAACTGACTATCGTAATTGTATTAAAGGGCCATCACACACTCATCGCAACACCGGATGGGAAAGGATTTTTTAATTCAACCGGTAATGTAGGCATGGCAACAGCCGGCAGCGGCGATGTACTGACAGGTATTCTGACGGGATTATTGGCACAGGGTTACAGTTCTGTTGAAACCGCTATACTTGGTGTCTACCTGCATGGGTTAGCCGGTGATCTTGCTGCTGAAAAATTGTCCATGGAAGCGATGATAGCCGGAGATATTATTGACAACCTGGGCAATGCTTTTCTTTCTGTTCAAAAAAATAATTAATCGTGAAGGGTTACTATTTTATGAAAATGGGAATAAACAGCATCTGTATATACTTAAACTTTCCATATGAAATATTCGCTGCTGCTTATTTTCGTTGCATTCGCTATTATTATTAGTTGTAATACTTCAACAACATCCGGCAAACTTCTCAGCACAGATAACCTTCCTTTACAGGAATACACAATTGATATCAACAGGGATACAGTTCTTGTCACCAAGAACGGGGCTTTGCTGAAGATACCCAAAGGTTCGCTGACAACCGGCAACGGAAATACAGTTACATTAGAAATAAAAGAAGCTTATTCCCTGGAGCAAATGATAAATGCAGGGCTGGTAACACAATCCAACGGCGAACCCCTTTCCAGCGGCGGTATGATCTATATTAATGCCAAAGGCGGGCAGGATACAAAGATCACACAAGCGATCAAAGTGGCTTTGCCCACCGATTACCTCGCCGAAGGGATGCAATTGTTCAAAGGGCAAAAAGATGAGAATGGGAATATCAATTGGAAAGAGCCGGCCGCTTTGCCGGAAAATAAACAATTAAGCAGCATTCAGCAGGGACAGGTTTTGTTTCAAAGTAAATGTGCAAACTGTCATGCGATTGGAAAGGATATGACGGGGCCTGACCTGGCACATTTCATGAAAAGATTCCCTTATGTTGAGGAAGGTGATGATTACAGGTATTATGAGCATGGAATCCATTATAGGGAATTTGAAGGGCATCAAATAAAAACAAAGGATTCCATTTACTATTACGATCATCTCGAAGAATATGGCACTTACAATATTTATAAATGCAATCTTATCAGCAGGAATGGGGGCAGTATTGGTACTGCCTTTTTCAAAACGGATACCGGTACGGGATATGAATTGCTGAATATATACAAGTATATTCAAAATGAAAGTGACAGGAGAAATTTACCATTACCGGCACATGCTTATCTATACGATTGTGCAGACAGTTGCGCAAAATATAAACAAGCCATCTCCGATCTCAACTATCAAAAGGAAGAAGCAAGATCAAGAAAAAAAGAACTCATAAAAGAAAATGGAAGCCTTGTAGAAGAAAAGAAAGAACCTGCTCCGCCTGTAACAATTACCGAACCTGTCGGCCCTCCCCCGCCCGTTGATTTCGAAGAAAGAGTTTCACCTCAATATTATGATGCTGAATATTACCAGTTCACCATCGAAAGCTTTGGCTGGTACAATATTGATGTTTTACTGAAAGGTATAAATGGTGTGGAGGAAAGCGAATTGTTTGTACGGATCAGCGGTGAATACAGGGAAAAGGTCAAAGTGTTTTTGATAATACCTTCTGTAAAAGTTTATGTTGAAGGCGGGCCGGCCGAAAGGAACAAAGAAGAGTTTGCTTTTGATTTAAAGAATGGTAAGATATCATTGCCCCAAAATGCAAAAGCGTATATCATGGCCGTCACAGAAAGGGAAGAATCCATTGCATTTGCCCTGAAAGAATTTACCACTTCATTAAAACAAGAGTTTGATATTTCACTCAGCAGTTCTACCAAAGAAGCGTTCAATGCTGCTATCAGCAATATTGGTTTTGATAACCTGGATATCAAAGTATCGGATGCTAAAAATGCTGCTGAAATAAGAAAGACAAACACTGAATTGAAAGATATTGACCGGGAATTGAAAAATGCCGAAAACCTGAAGCCCAAAAATTGTGACTGTGACTGCGGATCGCCAAAAACTTCCATTATATCTGCCGATGTTGAATTAAATAAAGCCGACTCCATGAATACAGTTGATAAAAAGTGAAAGAACCCTGAACAGAGCACCGGGTCAAGCCCTGTGTAAACGCCGCAAGGAACGCTAAATCAAGGATTTGAAGCTGGTAACAAAAAAGCAGTCAAGATTGCCAAGAAGCCTGTTTTCCCCTATCTTTGCCGTCCTTTAAACTTTTTATTAAGAGAATCACTGTTTTATGGACAAATTGATCTATGCCGTACCTCTCATGGGTGTAATCGGGTTGTTGTACACCCTTGTTAAATTCAATTGGGTTTCAAAACAGAATGCGGGCAATGACCGCATGAAAGAGATCAGCAAGTACATTGCTGACGGGGCCATGGCTTTTCTCAAAGCAGAATGGAAGATATTAGGCTACTTCGTTGCTATCGTTGCCATCCTTCTTGGTTTCATGTCAACCACGAATGAGAACTCACACTGGTCTATTGCGATTGCTTTTATCCTTGGCGCTGTATTCAGCGCTACGGCCGGTTATATCGGTATGCGAATCGCTACAAAAAGTAATGTCCGCACAGCTGAAGCCGCCCGTACCAGTTTATCAAAAGCATTAAAAGTTTCTTTTACCGGCGGATCGGTAATGGGATTAGGTGTTGCCGGCCTCGCCGTATTAGGCCTGGGTGGTTTATTCATTGTATTGAAAATGGTATTTGTCGGTGATGCGGCTGTTGATTCTGCTGAAATGGTGAAAGCCATCGAAGTACTCACCGGGTTTTCATTAGGTGCTGAATCCATAGCATTGTTTGCCCGTGTAGGCGGTGGTATCTATACCAAGGCAGCTGATGTTGGCGCTGACCTGGTTGGTAAAGTGGAAGCAGGTATTCCTGAAGATGATCCCCGCAACCCCGCGACTATCGCCGATAACGTAGGAGATAATGTAGGCGATGTTGCCGGTATGGGAGCTGACCTGTTTGGGTCTTATGTTGCTACCGTATTAGCAACAATTGTTCTTGGCCAGGAAACCCGTGTAGTAGGTGATGATGGGTTAGGTGGTCTCTCCCCTATCCTGTTGCCCATGCTGATCGCTGGAATGGGTATTATTTTTTCTATTGTAGGCACCTGGTTTGTTCGTGTCAGCGATACAGCAGGTGTCAATACTGCCAGTGTGCAGAAAGCTTTAAATATGGGTAACTGGGGTTCTATTGTATTGACCGCCGTTGCTTCGATAGGACTTGTATATTATATATTACCTGATACTATGGTCCTTCGTGATCATGAGTTCACAAAATGGGGAGTGCTTGGCGCTATCGCGGTAGGTTTAGTGGTGGGTACATTAATGAGTATCATTACTGAATATTATACGGCCATGGGCAAACGTCCTGTTAATACCATTGTCCGCCAATCAGGAACAGGACATGCTACTAACGTAATTGGTGGTTTGGCTGTCGGTATGGAATCAACTTTATTACCAATACTTGTTTTAGCCGCCGGTATCTGGGGTTCTTATGAGTGCGCCGGTCTATATGGAGTAGCGATAGCTGCTGCCGGTATGATGGCCACTACAGCTATGCAGTTAGCGATCGATGCTTTTGGCCCGATCGCCGATAATGCAGGTGGTATTGCAGAAATGAGTGAGCTGCCCAAAGAAGTTCGTGAAAAAACGGATGTGCTCGATGCAGTAGGTAATACAACGGCTGCTACAGGTAAAGGTTTTGCCATCGCTTCTGCAGCGTTGACGGCATTGGCTTTGTTCGCAGCTTATGTAGGCGTGGTCAATCATAACGGTTATGCCATGTCAGGCATTGACATTTATAAAGCGGATGTGCTGGCTTCATTATTCGTTGGTGGCATGATCCCTTTTATATTCTCTTCACTCGCTATCCAGGCTGTTGGTAAAGCAGCAATGGCAATGGTTGAAGAAGTTCGCCGCCAGTTCAGGGAAATTCCGGGTATCATGGAAGGTAAAGGAAAACCCGAGTATGAAAAATGTGTGGCCATCTCTACAGATGCGTCTATCCGGAAAATGATCGCACCGGGTGCAATAGCCATCGTATCCCCTATCATCATCGGTTTTATCCTCGGCCCTGAGGCACTGGGTGGTTTTCTTGCTGGCGCTACGGTGAGCGGCGTACTGATGGGAATGTTCCAGAACAATGCCGGTGGCGCCTGGGATAATGCAAAAAAATCTTTTGAAAAAGGTGCTGAGATCAATGGCCAGATCTACAAAAAAGGAAGTGACCCGCACAAAGCCGCAGTAACCGGCGATACGGTCGGAGACCCTTTTAAAGATACTTCAGGACCTTCAATGAATATTTTGATTAAATTGATGTCTATTGTATCTTTAGTCCTCGCACCCACCCTTGCCAGTTTTCATGCAGGTAATTCAGGTGGCCATGCACAGGTAAAAAAAGAAGAAAAAACTATACCGGCAGTAACGACAAAAACAGAAGCAGCTACTACGGTCTATTTAAAATAGTTCAAGAGCTTAATCAGAACCATTATCATTAAGTCCCCCTGTTTCCACAGGGGGGCTTATTTTTTTCAACTCTGCGTAACTAAAGTTTAAAAAATAAGGAAATACTTTAATGTGTTTTCGCAGTAACCCTTAAACTTGCATTAATTTACTTCCTGTACTATATAGAAAAGCCGGAATGTATTAGTTTCAATAATGCCGGTAATTTGTACCCGACAGAAAACGGCAATACCCGTTAGCCAGCACTTAATAGCTTCCGGGTAAACCTAATGAGCGATCATAACCCAAAATACCAGGCAAATACATGGCTGTTCATAAAGCCATGGATAATAGGATTGTTTACTTTCTTGCTGCTCACTTCTGCTTGCCTGTATGTAACATACCAGCATTATAATACTTTAAAGAAAGAAGAAAGGCAGGCGGCCGGTCATGTTGCCGGGTCGGTCAGCAACCGGCTGCAGCAGGCACTACAATACAGCTTGTCGGCAACACAATCACTGGCACTTGTCATAGATGGGGATGGAATTCCCCGAAACTTTGACTCAATCGCGGCTTATATTTTCCGGAGCCACAAATATGTTGATGTACTGCAATTGGTTCCCGGTGGAGTGATACAGTATGTCTATCCTTTAAAAGGAAATGAAGCGGCTATCGGGTATGATATCCTTAAAGACAGTGCAAGAAACAAAGAAGCATTTAAGGCTATTTATAAAAAAGAATTATTCTTTGCCGGTCCCCTTCAACTCCGGGAGGGAGGAATGGCGGTGATAGGCCGTTTGCCGGTTTTCCGAAACAATAAATTCTGGGGATTCTCTGCCGTTATTATCAGGATGCAGACTTTATTGCAGGCAGCAGGTATCGATACTTTGGGTAAAACCGGTTATTATTTTCAATTATCCAGGATCAATCCTGAAACAAAGCAGGAAGAATTCTTTTTACCCATAAAAAAAACTCCCGCTAAACAGGAAGTATCCGTTTACATTCCAGGTGGAGAATGGAAACTATCCGTAATCGCTGCAAACGGATACAAGCCATTGCAGGATATTCTTCTCATTACGATTATTGGCCTGATGTTATCTGTTACAGGAGGTTTATTTGCTGCCTATCTCGGAAAGACACCGGCCCGGTTGCAACAACTCGTATTACTCAAAACGGCGGAATTGGATAAAAGTGAAAAAAGAAATAAAACGATCGTAAATGCACTCCCTGACCTGGTATTCCTGATAGACGCGGAGGGAAGGTATATTGACTACAATAATCCAATAGACCAAAAAGATCTCGTACCAAAGGAGGAACTCATCGGAAAAAAGATCATGGAAATACTACCACCCGGATTAGCAGAAGAGATCATGTCGAACATTGAAAAAGCATTGGTAAGCCGGCAGGTGGTCACCCATAGCTACCAGATGCAGGTGGACAATGAACTGCTGGATTATGAAGCAAGATATATACCGCAGGGAAAAGATGTTGTGCTTGTCCTCGTACGTAATGTAACCGGGATAAAAAAGGCAGAAGAACGGATCAGGGAAAGTGAAGTGAAATACCGGACATTGGTGGAGCAGGCCTCCGATGGTATTTTCATTGCCAACTTCCGGGGAGAATTTTTAGTTGTCAATCCTGCCGGTTGCCGGCTTTCGCAATACAGCGAGGAAGAATTACTGAAAATGCGTGCAAATGAACTCACCGTGCAAGCCGAACTTCAAAGGATCCCTTTTAAATTTGAGGAGATCCTGTCGGGCAAAACATCTACTACCGAAAGAAAACTGAAACGAAAGGACGGTACGCTGTTGGATGTCGAAATCTCAGCCCGGATCATTGCCCCCGACCGTTTCCTGGCTTTTGTAAGAGATATCAGTGAAAGAAAGAAAGCAGAAAATGAATTACGGAGATCCAGGGAAGATCTTCGCCTGTTAAGCAATTATATTGAAACCATCCGGGAAGAGGAACGATTGAATCTTTCAAGAGAAATACATGATGAACTGGGCCAGCAACTTACCGTATTAAAAATGGATGTGTCCCGGTTAACCAAAAAAATTACCGGGAAAGAGGGTTCATCCTCCGACGGCTTTGACCAGGTAATTGATTCGATCAATAATATGGTGGAAACCGTCAGAAAGATATCTGCAGAGCTGAGACCCGGTCTGCTGGATGACCTGGGACTGGTGGCAACGCTGGAATGGTATTGTAATGACTTTGGCAAAAGAACGGGCATTAAAACAAGTTTTATAACCAGTATCACAGAAGATAAATCCCCAAAAAATCTGGCGATCGGCCTTTTCCGGATATTCCAGGAATCACTGACCAATTCTGTCCGCCATGCAGAAGCCAAAAAAATTGATGTATCCCTGGTCTGGCAGGACCAGCAGTCGCTAATTATGATGATCGAGGATGATGGCAAGGGATTCGATCCCGGTACGGTCAAAGACAAAAAAACACTTGGTATCATGGGTATGAAGGAAAGGGCGATGATGATGGGCGGAACATATAACGTTTACAGTACCCCCGAAAAAGGTACGATCATAGAAGTGGTGGTACCTTTTATCCCTGAAAAATACTGAGCATACACCCCTGTAACCTTTTCCAGGCTTCTGCGTCACATAGTTAAACAGTGTTAAAAAAAATTAAATAAGGTTAGGAATATTTCGTCATACGAAAATAGTCGTATATTCGGGTTGTAAATACCTTTTTTTATGTCAAACACAAAGACCATCAAGCCAACCGAAAGTGAACTGGAAATATTGCAGGCCCTTTGGGCAAAAGGTTTAGCTACCGTAAGGGATGTGCATGAAGAACTGGCCCGAACAAAAGATGTTGGCTATACCACTACCCTGAAACTAATGCAGATCATGCATGAAAAAGGTTTGGTGAAAAGAGATGACTCAATGCGCACCCACGTGTACCAGGCAGCAGTGAACAAAGAGAAAACACAAAAACACCTGCTAAGCAAAATGATCGACAATTTGTTTGGCGGATCCCCTACCCAGCTTGTTATCCAGGCTCTTGGTGAACATAAAGCCAGCCCGGAAGAACTGGAAAAAATACAGGCACTGCTGAATAACCTGAAAAATCAATAGTAATGATCTTCGGCCAATCCAACTTTCTGCAAGCATTAGGCTGGGCTGTGCTCAATAGCCTTTGGCAAATGGCATTTCTCTGGGTGATCTACCAGGTCATCACAGGCATTTTCAGGAATGCTAAATCTGCACAAAAAAGTTCGCTGGCCTCAGGCCTTCTTATTGCCGGGTTTGCCTGGTTTGCCTATACTTTCCTGTCAATCCTGGCAGCCAGTACGCCTGGTAATGGCGCCATTACTTCTGTCATGATCAGCACAGGAAACAATGAACAATTAAACGAATGGCTGCAAACAATGCTACCTGTAGCCTCATTGATATATCTTGTCTTACTGGCACTCCCCGTTTTTAATTTTATCCGCAATTATCGTTACGTCCAGGTCATCCGTCAATATAAATTAAGCAAGACAGATGTTGAGTGGAGAATATTCGTAAAAAATGTTGCCGCCCGGATGGGGATCAAAAAACCCGTGCATATCTGGCTGTCAGGTATTGTCACTTCTCCTGTTACCATCGGGTATCTCAAACCTGTTATTCTTCTCCCTTTAGCAGCCGTTAATCATTTGAACACCCAGCAAATTGAGGCTATCCTGCTTCATGAACTGGCGCATATCAGGCGGCATGACTACCTGCTGAACCTGGTGATACGATTTATACAGGTTATTTTGTATTTCAATCCTTTTGTAAAAGCATTTATAAAAATAATAGAAAGAGAAAGGGAATTGAGTTGCGATGAAATGGTCCTCCAGTTTCAATATGACCCTTATGGCTATGCCTCTGCCCTGCTCACGTTGGAAAAAAATAATCATCACCCCAAACCCCTGGCAGTAGCTGCTGCGGGGAAAAAAGCGGATCTGCTTCACCGGATCGAATGTATGCTGGGTGTTCAGAAAAAACAGGTTCTCTCTTTTAATAAACTGGCTGGTTTATTCGCAGGTTTGCTTTGCTTTATTGTGTTAAATGCTTTGCTGATCATCAGTAAACCTGCAAAAGACACAGACACGGTTGATTCTTTAACGAGCCTCTCATCCCCATTTTATTTATTCAGTGACGGCGAAGAGAAAGGGAATTTGGCTTCTGAAGAACAGGCAGAAATTCCTGCTCCGTCTATCGTCAATATTATTAAACCAACGGCTGCAGACAATAAAACAACAACCAAACCGGAAAGTCAGATACCAGAAACTCCCACACCGGCATATTCCTATGCCTATACCAGCCCGGTTTCCAATTTATTTATGAATGTTGCGCTGACGGAGCTCAACCAGCCCCCTGTTCCGCAGTTGAAGGGATACCAGGAAGAACAAGTGAAAGAAGTCGTGGAAGCATCGAGAAAAGTATTGGAAGAAAAACAATGGAAAGCCGTGGAGAATAAGATAGCCGATGTAATGACCACTTACGAAAAAAGTATTGTAAAGAGTGAGTATGACAAAGAAATGAGCAAGGTTGACTGGAAGAAAATGGAAGATAAACTGCGCCTGGCTTACGATAATATAGAATGGAATAAAGTGAACGAAGAATTAAATAAAGCTGTTGCAGAAATAAAGATAGACAGTCTTCACCAGGCTTATACACAGGCCATGGTTGAACTGACCACCATCCAGCAACAATTATGTGAGAATAACCTGAAAGGCATTCCGGATTCAGATATTAGCTTAAAAGCAGTTGAACAGGGTAAAAAAGATGTTCAGAAAGCTATCAATAACCTGATCAAAGTAAAAACCAGGAAGATCGTTCACCTCTGATCATTACCAAACATTTCTCGGGCATGTATCCCCATAGCGGTTACCCAGCAGGAACCCGATCATCAATTCATGTGTTCCGCGGCTATAAGTTCTCAGGTCTGTTTGTGTGAAATCATACGAATAGCCGATATTAAAAGTATTGGCTACGTTTAACCCAAGCATAGCGGCATACCCGTCAAACTGCCTGTAACTGCCGCCAATCCAGAGAGCATCCCTGTATTGCACTTTAAGATTTACTTCGGCCTGGTAATCATTTTTAAAAGCGCCGCTGATATATTTTACCATGACGGATGGAATAGCATTTATATCATCATTGATCATGAAACGATAGCCCCCGGTAAGAAAGATATGCGGGACAAGCATGCCCTTGCTTTCAAAAGTAGCGTCATCTGCAAAGGCCAGTTTCTGGGGAATGATCTGCTGCGCCGACAGCCCGATAAAATAATCGGCAGAATACAACCAAAGCCCCGCACCAAGATCAGGTTTCATTTTATTGACTTCACCGGTAGTGCCTGCCAAAGCAGGATCAGAAGGAAAAGTAGGGCCAAAAAAAGCTTTACCATCAGCATTGAGACCAACTATGGTAAAGCCTGCTGAAAAACCGGCTGCAAGGTTTGTTCTTGCATTCAATCCAAGATGATAAGCATAAGTAGCATAGGTAGTGAACCGGTTAAAGTTACCGGTCTTATCATTCAGCACCGTAAGGCCGACGCCATGATGTGGTTCTGAAGCCGTGTAACTTTCCCAGTAAGAATTTCCCCTCGGGTTCTCCCCGGGAATATTATAAGATGTAGCTGATGTTTTGTAATCTTTTTTTCCTATCGGGCCATGCGCAGTAAAATAAACCGTACGCGGTGCCCCATTCAAACCTACCCACTGATCCCGGACACTGACCTTGACATCGGTGTAATTTTCAATACCACTCAAAGCCGGGTTGAGAATATAATTGTTCAATATATACTGTGTATAGTGAGAACGTTGCTGCCCGGCAACAACATTAACCCAAAAAACAGTGGCGATTATTAACCAGTTTCTTTTCATAATTATTAACGAATTATATCTACAAACCCGGTGATCGGTTTTCTTCCGCTCTTCGGGTCAATGATGTAATAATAAGTTCCCAGCGGCGCATCCTGACCGTTTATCTTTCCATCCCATGGTGTATAATTTACAAAGCGCTGCACCATTTGACCATAACGATTGTATAACTGGATCGTACAACCCGGGTAACTTTCCAGGTGTTCGATCACCCATTTGTCATTGATGCCATCGTTGTTCGGGCTGAAGATATTCGGTATCACCAGTGACTTCAGCAGTTTGACAAATACCTCGTCATTATCTGTACAACCTTTATCCGATGTTACGGTAAGCGTATAAGTGAAATCAGTTGGCGGCGATGCCTGTGCATTAGCAACAGATGGATTGTTAAGATAGGTCGCCGGTGTCCATGCATACGTAACCGGTATATTCGTTACCAGTTTTGGCGTAAGTGTAATATACCCGCCTTCAAGCAAAAACTTATCAGGACCTGCATCAGCAACCGGTGTTGGATCAACGATAACAGTCTGATCAACGGAGTTAGCACATCCGTTGGTGGCTGTATATGTATAGGTGATCGTGTGTGTCCCATCTCCTGCTGCCTGCGGATCAAAGAGACCGGTTGAAGTCACACCGCTTCCGCTGAATGCACCTGAACCCGGAAGATTGTTTATCAACTGCGGTTGTGCAAGTTGAAATGCAGGCACACTGCTGCACACCGGTAGAGCAGAATTGAACCCAAGCTGTGGTGTTGCCAGCAGGGTAACAGGCCTTGTGAACTCCATAAAACAAGTAATACCTGAATACACTACATATCGTACGTTATACGTCCTGGTCGCTGGTGTAAAGAATTCAGGATAAGTATGTGTGTAGGTTCTCCCTGCAACGGGATCATCATCGGTTGTTTTAATCGTGATATCAGCAGGATCCCAGTATATTTCAACCCGCAAAATATTTCCTGCATTGATTGTAGAAGCGTCTTTGATCGTTATGCTCTTATTACTGCAAAGCGGCGTTGTGTTTTCAACCGTGAATTGCGGGGTCAGCAATCCGCCATTAACCTTGACAGGGTTAGAGATGGTATCCTTACATCCGGCGGCATTGGTAGCGACCAGTTGTACTGTATAGTTGCCGGGCATTGTATAATGATGCGTAGGGTTCTGCACGGTAGAAATATTCGGGTTACCTGCCGTGGCATTGGGATCTCCAAAGTTCCACTCCCATCCCGTTGCTCCCCCGGATGAAGTATCGGTAAACGGAGCCAGTACATCGTTCACGCATATTTCAGGTGAGATAAAACCGGCAGAAGGAACCGGATTAATTAAAACAGGTTTCGTTAATACTGTACTGATACATCCTTTATCTGTCTCCACCTGCAATGTCGCATTATAAGGAGTAGCCGAAGCTGTAGCGTACGTATGAATAAAAGGAGCTCCGGTGGTAAGCGTCGCATTTGTTGCATCTCCAAAATTCCATGTCCACCTGGTGATATTGCCTGAATTAGCAACCGATGCATTGGTGAATGTTATTCCCTGGCCGGCACATCCGGGCAATGAGGTATTGAAATCAGCAACGGGTAAAGCATTTACCACTACCTGGCGTGTAGCAATATTAGCGGGGCTAACCGATTGACACCCGATGGCAGAAGTAATAGTAAGCGTAACTGTGTATGTTCCTGCTGCTGTATATGTCTTTGCGGGGTTCTGCAATGTTGATGTAGTAGCATCTCCAAAATTCCAGAGCCATTGGGTAACCGTAGAACCTGCAGCCATGCTTTGATCAGTAAAATTCATCGGCGCTCCAAGACATACGTCTGCCGGTTGCGGGAAAATAGCTATCGGCTCTGTATAAATAGTAGTAAGGCTTTGGGTACCTGTAGTAATGCATCCGTTGTTTGAAGTTACAGTAAGCGATACGTTGTAAGGTCCGGCTCCGGTATAGTTATGTAGCGGGTTCTGAACACTGGATGTTGGAGTAGCATCTCCAAAATTCCATATATATCCAAACAGGTTTTCCGTTCCATCGCTGATCGTGGATGTGCTGTTGAACTGGGCTGCTCCCACAGGTAAACAAACATTTGGCAAATTAAATGCAACAACAGGATTCGGGTTTACTGTTACAGGAATACTTGTAACGTTACTCCTGCAGCCTGAAGCCGTTTCTACTTCCAGGGTAACAGGGTAAGTTCCCGGGTTGGTATAAGTATGTGTTTGAGCAGCATTGGTGAATGCAATAACGACAGGAGAACCATCCCCAAAATTCCATGTCCATTTAGCAATTGCCCCTGAACTGACAGTTGAGTTATCCGTGAATGAGATCGTTTTCCCTGCACAGTAGGGAGCAGCAGTACTGAATTGTGCAACCGGAGGATCGTTCAATACAACAACCTGCGGTATGGTATCTGCTAAACAACCGATATCAGTGATCACGGTGTATTTAACATTGTAAGAACCGGGCCCTGCATATGTATGATTTATTGTAGGCACGTCATTAGCGGTATTACCATCGCCAAAGTTCCAGTGCCAGTGTGTAATGGGTCGTCCTCCAGTATTCGTAGTATTATCAGTAAATACTACCGGGCTCGATACACAGCCATTGGTCGTAAAATTGAATGCCGCTACAGGAGGATCAAACACCTGTAATTCTATATCTATTTCCTGTATCCCACTACAACCATCCGAAGTGGGATTCTGGGCAACTATCTGGATGGGGTAACTGCCGGCGGCGGGCATAGTATAAGTGCCCGGCAGATCATATTTATATAAGGTTCTTCCGTTAACTACGCTGGAGGAAGTATAAACAGGGTTATTAGCGGTATCATTAGGAAATAAACCATTAAAGTTCCAGATGATCTGGGTGGGCTTATAGGGAAATGTCATGGAGAAAGTTGAAATGGCTCCTTTACAGGCAGCAGGAAAATCAACGGACGCATACTGGTTAGAGATCGAAATAAACTGGTAAAGATCCTTCACATTAGCGCCTGCTGAATAGCCATAAGATTCAAAATTGGCATAACCGTAGGCGGTAGCATTAAAACCTGAGTCGGAAGAAAGTGTATGATAGCCCTGGCTTACGCTATTCATGTAGAGGTATGAATAAGCAGGATCGGCGGGATGCACCGCCCAGGAGCCAATCGGCACCGGGTTGCCATCCAGTTTAAATGAAGAAATACCCGTACCCCCGTTTTTCATGATGGCATGAATATTATGCTGATGGGGGTATTGCGGAGTGGCTGCTGCCACCAGGTTTGAACTGACCAGTGTAACACGGTCAATATTCTGTTCCACCGGGTTCAGCATGATCATGTCAGGATCGTATGGCTGGCTGGATGGATTGCCATCACAGCCCTGCGTAGTAAAAAATTGTGCAACCGAGATCGGAAGATCTGATTCGATCAGGTTAGGAATATTATTGAAGAACTGGTAATAGTTATTGATAAAAGAACCGGCAGGTATCAGCGCTCCATTGAGATAAACATTGGAAGCAGGGTCACTCCTGCCGATACGATAGTAGTTATTGGGATTATTTGCACTGGGTGCGGTAAGGTATTTTTTACCCCAGGAACCTGTTGGATATAGCTGTTGGTATAAATTATCAGAACTGTTCCCGGAACAACCGCTGGCAGGGATTCTGATCTTTCCGCTGCCTGAATAAACAGCGATCTTTTTACACCCGCCACTGGCAGAAGCGACTGATCTTATTTTGGAACCTGTAAGGTCTTCACCATTAAACCCATTTGCAGCTCCCAGCACCTGGTATATCTCTCCTTTGTTCAGGTTGACTGTATAAGTTGTGTTGGCCACCCAGCCATTTTTTGTAGCTGCTGAAGGGGTTATTTCAACAGCCGTATTATCCTCAACTGCAATTATGGTAAAATATGAATTGGAATTATTCTCATTAGAAACCTGGGTAAAATTCATGGAATAATACTCTTTGCCCAATACATTGGTCGGAAGACATAGCGTACCGGCGCTGGCAGCATTCCTGGTAATATAAGAATAAACCACTACCGGCTTGGGAGCCGTCACCCGGATAGTGCGATTGGTAAAAGTGCCCTCATTATTGATGAAATAAGCAGTCGGTATAGCCACAGGGATCACCTGCCCCGGGTTCAAATTTCCGGTTGCGATAGTAGCCACTCCATAAATTTCCAGGGTATAGGATGTCGCAACATCTGAGGTAATATAGACCGTCATACTGGGAAAGCCGCCGCCAAGCATACCGACATGGTAACAATAGGCCAGCCAAAATTCCTTTCCCTTATTGGAAAAATCCTGGGCAGATGCTTTACCGCCCGCAAATAACATAAGCATCAGGGTACATCCCAGGTAAAACTTTCTCATTGAGTGCAGAACAGATTTTAGATGAGACGAATTTACAGAAATACCCCTGCCAAAATTCAGACCCTGAGATAACGCTTTCTCCATAAATGATGAATGGTCTTCAAAGGGCTAGTGGAGATGTTTCGGAATTGAGGAAAAGCAGCGGCTATTGAAAGGATATATGGGCCTTAAAAATATATTTTTTAGTTTATAAAATGAAATATTCAATACAGTTACCAAACAAATAATAATCAAGTCAAAACATCGACCTCAAATTAAATTTCAACAAGCCTCAAAAAGCGGCGTTTTTTGGCCTTTGGGTGTTAATATATTCTATGATAATTTATAAACAAAACCATATAACTAATTGAAAATGTGATTATAAATTAAAATAATGAAACCTTCTATTTTAGCACCTATCCAGATGTTGTAAAATTTGCCTTATCCTAAAGGGATTAGCATATAAATTTGCCTCGGCTATGGGCCGCTATATCCCAAAGTACCCCTACCCATGCCCAAGAGGTTAGCAATCCATCC
>DATDIX010000137.1:0-6165 GCA_036520835.1 Chitinophagaceae bacterium | reverse complement strand
CGGCGTCCACTCCTACAATTGAATTACAGATCAGGTGATCGGAAATCCTGGCCAGTTCCATGATGATGATGCGGAGATAATCCACCCGTTTCGGCGTTTTCACTCCTAACAATTTTTCGCATGTCAGGTGCCAGCCCATATTATTAAGCGGGGAGGAACAATAGTTTAACCTGTCTGTAAGCGGGGTGATCTGATACAGCGGACGACGCTCCGCAATTTTTTCAAAGGCCCGGTGAATATATCCTACTGTCTGCTCTGTAGAAACAATTCTTTCACCATCCAACTCCAGTATATTCTGAAATACCCCATGCGTTGCCGGGTGTGTTGGACCCAGGTTAAGCGTAGTGGTCGTCTTCTCAATACTTCCTTCCGGTAATTTTATATGATGTTCAGACATTGCTGTCTTTGTATTTTTATTTTTTATAACCAGCTGCTGTAATTCTATTCAGTAATACTATTATCCTGCATTAATGCTGTTTCCCGTTTTCTATAAGTGTTCCCTCATTTTTCTTTTCTTCTTTAAAACCGATCTCGCTTCCCCTGCCAAACATTTCATCATCTTTATCTACACGGCTCTGGTCTTCCAGTGGATATTCTTTGCGCATCGGGAAATAATCCATTTCATCCACGTTTAATATTCTTTTCAGGTTAGGATGTCCGAGAAAGTTAACCCCATAGAAATCGTAGGTCTCTCTTTCCATCCAGTTAGCAGCAGAGAATAAACCGGTTGCTGTATAAACATCCGGCTGGCTGATACCGGTAAATACTTTAAAACGAATGCGGATATTATCTTCCAGGTTATGCAGGTGATAAACAACAGCAAGTTCTTTTCCTTTCTGATCAGGATAATGTACAGCGCAGAGATCGGTCAGAAAACGGAATTTCAATTGAGGGTCATCATATAAAAAATTCAGCACTTTCAGGTTGAGTTCCTTTGGCGCCGAAAATGTAAGCATGCTATAAGCTTCTGTAAAATCCCCGACCTGGTCGCCGAATTTCTCCGTTAATCTTTGTTTGATGATATCGTTGGTCAATGACATTTCAATTTGAAGATTTGGCAATTTGAAGATTTGAAAATGATCTGTATATATTGGTACATCTTCAAATCACCACATTATTGAATTCCATAACTTTCCAGCAATGCCTTATACTGCTCCCCGTTCCTTCTTCTCAAACTTTCTTTCCCAATCAGGTCCTGTATACGCATCACCCCGTCAATGATCGCTTCGGGTCTTGGCGGGCAGCCCGGTACATATACATCTACAGGCACTACCTGGTCAATTCCCTGCAATACGCTATATGTATCAAAAATTCCACCGCTTGATGCGCAAGCACCTACTGCAATTACCCATCTGGGTTCTGCCATCTGCAGGTAAACCTGTTTTACAACAGGCCCCATTTTTTTTGCGATAGTGCCCATCACCATCAGCAGGTCGCATTGACGGGGAGAAAAACCTACTCTTTCTGATCCGAATCTTGCAAGGTCATAATGCGAACCCATTGTCGCCATGAACTCAATACCACAACAGGAAGTAGCAAAAGGCAAAGGCCATATCGAATTTCTTCTTGCCAGGCCGATCACTTTGCCGAAGGAGGTAGCAAAAAAGCCTTCGCCGCGGTGACCATCGGGCATATCAGCCATGCTGATGTCATTCTCCAGCTTTTTAATATTGACATTATATGATACAGGACGAGCCATGATACCCCCACCCCTAAAGGGGAGTTTTAATCATTCCAGAGAATGAAATTTTTTTTATTGAATGAATTAATACACAAGATCGACACTTCATAATCATACTTAATAAACAATTGCATATAAGAACTGTTCATCCCTAAGTCCCCCGCCGCGGCGGAGACAGGGGTTAATCTTCCCACTTCAAAGCGCCTTTTTTAATAATATATATAAACCCGCAAAGGAAAAATCCCACAAACATAATTACTGCCCAGAAGCCATTCCAGCCCAGTTCCCTGAAGTTGACAGCATACGGATAAAAAAAGATCACTTCCACATCAAACAGCACAAACAATATGGCCGTCAGGAAATACTTGATCGCCATGGGCTGGCGGGCATCACCATGCGATTCAATACCACTTGCAAAGGTCTGTAATTTATCCGCCGTTTTCCTTTTTGGGCCCAGTAAATGTGTGACAATGATCAGGAAAACAATAAGCCCGACGGCAAAGATCACCTGGATAGCTACCGGCAGGTAAGAGCTGGCATCAGATGCGGAAAAGTTGCCCTGAAGTAAGTAGATCATAGTTTTTCAACTGATGGGCAAAAATAAGGTAGCATCATCAAATTACCTTACAAATTCTATGTAAACCAGCCTTATCTAAAAGCAAAGAACCCACAGTGGGTGACGGTGGGTTCTTCTGTTAAAAAATTATTTTGTTACACTTTAGTACTCTCCTTATTCGTGTTCAGTTTGGATCCGGGTGCACCGGGCTTTGCAGGTTGTCCAGCGCTTTTTGGAGGCGGTTGTTTGGCCGATTTTTCCAGTTGCGGTTTTATCTTCAGCAAATTTTCGTTCGCGGGATCTAAGAGCAGCATTTTATTACAATACTCCAAAGCCTTTGCTCCGTCTTTTGCTTCATTGGCATAATAGCCAAGCAGAAAACCTGCCGAAGACAAATAATCCCTTTTGTACTTAGCTGTGTCTTTCTGGCTGAACTCGAAATACTCTATAGCGGCAGGAACAAGTTTATTTTCTGTAAAAGAGGAGTCGAGTATTTTCAGGTTATTGAACTTCCACTGGTACCCATACACTTCATTCGGGAAGTTCTCTGTCATTTTTAAAGCCATATCATATGATTTTGTATAGGCCTGGCCAAAATAATAAGCCCTCGTAGCATCAAACACATCATTGATACTGAGTTTGGGTTTTGTTTGTATCAGCATTGCCATGATATCACCTTCTTTTTCCCTTAATCCTTTTTTCCTGAACAGGAGAGCGGCTTGTTTTAACAGATCCACCTTACCATCGATCGTTGTATCGGCATTTACCGCCTCGAGGTAGGTACTGTATACCAGTTCGTCCTGCCCGGGAATTGCTGAATAGATATCTGCTTTGATCCTGTGGTGAATGGATGTGACATCCTCTGGCTTTGCTTTGGCAAAATACTCATCAATATATGGCTTGGCGGCAAGGGTATCACCTTTTGCAAGATAGCTGTCCGCTAACAAAATATAGGTTCTTGGCTTTGTTTCTGCACCGGCTTTGCCAATGATCTGTTTAGAAATATTGATGGCATCATCATATTTCTTCTCCGCCCAGTAGGTCTGTGCTTTGAAATGATCAGCCTGCGGATCAGGATCAGAATTGGCAATATACTTTGCTGCCATATCCTGTGCAGCCGGAAAATCTAATTTACCCAGCCTGTAATAATACAGGTCGTAATAGGCGGGTGCAAACCTTGGATCCTTAGTGATGGCATCATTCAGGTATTGCTCAAATAACTCGCGGTTTTTTTGGGTTTCGAATAGTTTTGCCAGCCGGTGGTAAGGTGGTGCAAAATTGGGGTTAGCCGCATTAGCTTTCCGGTAATTCTCAAAAGCTTTGCCGCCACCTTCGCCGGGCTTTGCCTTACGGTAAGCGTTACCCAGGTTAAGGAATATTTCTGCATTGTTCGGATCCCTCAGTGATGCTGCTTCCAGTTTTTCCAATGCATAGTTAATATCCCCTTTCTTTTCTTTATCTGTATATGTATTGACAATGGCACGGCCGATTGCATTCAGTATTACCGGGTCATCTCCTTTTTTACCCCGGGTCATGGTAATCGCTGCTTCAAAGCGTTGTGAAGCTTCACTGGGTTTATTTTCTATTAATTCCACCTGGCCAATACCTACAATGAGCAATGGCGCATTGGCGCTGGTCATTAATGCTTTTGAATATACATTCCTGGCGGCAGGTACATCCCCGGATGCAATAAGGGCCTGGCCCAGCCAGTAAGTTGCATCTATATTATTGGGGTTGGCAGCGATCAATTTTTCAAATGTTGCCTTTGCCCCTTTATAACGTTCTGCATACAGGTCATTGACACCTTCCTGAACAGATTGTGCCTGTGACCCCGAAACGGCCAGCAACATAGATATGGCAATTAAAAAAGTCGTTGGTGATTTCTTCATTTTACTTTTCACTTTTTAGAGTTGTAAATATAAAACTACTTTACTTATTCCCTCAATTTTGCCTTCCTGATCCGGAAATCCCTGATAGCCGGCGCCAGGTAAGCTCTTTTGAAAATCAATTGCCCTTTCTCTCCCTCCAGGAAATCTGAAAAACCTGTTCCCAGTCCTTTATGCTTCTCCTTCAGTGTATAGACCAAATCACGTACCATAGGATAGTTCTTCGTTGAAATATTGACCTGGTAGGGTAATACATAACCTCCGGGTTTAATGGTACTTTCCAAATAGGCTATTTTTACTTTCCTTAAAAAATTAGTTTGCGTTGTGTCTTCCTTATTACCAATCCAGCTCACTCCTATAAAACCAATGGCGCCGGGATTTTTTGCCACATAATCAATCACATCCTCACTGGTGCGGGCCGCTGCGGCATCCGGGGAAAGGGGTTCATCTTTCAATACTGAATCGACGATAAAACGTACCGTGCTGGTTGCCTTAACCCCATCAAATACAGGGATTAATTTTTTCACAAATCTTCCGGTAAGTATTGCTTTTATCTCCTGCATGGTAAACATCGAATCAGGTGACAAGGGATTGACAATAACGGCTATAGCATCCCGGGCTACAGTCATTTTCTTCGGATCTATTCCCATCGAATCAACAATATAAGTCTCTTCCCCCTCCGTAAAACCCCGTGTTGCAATGATCATGCGGATACTGTCATTGACAAGATCCTGCAAACATTCTGCTTCGGGCTTATAATGAACTATGATTTTTGTGCCGGGATTATTCGCCTCATATACCTGCACCTGTGCATCTATTACCGGTTTGAACGATTCATCAACACTGATCTGTATAGTGCCATTATCCCATGTATCAGGCCAATTCTTTTTATCCTGCTCATAATTGGTACAACCGGAAAACAGGAATAACAAAGCCCATATCTTTAACCACCTGCAACAACTCACTGCTCTCATTTAAAATATTTTTTCTTATACCCCCTGTAGATGCGCCAGGTTCCGTATAGTGCACAAATAATTCCAAATACTTTATCCCAGGCATTGGGCTTGTACCTGTCATTTATTGGTAAATCAAATTGATCACGAAAAAAAAACATCACCCCCAGAATAATGATGATAACACCCATCGCATAATCCATCATGCCACGCATTGATGAGACCTGCTTTTGTCTTTTCTTTTCAAATTCTTCCAGCATGTAGGCGGTTTTCAAGGGGAGCAAATTATTGATTTTTTATTGTTCTATCCCGATAAATGTTACGGGCAGTACATAGCTTACAGGAACCGCCACGCCATTTTGCAGGGCCGGCTTCCAGCGACGCATTTTTTTGCACACCCTGATCACTTCTTTATCAAACACTGCTCCGCCCGTCTGGTCAATCTCAAAGCCTGTTACAGCGCCGTCTTTATCAACTTTAAATCTTACTCTTACCATCTTTTTTTCCCCGGTTTCCAACTCATCGGGGGTAACCAGGTTCTGCGACAAAAACCGGCTCAACGCCTCATGACCCCCGGGGTACTCAGGATCGGAGTAGCTGGGAGCAAACCCTGGTTCTGTACCGGCAGGTCCGCTTCCTGTTCCTGAGTTATCCACAGGTGGGCCGCTAACAATTACTTGATCATTCACTTCATTACCCGCAGTGGTTTCATTGGCTATCTGCTTCCCGTCAAGTTCAGATTGTGCAGTAACAGGTTTTTCAACCTGGTCGTTGGGAACGATCCTTGGCGTTGTAAAGTCAACTGTAGCCATTTTTTCAGCTTTCGGCTGCGTAGGTTTAGGCTGTTGTTTGGGCAACTCCGGTTTTTTCTGATCAGCAGGGAGCATTTCAACCGTAACTATATCTTCTAACTTCTTAAACGGATCAACAGGATCAGGTACATTATCCTGGCGGGCTATATTAAACAGAATAAAAAAAAGAAGAACAGAAAGACCGGCGCCAAGCGACAATAACATTGTCTTATTATAGTCACGCCGGAGTGCATAAGCCCCATATTCTTTATTGCGGTTGTCAAAAACTATATCAAGG
>DATDIX010000136.1:0-2696 GCA_036520835.1 Chitinophagaceae bacterium | reverse complement strand
AGATAATGATATGATCGAGGTCTACGGGGCAAGGGTTCATAATCTGAAAAACCTTGATATTTCCATCCCAAAGAATAAGCTGGTAGTGATAACCGGTATCAGCGGTAGCGGCAAATCATCGCTGGCATTTGATACTATTTATTCTGAAGGCCAGCGCCGCTATATGGAAACATTTGGCGCTTATGCCCGCCAGTTCATCGGCGATATGGAGCGGCCAGATGTTGATAAGATCACCGGGCTTTCACCGGTCATTTCCATTGAACAGAAGACCACCAATAAGAATCCACGTTCAACTGTTGGTACGATCACCGAAGTATATGATTTCTTCCGGCTAATGTTTGCGAGGATAGGAGAGGCCTATTCTTATAACACTGGCAAGATAATGGTGAAGTGGAGCGAAGAAGAGATCGTTGAGAATATTTTTACAAAATACAGGAATAAAAAGATCAGCCTGCTGGCGCCGTTGGTTCGTGGCCGCAAAGGGCATTACCGCGAATTGTTTGAAGATGTAAGGAAAAAAGGTTTTTTGAAAGTTAGAATAGACGGTGAAATAAAGGAACTCGTGCCGAAGATGCAGGTGGATCGTTATAAGATACACGATATTGAACTGGTCGTTGACCGCCTGCAAGTAAACGAAGACCTGAAATCAAGATTAAGCCAGAGTGTACAGCAAACATTGAAATTAGGGAAAGACCTGATGTTCCTGCAGATCAATGAAGAAAAAAATGCGGTACAATATTCAAAATTGCTGATGTGCGAGGATACAGGCATCAGCTATGAAGAACCATCACCCAATGCTTTTTCATTTAACTCTCCTTACGGAGCCTGTCCTGTTTGCAAGGGATTAGGTACTACTTTTCATATAAACATGGATGCGGTCATTCCTGACCGGGAACTGAGCATTAGCGAAGGAGGAATAGCCCCGCTGGGAGAAGAAAGAGAAGCGTATGTATTTAAACAGGCACAGGAAATAGCTAAGAAGCATAAGATTTCGCTGGTAAAACCGATCAAAGAAATATCTCAGAAGGCATTGAACATTCTGTTATATGGTAATGAAGAAGGGACAGAAGCAGAAATTGATTTTGAGAATGCACAGTTTGATCCGCAGGCCCCTTATGAAGGGATTGTGAACATGCTGAAGCGATGGTTCAATAACGGACATAGCGAAGGACTGAGAGATTGGGCGGAAGGATATATGCAATTAAAGCATTGCGAAAGCTGCGGCGGTACCCGGTTAAAGAAAGAAAGTCTTTGGTTCAAAGTGGCGGGCAGAAATATATCAGAGTTAAGCAACATGAACCTGGATAACCTGGCTGCCTGGCTTGATGGCATAGAATTGAGAATAAGCAATAAGCAGAATACGATAGCCAAAGATGTATTGAAAGAAATAAGGGAACGGTTGCAGTTCCTGCTGGATGTGGGATTGACTTATCTTACCTTGAACCGCCCTTCCAAAACCCTTAGTGGCGGCGAATCACAGCGGATAAGGCTGGCTACACAGATCGGGTCACAACTGCAGGGCATTACTTATATATTAGATGAACCTTCGATCGGGTTGCACCAGCGGGATAATCACCGGCTGATAGATGCTTTAAAAAATCTCAGGGATATTGGTAACAGCGTCCTGGTGGTAGAGCATGATAAAGATATTATGATGGCGGCCGATCACCTGATCGATATAGGCCCGAAAGCCGGCTATCATGGAGGAAGAATTGTAGCACAGGGAGCCCCTGGCCAACTATTGAAATTAGATACACTTACTTCCGGGTACCTGAACGGGCTTCATAAAATAGTAGTGCCAAAAGAAAGAAGAAAAGGGAATGGAAAATTCATCGAGATGAAAGGTTCAAAAGGGAATAACCTGCAAAATGTAGATGTAAAATTTCCTTTGGGAAAATTTATTGTCGTATCAGGGGTGAGTGGCAGTGGTAAATCAACATTGATCAATGAAACCCTGTATCCGATCCTTTCCCATCATGCCTACGGATCAAAGGGAATCCCGCTCGAGTATAAAACAATAAAGGGGCTGGAACATATTGATAAGGTGATCGAGATAGACCAGTCGCCCATCGGCCGTACGCCAAGAAGCAACCCTGCTACCTATTGCGGGTTCTTTACGGAGATAAGGACCTTGTTTGCTTCTATTCCTGAAGCAAAGATCAGGGGATACAATGCCGGTCGGTTCTCTTTCAATGTCAAAAGCGGACGTTGCGATGTGTGTGAAGGCGGCGGCATGAGAGTGATCGAAATGAATTTCTTACCTGATGTGTATGTGCATTGCGAAAAATGTAATGGAAAAAGATACAACAGGGAAACATTGGAAATACGGTACAAAGGAAAATCTGTTGCGGATGTACTGGAGATGACGGTGGAAGAAGCCGTTGAGTTCTTTCAGCCTGTTCCCTATTTATACAGGAAGATCAAAGTGCTGGAAGATGTAGGGTTAGGATATATCACTTTAGGCCAGTCTGCTGTAACGCTGAGCGGGGGCGAAGCACAACGAGTAAAACTTTCGACGGAACTGGGCAAAAGAGATACCGGCAAAACTTTTTACATCCTTGATGAACCCACCACCGGTCTTCATTTTGAAGATATCAAACACCTGCTGGATGTATTGAATAAATTGGTGGACAGGGGCAACACCGTATTAGTGATCGAGCATAATATGGATGTAATAAAAGTAGCAGACCATATTA
>DATDIX010000135.1:0-5585 GCA_036520835.1 Chitinophagaceae bacterium | reverse complement strand
CAGGCTGCATGGCAATTTCGCTGTACAGGTGTTTTACCTGCGGCAAAAAAGACACAAAGAATTCTTTACGCTTATCAAAAATATATTCACCGGGTTTTATCAATTGTTCATCCAATACATCCAGTAATGAAAGATCTTTGGTTGGGGTTTCCGCAAATAATCGCAGTAAAGAATTCCTTTGCTGAAGCACTTTGGCATAAATAATAAGATGCTGCAGGTAATCTGCATCCAGTTGCGAAAGCAATGCATCAATGAATTTTCTCCGTTCTTCGCTTCCGCCGGTAATAAGCACTGAATCATCCGGCGCAATGACCACGCAGGGATAACGGCCAATATGCTGCGAGAATTTGTCATAAGGCTGATCATTGACTGCAAATTCTTTCTTTCCTGTTTCCCGTAATATGCAGGTGGTCTTTTCCGGCCTATCCTGCAAAACAAAACTTCCTTCCAGCCTGAAACCATTCTTTCCCTGCTGCACATTATTGCCGTCAAGGCGGCTGAAATAACTTTTGGTGAAACAGAGATAATGAATAGCATCCAGCAGGTTGGTTTTGCCGGCGCCGTTGTTCCCGCAAATGCCGATGATCCTTTCTTTGAAATCAAAAGAACGGTTCGTATAGTTTTTGAACTGGAGAAGTGATATGGACAGGAGATCAAGCATCGGCACACAAGATAATCGTTTGATTTTTGCACAGCCTTAAAGGATTATAAATTTAATTACTACAACTTTTGAAAAATAGCACCAAATGTTCCTATGGAACATTAGTCACAACCTGCATTCTAATCCCAACCAATGAGTCGTCCCAATGGGACGGTTTGCTGGTAAAAACTGGATTTGCAGATTTCATTGCAGAAAAACCATGATGATAGAAATGATTAGCGCCAAATACTTCGTTCCGTAGGAACGGCTCATGGGTATAAATGCTCCGGCACCACGACGTTTCGTTCCGTAGGAACGATTTGTGCATTTATTTTCGAAGTAAGGCTTTTAACAATGGAAAACCAGGCGCAGGAAAAAAGCTGAATAGCGAACAGAACCCTGAATGGAGCGTCGCAACAGGAGATGCCAGTAGCAATGAAGCCGACCAATAACCATAACCTTCTGGCTTAGAAACCCTTCGGCCTGGCATTGGACATGCCTGAAATCTAAAATCCGGCATTTTAAATTGCTTTCTTTCCCTTATTTTTGCGGCTCAAATTTTAACCCATTGGCTACCAAATTCTCCAAAGAAACTTACCTCTACTGGTACGAATTGATGCAGCTTATCCGCCAGTTTGAACTGATGGCGGAAGAGAAATACAAAATGGAAGGAAAGATCCGTGGCTTTTTTCATGCATATATCGGGCAGGAAGCCATCGCTGCCGGTTGTATGACCGCAACAAGACCTGAAGATCTTTATATCACCGCCTACCGTGATCATGGATTGGCAATTGCGAAAGGTGTTTCAGTCAATAGCTGTATGGCCGAGTTGTATGGCAAGGCTACCGGTTGTGCAAAAGGTAAGGGTGGCAGTATGCACTTCTTTGGAAAGGATGTGGGTTTTTATGGTGGCCATGGCATTGTTGGTGCACAAATAGGCACCGGCGCCGGTTTGGCTTTTGCTGAAAAATACCGCGGCACGGATAATGTGGTGCTTTGTTATTTCGGCGACGGGGCAGCAAGACAGGGTATCCTGCATGAGACATTCAATCTTGCTATGCTCTGGAAATTGCCGGTGATCTTTATCTGCGAGAACAACAACTATGCGATGGGTACGTCAGTAGAACGTACTTCGAATGTGATAGACATTTATAAACTGGCTGATGCCTATGAAATGCCGGCCGACACACTTGATGGTATGAGTGCGGAAGCTGTACACGAAGGTGTGGGAAGGGCAGTAAAAAGAGCAAGAGAAGGTGGCGGCCCTACTTTACTGGAAATTAAAACCTATCGCTACAAAGGCCACTCGATCAGCGATCCGCAAAAGTACCGTACCAAGGAAGAAGTGGATGAGTACAAAGGCAAGGACCCGATACAAACAGTTCGTAAAACAATATTGGATAGCAAGTTTGCCACGGAGAAAGACCTGGCAGCGATTGATAAAAGAGTAGATGATATTGTAGTGGAATCTGTGAAGTTTGCGGAAGAAAGCCCCTGGCCGGATGACAGCGAAGTACTAAAGGATGTATATGTAGACCAGAATTATCCTTTTATTGTTGATTAGCCACTAAAGTCTCCCCCCGACGCTGGAGATTTTGGAATGAGCCTGATGAAGTTGATAAACAAGTAACCAAGTTAATACAATAACAAAATAAAAAAGATGGCAGAAAAGAACACAGTGCAGGGTGCAGACAACGCTGAAGTTGTGATTGCAAAGGCAAAAGATTTTTGGGTAAGGAACAGTAAGATCATTTCTATCACCTGCGTGGTGGTGGTGCTGGGCGTGGCCGGGTATTTTGTTTACAATAATTATATCCAGAAACCAAAAGAAGAAAAATCGGTTGATGTATTGTACAAAGCAGAGGATTATTTCCGCAAGGATTCCTTCAACCTTGCTTTAAGAGGTGATGGGCAGCATTTCGGTCTTTTGAAAGTAATTGACAAATACGAAGGCACAGATGCAGGCAACCTTGCTTGTTTCTATGCAGGCGTATGTTACCTGAAGCTGGATGACAACCAGAATGCAGTTAAGTACCTGAAAAAATTCAGCACCAGCTCAAAACCGATGCAGGCAAGAACTTATAAACTCCTGGGTGATGCAAACGGTGACCTGGGTAACACAGCTGATGCCGTGGATTATTACAAAAAAGCGTCCCATGTATTTGAAGATGACAAAGATGCTGCGGCTGAAGCATTGTTCCTGGCTGCCTACATGACGGACAGGGTGATAAAAAACCAGAAAGATGCTATTGAACTGTACAAAGAACTGAAAGAAAAATTCCCCGGAACAAAGGAAGGACTTGACGCAGATAACTATCTTGCTCAACTGGGCGTTTACAACGTAAACTGATCATGGCTGAAGTAACAAACAGTAAGCTTTTACATATTGATACAGGCATCCTGAACTTCCAGGATGCCTGTATCGTTTTGGTGAAGACCGAATGGAATGCGGCTGTTGTTGATGAACTGGAAAAAGGATGCATCGCTGAATTGCAGAAACATGGCCTTAAAAAGATCATCACTATCACGGTTCCCGGTGCTTTTGAAATTCCTTTTGCCATAAAAAGTTACTGGGAAAATGCAGGCAAGAAGAAGAAGCCATCTGCCTTTATTGCTTTGGGTTGTATAGTAAGGGGCGATACCCCTCATTTTGATTATGTATGTAAAGCTGTAACGGACGGCGTAGTGCAATTGAACTTATCATTACCTGTTCCCACTATCTTTGGTGTGTTGACGGTGGACAATGACCAGCAGGCTCAAGAAAGGATAGGGGGCAGGCATGGTCATAAAGGGGAAGAAGCGGCGATAACGGCGCTGAAGATGATACAACCCCTGTCCCCTAAAGGGGGACTTAGACCGAAGTGATCTTGAATTTCATTACAGTTCTTTATAGCAATAGATGAAATATTATTACAGCTACTATCCGAATAAAAAATGTTCGGGGCATAGTTAAACTTTTAAAACCAAGTTCCCCCTTTAGGGGGACATGGGGCTTATGAATGTACAAATATTTATTCCATGTTTTGTTGACCAGCTTTATCCCGAGACAGGTTTTAATATGGTGAAAGTATTGGAGAAAGCAGGCTGTACGGTCAGTTACAATACAGCCCAAACCTGTTGCGGGCAACCGGCTTTCAATGCCGGCTTCTGGGATGAGGCAAAATCAGTTTGTACCAAATTCATCAAAGATTTCAAAGGCAGTGATTATATCGTAGCGCCAAGTGCCAGCTGCGTGGGCTTTGTCCGTAATTATTATACCAAGCTTTTCGAAAACTCAGCCATGCATCATGAAATAGTTGATACAGGCAAACGCATTTTTGAATTATCAGATTTTTTAATAAATGTATTGAAGAAAGAAGACTTTGGCGCTACGCTGGAAGGAAAAGCCACTTACCACGACAGTTGTGCCGGCCTGCGGGAATGCCGGATAAAACAGGAACCGAGAAAATTATTATCCCATGTAAAAGGCCTGGAAATAGCAGAGATGAATGATGTGGAAACCTGTTGCGGTTTCGGCGGAACCTTTGCAGTCAAATTTGAAGCCATCTCTGTTGGCATGGGCGAACAGAAAGTGGAAAATGCCCTTGCCACCGGCGCACAGTATTTAATATCCACGGATCTTTCCTGCCTCATGCACCTGCAGGGATATATCAAACATAAAGGATACTCACTTAAAACACTTCACCTGGCTGATGTGCTGGCAACCGGATGGTGAGTACAGCCCCCTGTCCCGTCATTGCGAGTAAAGCGAAGCAAAAGGGGTGACTTAGATTGAAGAACCAACCTTTTTATGGATTACTGTTGATAACGGAAACCAATTCTAATACAGATTATAGATAAAATCCCGCCCTTTTAAAAAGAGGCGGGATAAAATCACCAATCAACACAAATGGACACTACCCGACTTATTTCGGAAGCACTACATGGTCGATCACATGGATCACACCATTGCTCTGGTAAACATCCTTAATGGTAAGAGCTGCCATTCCTCCATTCTCATCTTTCAGCCAGTACTTACCGCCTTTTTTAGATATCCACAGTTTGCCGCCTGCTACTGTTTTTAATTCGCCACCGGCTTTGATCGCTGCATCTAATCCCTTTGTATCTATTTTACCGGCTACCACGTGGTAGGTAAGAATGCCTGTCAGCTTTGCTTTGTTCTCAGGCTTGACCAGTGTTTCAACAGTTCCTTTTGGCAACATATCAAAAGCGGCATTGGTAGGGGCAAATACGGTAAACGGGCCTTCACTTTGCAATGTTTCAACAAGACCGGCAGCTTTTACAGCCGCTACCAACGTGGTATGGTCTTTTGAGTTCATGGCATTTTCCACGATATTTTTGGAAGGATACATAGGCGAACCGCCCACCTCCACTGTTTTTTCATTCATCATTTTCTGTCCGAACGATACATTCACAGCGAATGCCGCTGCAAGCAACAAGGCAATAGACCTGATCTTTTTCATAAAAAGATTGTTTTGTTTTTGTTTTAAATTTTTGTTTGTACGCTGGTTTTCGCAGGCCGGGTATGGTTACATGTATCCAACAAAAACAAATACGGTGATAAAACAAGCCCGGTTTTATCCGGCCTGAATATTTATTTATCCAACTTCGTTTATATTTGAAATCTGTAAACCACTTTTTATCGTATGGCACACTGGCTGGTCAAATCAGAACCTTCCGCCTATAGCTGGGAGCAACTGGAAAAAGACAAACAAACTGTATGGAGCGGCGTCCGCAATTATGCAGCAAGGCTTCACCTGCGCAGTATGAAAAAAGGAGAGGAGGTCTTTTTTTATCACAGTAATGAAGGGATCAATGTGGTGGGAATAGCTAAAGTAGTAAAAGAAGCTTACCAGGACCCAACAACAGATGATGACCGTTGGGTAGCTGTTGACCTGAAACCTCATAAAAAACTAAAGAACCCCGTTTCACTGGAAACGATAAA
>DATDIX010000134.1:0-4303 GCA_036520835.1 Chitinophagaceae bacterium | reverse complement strand
AATGTAGAGGTTCCGCAGGAAGCATTCTTAGCGGTGTTGAAGCTGGATGAGTAGGGAATTATGAGTTATGAATTAAGAATTATGAATTATGAATGAATAAAGAAAAGCAGGCATCAAAACTTTGATGCCTGCTTTTCTTTATATACGATCTTCGATAATAGTTTGATCAGTGAGATCAACGATCAGTTGTCGTAATTGATCGGCAGCTTCTCTTTTGTTTTGTTCTTATTCGACTTATCGTCTAATTTCTTTTCGTTCTTATTTCCTTTCTGATCCAGGATAGGGTCGCCCATCGGGGGCCTGCCGAGGTACGCATCTGCGCCGGTCATATCTACTTTATAATCGAAAGCTTTGTCAATATGCACCCATTTACCGTTTACCCATTTAAAAGCTTCATTATCGCCATCGGGAACAAAGGTCCATTTATTATCAGGTTCATCCGTTTCTGATATCAGGTGATCTACGAGTATCACATCCAGTTCAGGAATATAATTCAACATCACCCTTGCATTCTTTTTATATTCGAGGCTGAAGCGATAGCGGGTCTTTTGCCGGATACTGTCTTTTTCATAACTGAAGAATGGCCCGCCGAAAACCGGTTCCTTCTTTTCATTGAACGTAAGCACTTCCGCCCATTTCTTATTACTCATGACAGAATTATAGTCGATACCGAACAGGGTATAATAGTTCTTCCCGTTATACTCTGTCTGTACTATGTTATAATATACAGCGCCGATCCAGTTTGTCCTGTTGCGAATGGAGTCGTCAGCGTTTTCAGTGAATTCGGAATTATCGGTAAGAGGTACCAGTTTCAGTGAGCCATCTTTGGTAGCCATTTGAATAGCTCCCTTTTGACGTGAATAATAATCGTCGAAGGCAAGGTTCCAGGTAAAGATGCGGAAGCTGCTGTCCGGCGCATAAAGTTTAGAGATCCCCAACACCGATTCAAAGGGATAGTAGAATGAATTTTTGATCTTTAATGCTCTTACCAGCACACGGGTAACAATGCTGTCGGCGATCATACGGGTCTGGCTCAGCGAATCCGTGATCATGTAACGGGTATAGGCTTTCAACGTGTCTTCTTTTGCCTGCAGTTTTTTAAGGTCGGCCGGGCTGATGGTCTTTTGTGAAAAGGCAAATTGTGCGGATAATAATACCAGCAGGCTTGCCAGGGAAAATCTTGTAAGGATTATTTTCACAGAATTTGTTTGATTTTATTAGTACAAAAGTAAGCTATATCCTGACGTTATACTAAATGTACAGGTTGCCTGAACAGGGGCATAACGCCAAAATACCGTGAAAATTTCAGGAAGAGTTATAAAGCTTTTGCAAAATCGGCCAGGGAGTCGAACATCAGGTCGATATCCGGGTGAGGAAGCTGGATATTCTTAGTAGTAGTACTTACAAAAATCGTGTACATGCCGGCGTTTTTCCCAAACCGCATATCGCTGATATTATTACCAACAATAATGGATCTTGAAAGGTTGATCTCCGGGAAATCTGCCTTTGCCCGGAAGGCCATGCCCGGATTAGGTTTCCTTTCCGGGTTCAGCCTGTCATTGGCCGTGCAGTAATAGACCGCATTGATCTTGCCGCCTGACCGGTTGACCCCTTCCTTCATCTTGCTGTGAATGGATTGCAGGGAATCTTCCGTCATCAATCCCCGGCCTACTCCCCGCTGGTTGGTGACAACTATGATATACCGGAATGCGGTGTTCAGTTTTTTGAACAGGTCCAGTGCCCCCTCCATAAAAATGAATTCATCCGGGGTAAAAATATAGCTGCCGTCCTTGTCAATATTGATCACACCGTCCCTGTCAAGGAACAGGGTCCAGTCCTTATCAATGTTTTCCAGGGCAAGCGGGGGTAACTGCAGTTCTTTCTGTGCCCGGTTATAATCTTCGGGTATGCCGATGTCAATAAAGTATCCATCATCGGCAAGACCATAAAACTTTCGTTGGTTAAACAGCTTTTCGAGATAGTCTTTTTCAAAAGAGAATTTTTCAGGAAAATCTTCTGCTAAAAAACTTTTGGTGTTCAGGACATAGATACCACCGTTGATAAGCCCGGAAGAGTAGAACTGCTTTTCTTTAAAGTTTCGGATGATATTACTCTCGCCTGTTTCCACCACGCCATACCGGTCAAAATCATTCATAGGCTTTAACGCCAGTGTGCAATGGGCACCACGTTCCAGGTGCAGTGAAAAAAGTTTTCCTCCTTTTATTTTAAACAAGGTATCTCCATTAGCGATCAGCACATTTTGCTCAGCTGCTTTTTTGCAGGCAAGCCGGATAGCGCCGCCCGTACCCAATGGTTCATCCTCAATGACACATTGATAATTAAGAGTGGCAAACTGTCCCGCAAGATATTCTTCGATCACTTCATGTTTATAGCCCAGGGCAAAAATGAATTTTTCTATGCCCTGGCTGCGCAGGTAATTGATCACATAGAACAGGAAAGGTCTGCCAGCCACCGGAGCCATGCATTTGGGAAGATCAGGAACTGCATCACGTAATCTCGTACCCAGGCCGCCGGCTAATATGATCGCTTCACCCCCAAGTCCCCAGGGGACTTGCCGGGATTCCGATTCACTTAAAATTGTATCTGCCATAGCAAATTCTGTAAAGCCCCTTTAGGGGTTTGGGGTAAATATTTTTTCCTCCACCAGCTGACAAATAATGTGCCCGGCCATGATATGGCTTTCCTGTATACGTGGAGTATCTGTGGAAGGTATATTGATCAAATGGTCGCTGATGCTTTTCATTATCCCTCCCGTCAAACCGGTAAAGCCGATCGTTGTCATCCCTTTTGCTTTTGCCACTTCAAATGCTTTGATAATATTGACCGAGTTGCCGGAAGTGGAAAGCCCGACAAGGATATCGCCTTTCTCGCCGATTCCATCGATGATTCGGGAATAGATGACGTCGAATCCATAGTCGTTGCCTACTGCTGTCAGGTAAGAGGTATTACAATGCAATGCTTCAGCAGGAAGGGCCTTCCTGTCTTTATAGAAGCGGCCGGAAAACTCAGCAGCCAGGTGTTGTGCATCAGCCGCACTGCCGCCATTACCGCAGAAATAAACTCTTTTGCCGTTTCTAAAGGCAGTGGCGATCACTTCAACAACTTTTTCAATTGTTTTCAGCAAATCATCATTCTGCAAAACCTGCTGCTTCGTTTCAATTGAAGCTTTGATAATGTCTTTAATTTTTTCCATAGTATTTAATTGTAGTCCGGAAGACCGGAAGTCGGAAAGTCGGAAAAACATTCCCTGGCTATGACTGATTCTTCCGGACTTTCCGACTTTCTGACTATATCGTCCACGTCGTCAGCCCATGTTCTGTAAACTTATATCGCCTGTATCGGCCACCAAAACGTTCCAGGCTTTTTATCACGCTGTACTTTGTATTGACAGGACAATAGAATATCATAAAACCGCCGCCGCCTGCACCGGATATCTTTCCGCCGGTAGCGCCTGCTTTTTTAGCCGTCTCATAAATTTCTTCCATCAGCGGGTTGCTGATACCTTCAGCCATTTGCCTTTTTTGCTGAAAGCCAAAATCCAGTACTTCACCTATTTCATTCAGCTTTCCTTTCAGCAAAGCTTCTTTCATTAGTTTAGCCTGTTCTTTCAACTGGTGCATGGCTTCAATCGAGCTGTCTTTTTTATCAAGCACATTCCTGCTTTGTTTTTTTATGATCTCTGCCGATTCACGGCTGGTGGATGTATAATAAAGCAACAGGTTATTTTCCAGTTCGAACAAGTATTGCTGTTTGATGCGGAGCGGGTTGACAATTACTTTATCATCACCATAGAATTCCATGAAGTTCACCCCGCCAAAAGTAGCGGCATACTGATCCTGCTTACCACCTGCCAGTTTCAGGTCTTTTCTTTCTATATCATAGGCATAATGCGCCATGTCATATTCACCTAATGGCAAACGAAGCATTTCTGTAAATGCACCAATGATGGCAACCACCAGTGTTGAGGATGTACCTAAGCCCGATCCGGCAGGCGCATCTACATAAGTAGCCAGCCTGAACCCTTGTTGATTAATACCATAATCTTTTTGTATCCGGTTATAGATGCCTTTCAATAGATCCAGTTTACCATCAATCGGCAGTTCCTTGCTCCATTCAAATACCTGTTCTTCATCCCGGTCAATCGCCTGCAGTATGATCTTGTTCTCATTAATGGGCTCGATCGTTGCATTGGCATATAAAGAGATAGTGGCATTAAGAATGGCGCCGCCATAAAGATCACTATAAGGGCTTACATCGGTGCCACCGCCGGCTAATCCTATTC
>DATDIX010000133.1:0-2507 GCA_036520835.1 Chitinophagaceae bacterium | reverse complement strand
TCGTCATTCAAACCTATCGCAGCCGCTTTGATGAATTGCTTTCCGTGGTGGATAATATTGCTTTCAGAAATATGGATGAACGCCTGGAGTTTTACCTGAAGCGCTATGCCGGTAAATCAGGAAAAAAAACGATCGAACTTTCGCACCAGCAGATAGCAGACGACCTGAATAGTTCACGGGAAGTGATCTCCCGGTTGCTGAAAAAAATGGAACAGCAGAAGCTGGTCAAACTATATCGTAATATGATCGAACTTGTTTAATGCAGTCAGTGCTGTGATTTCTGTCACATTGTGAAAAGAACCTTTCGGTTAATCTTGCAAAAAAAGGAAATGGAAATTATTGGTTATATCGCATCCATACTGATCGGTGTTTCATTAGGCCTGGTAGGCAGCGGCGGCTCCATACTTACTGTACCTGTACTGGTTTACCTGATGAATACAGATCCACTACTCGCAACCACCAGCTCCCTTTTTATTGTTGGTGCTACAAGTCTTGTCGGTGGTTTAAGGGCTTATTCCAAAAAAATAGTTGACTTCAAAGCTGTAACTGAATTTGGTATCCCTTCTATCTTTTCCATTTTCATTACAAGACATTACCTGCTGCCCGCCATTCCCGATGCTCTTATCATTGGTAATATATCGGTTTCAAAAGGAGTGTTCCTGATGGTCATTTTTGCCATTCTCATGCTGGCTGCATCCTTTTCAATGATCCGGGGCAAGTATATTGAATCGCAAGCAGGGGAAACAGAAAAAGAGCGCCACAATTCAGCTTTACCGCTTATTTTACTGGGATTATTCGTTGGTGTGGTCACCGGCTTACTGGGTGCTGGCGGTGGTTTTCTGATCATACCATCATTGGTTCTTTTTCTAAAATTGCCGATGAAAACAGCTGTAGGCACCTCATTACTGATCATTGCTATCAACTCCCTTCTTGGCTTTCTTTTCAGTCTTAAAGAGTTTGAATATAACTGGACGATCCTGCTTTCATTTACGGCCCTGTCCATTGTTGGGCTGTTTATCGGAAGTAAACTATCTGAAAGAATAACCGGGGCATCTCTCAAAAAAGGATTCGGTTGGTTTATACTGATAATGGGAATTTATATCATCATAAAAGAATTATTCATCAGGTAGTCAGCTCATTGTCATTTGTGACAAAAGTCATAGTACACCTGCCTTATATAAGAGTAATTTGCAGGTCAATAATTAAAAAACAAACATGAAAGTAGAACAGATCTATACAGGTTGTTTAGCACAGGGAGCTTACTATATTGAAAGCAATGGCGAAGCGGTCGTAATAGACCCGTTGCGTGAAGTGGAACCCTATATCCGAAAAGCAGAACTGAACAAGGCAACAATTAAATACGTTTTTGAAACACATTTCCATGCTGATTTTGTAAGCGGTCATTTGGACCTTGGCAAAAAAACAGGAGCCCCTATTGTGTATGGACCCAATGCCAATCCCGAGTTCGAAGCTTATATTGCAAAAGATGGCGAAGAATTTAAGGTTGGAAATGTTACCCTGAAAGTTTTACATACTCCCGGGCACACCATGGAAAGCACCTGCTATTTATTGAAAGATGAGAACGGCAAAGAATCCGCTTTGTTTTCCGGCGATACATTATTCATTGGCGATGTGGGCCGTCCTGACCTGGCGCAGAAAGTAGCTGCTGACCTGACACAGGATAAGTTAGCCGGTCACCTGTTTGATTCGCTACGCAATAAGATCATGCCTTTGTCAAATGATATTATTGTTTATCCTGCACACGGCGCCGGTAGTGCCTGCGGAAAAAATATGAGCAAAGAAACTACTGACACCCTGGGTCATCAAAAAGAAACAAACTATGCCCTGCGTTCAGATATGACGAAAGAAGAATTCATTAAAGAAGTAACAACAGGACTGGTTGCTCCGCCGGCTTATTTCCCGCTGAATGTGATGCTGAATATAAAAGGATATGAAAGTATAGATAAGATACTTGAACGAGGACAGCATGCATTAAACCCGGAAGCATTTGAGGCAGCCGCTAACGAAACCAGCGCCCTTGTCCTTGACACAAGAGCCCCCCAGACCTTTGCTAAAGGTTTTGTTCCTAACTCGATCAATATCGGTATTGACGGTCAGTTTGCCCCCTGGGTGGGCGCCATGATCCCTGATATCAAACAAGAAATACTATTAATAACAGATAAAGGAAGAGAAGAAGAAGTGATCACCCGGTTGGCCCGTGTGGGTTATGATCATACCATCGGTTACCTTGACGGCGGTATTGAAGCCTGGCAAAAAGCCGGTAAGGAAGTGGACAAGGTCAGGTCTGTTACGGCTGATGAACTGGCTGCTATCCTAAAAAAAGAAAAAGTGAATGTGCTGGATGTTCGTAAAAGCAGTGAGTACCTGAGTGAACATATAACGGATGCAGAAAATACACCGCTTGATTTTATTAATGAAAGTATGCTGCAGGTGGACAAGAATAAAACGTACTATGTGCATTGTGCAGCCGGGTATCGTTCGATGAT
>DATDIX010000132.1:0-28164 GCA_036520835.1 Chitinophagaceae bacterium | reverse complement strand
ATAAACTAAAATCTATAGCCTAAAGAAAAACCGAAACCAGTGTTTTTGGCAGCCGACTCATCATTAGAGGCGCCTTCATACTCAGGATTGATCTTTGTAAGACCTAACTGGGCATTTAATTGTATGGATACTTTATTGCTGAACTCATACCCGAACAGGAAATTAGCTCCCGCATCAATTGGCCTGATATAAACCACATCGTCTGCATCGGTAACCATCACTGTATTTTTGAATTTTACATCCTGGCTTATGCTTGATCCGCCACCTTCATATTTTGATGTGCCTCCTATGCCCATTGCCACATAAGGGCCAAAGCCGAGCAAAAGGTGTCCCCGGCCCAGCAAGGGCTTATACAAAAAATTAAGGGGTAATTCCACGTAAGCGATCTTTAATGTTCCCTCAATAGTTTCACCAAGAATAACGTCCTTGCTTTTTGCCCCTTTAAGCGTATAAAGCAACCCTGGTTGAAAATAAAAATCAGTTGCCACCGGGATCTCTGCATTGATACCGATATTAAAACCCGTTAGAATATCATTTTCCAGCTTATCACCACTTGCATCTTTACCATTGATAGTTTGAAAATTCACCCCACCACGAAGACCAAAACTTGTACGTGAATGAGTCCCTTTTTGCTGCGCTTGTGCAAGTATTGCGCAAAGCGCTATTACTGTAATTAAACCAATCCTTCTTTTCATTGTATTTTTTTAATTGAATCCAATTATTGTTTTATTGTCCCGTATATAAATTCATTATCTACGTGTCCGCTTTTTATTAACCACCATTTTTCGCTGCTGCTTCAGCCGCTTCTGCTTTCATTTTTTCGTTCGCGGTAATGAGAAAGTCCACCCGGCGATTTTGGGCCTGGCCTTCTGTCGTATTATTAACATACTTGGGGGCAGTTTCACCAAATCCCCTGATGTTGATACGGGGCGAAGAAACTCCGTTCCCTGTTAAATAAACTGAAACAGAGGAAGCTCTTTGTATAGACAATGTCTGGTTATAACTGGTAGCTCCCGTGTTATCAGTATGCCCCTGTATCTCTATATCGGTATCCGGGTATTTTTGCAGGATCTCTTCAAGCTTATCCAGGTTACTCCGTGCATCTGCCGAAAGATTAGACTGGTCAAAGCCAAATAATACCTTACTGTTAAACTCTATGACAATCCCTTCTCCTACCCTTTCAATGGTGGCACCGGGAATATTTTTTTCCATTTCTTCTGCCTGCTTATCCATCTTGCGACCGATAACAGCGCCGGTAACTCCGCCCACTGTGGCACCGATGATAGCGCCCAGGGCTGTATTGCCAGCTACTTTACCAATGACCGCTCCTGCTGCTGCACCACCTGCGGTTCCTATCACTGCTCCTTTTTGTGTTTTATTCCATGTTTTACAACCCACGGAAAAAATGGTTATCATTAAAAAAACCACAATTAAAATTTTCATTGTATTTATTTTATTATTAATGCAAATACTGTAGCAGGCTTTCTTATTCAAAATTCTTTTACAGTATGACTGGTTTTTATTTTATAACCAGATTACAAAGGTGAGGTCAATAAAAATGAAAAGTGTTACATACATGCGGGAATAGGTTACATCATTCACACATTACTTGCCGGAAAAACATATGCGTGGCCTCACCACCGGTAATGATTCCCCGAACCGGGCTTTATTTTTTTACCGGCTTGTAATACTTCAATGCCTGTGGCATATTTGCCTTAATATTTGCGATCCTTGTTTCATCAGACGGGTGGCCGCTTAAAAACTCCGGCGGCTTTGATCCCCCGGCAGCAGCCATTCTTTCCCAGAATGGAATAGCCTCCTGTGGATTGTAACCAGCCATAGCAGAAAAGTAAAGCCCGTATTTATCCGCTTCGGATTCTTGTTGACGGGAGAAGGGTAATATGGCTCCTAAATTACTGCCAACACCATAAGCGGTCATAAAAAGGCTTTGCGTTTCAGCAGGCTTATTTGCTAAAGCAACTTGAAGAGCTGTACCACCTAATTGCTGCAATAACCCCTGGCTCATTCTTTCACTCCCGTGTTGTGCAATGGCATGAGCAATCTCGTGGCCCAGTACAATAGCCAATGCAGCTTCATTCTGTGTAATGGGTAATAACCCGGTATATACTACCACTTTCCCCCCTGGCATACACCAGGCGTTTGCTTCCTTATTGTCTATAAGATTGAACTCCCACTGGTATCCCTCCAAAACAGCCGTTAATCCTTTGTCATCATAATATGTTTTAATAGCAGCAGCAATACGTGATCCTGCACGGCGCACCATTTCAGCATCCCTGTTGCTGGTTACGCTGACTACTTTATTATCATTCAAAAAGGTTTGGTATTCCTGCTTAGCTACTGTTTGCAATTCAGTCTCTGATACCAGGCTTAATTGTTTCCGGCCGGTTACCATGTTTTCCGCACAACCAGTAAAAAGAGGGATAACTAAAAGAAAGGATAATACTTTTTTCATTTTTATATTTTATAGAGAACCCAGAAATAATATTCAGGCAGGTATCAATTAAAACAAAAGTCATCACAGATTTTTCGCTGATAGTTGCTTTTACTAATAACAGAGAGCATTTTAAACCTGTCAGCTGGCGTTATACAACTCAACGCCTGCCGGAAAAAATCAGGCGCCATTTTTCTAAAATTCCCCTGTTGTCAATACAATCTGGCTGCCCGGGTACTGAATATTGGCATCATCCTCGGCTGTAATAAATATTTTCCCCGGCTTAGATGAAGTTACCGTCGAAAAAGATGCTTTAAATTTCTTTGATAACAGGCTTGTCGAACTGGTAATCTTTCCCATATTCTTCGCCAAATCCTGTCCTGCTTCCATCCAGACTATATAAGTTTGCCTGGCAGGTTCCAGCCTGCCTGGCTCGGCCAGGTCCAACAGGTCTATCTGGATATTGTAATTATTGTTATTGTCCTTTTTAACTTTAACGGTACCATGTGCCGCCGGCACCACTGATGAGCTTAAAAAATTAATTTTCGTAGCACAGGAATCAAATAAAAATATCATCCCTACTGCCAACACCGCCAACCTGATATTTTTTACTGCTGTTCCCGGTCTTGTTATTTTCATTTTATAGATTTTAAGAAGTTTAAAAAAGATTATTCATACCCGCTTTTAATAATAGTCGAAATCATTTTGAACCGCCCGTTTGGCTTAATATAATTCGGCGAATGAGCCGGGATGATAATTCCCTGGCCTGATCCAAGCACATGGGATATTTTATCAATAACGATCTCTGCGCGGCCCTCGATGATCTGTGCAAAAGTGTCAAAAGGAGATGTCTTTTCTGTCAATCCTTCCCCGCTGTCAAAAGACATAACGCTTATATTCCCTGTTGATTTTTTAATGATCGTTTTGATCACTACGGAATTAGTCATATACTCAATGATCTCAACAATGATATGTGCTTTTGATTTCTCCAGGTCGGCATTCTCCTGTTTTCCTGTATCTCTTTCGTTGCTCATGATCTGAAATTTTATTACTGGCTATTGTATCTGTTATTGAATTTCCAATCCTGTTGATACCAAACCTGGTACAAAAAAGGGGCTGGATAAAAATCCGGCCCCGTTATAATCCAATATCCTATGAAAAACTTGAACAAAGATAGCAGCCACCTATACCATAAGTATTATACGATCCTGTACTTATATTACATATTTCACACATTGTTGATTTGGGGCCACCCTTTATAATACTATTTTGCTAATGAGAGATTGTAGTATACCGTTTGATGTTCATTATGTTTCACCAATGCCAGTAGTTTTCTTGCAGTTTCGCCTGATGAAGCAGGATTCTGTCCCGTGATAATATTGCCGTCGACTATCACATAGCTGAGATAGTCAGACCCTCTGCTATATAAGGCGCCCAGTGATAGCAGTTTTGTTTCTAATAAAAAAGGCACCGTACTGGTCAACCCTGCTGATTCTTCTTCGCTATTGCTGAAGCCGGTAAGATTTTTGCCTTTAACTAAAAACTCTTCTTTTTCATTTTGCAGCGATATTAATCCAACTACTCCGTGACATACAGCACCTATAGGTTTGTTCGCTTTATTGAATTTTTCAAGTAGCTGCTTTAATATCCTGTTATCTGCAAGATCCCACATGGGGCCATGACCGCCCGGGAGAAACACCCCATCAAAGTCCTCAGCCTTTACTTCTTCCAGCACGATCGAATGAGCCAGGAAATTCATCGCCTCTTCATCCTTCAAGAACTGCTTTGCACTACTGGTGACAATAAGAATTGATTGGCTTTTAGGATCCAGTGGCACCAGGCCTCCTTTAGGTGAGGCAATCGTGACCTCGGCACCCGCCTCCTTAAAAATATAATACGGAGTTGCTAGTTCATCCAGCCATAAACCGGTCCTCCTTGTAGATTCGCCCATTATATGATGCGAGGTGGTTACAAATAAAATTCTTATAGATTTCATTACCATGATTTTTATTTAGAGCTTATTAATCAATCTTTACTGAACATTACGCAAATTTCTAAAGGACCTTTTTCCCCGAGATAACCCTTAAGAGTATAGCAATAAATGCGATAATCAGAAGAACGTGAATAAGGCCCCCGGCATTAAATCCAATAAATCCTATAAGCCATCCAACTACGAGGATAACCGCAACGACATACAGTATGTTTCCCATAAATTTTTTTTACTATTTAAAGAATGCTGGTAATTGCTGACAGGTATATAAAACCTACGATGCAGTCCTTATCGGAAACGGATAGTTACAGCGCCCCGATTATTTTATACAACTCTTCTTTGGTTTTGCCCAATTTGATCTGGAGTTTCCCTACCATTTCATCTTTCATGCCCTCACCGAACAGCAGGTCATTATCCGTCAGCACAGCAAATTTTTGTTTGAGTTTTCCTTTTTGTTCATTCCAGTTTCCTTTTAAATCTGTGGTGTTCATTTTTATGGTTTTGATAGTAAATAAATTTAAGCCTCTGTAAAGGTGGGATCATTAATACCCGGAAACATTACACAACCAGGGAAAAGAGTTACATTATTCACACTTCGGTTGATTGGTTTTGACGGCTTAATACAAGCGGATATGCTTTTAGGTCGCCGTTTTTCTGTCTGTCCCCGAAAATCCCTTCCATCGTTAACCGGGCCATCAGGTAACTGACAGTTGACTCAGCACCCTGGTTCAGGTTTACATAGTTTTCTTCGAGCCCGTCATAACATCCCCCGGTGCAGGGATTGTAAATGATCTGGTGCAGGTGATTGGCGCCGAGGAACCAATTAAAGGATATCTCCATTTTATGTTTGTACTCATGATCTTTGAACACATCATAGAATTTACCTAATGCCAGGATAGTATACGCCACATCAATGGGCTGCTCGCCCCCGTTAGCAACGGGAACAGATTCCTTTCCTTTATGCAGCCAGCTTTTATTGGAAATCACCCTTATACTGTTTTGGCTGAATGTCTTTGACAAAAGAAAATCGAAAGATGACCGGGCAATTTCTTTATATCCCGGCTCACCGGTAGCTAACCAGGCACACAGCATTGCTTCCGGCAAAATACTGTTAGCATAAGTAAGATAGCTTTCGAACCATTGCCATTCTTTGCCGGCTTCGTGCCTGTACATTTGTACTAACCTGTTTGCCAGTTGCCTTATTAACGACATACCCCTGACCGACCTGCTTTTTGTATTGCGGTAATACAAGCCTTTTATTACAAATGCCATAGCCCGGGTAGAATGAATTTTATTTACATTCAATAAAGCTTTTTGCATAGTTGCAGTTGCATCTGTACCAATTGACCTAAATTCTTCCGGCAATAGGTGGCTCATTGCAATCAAATACCCTAAAGCCCATATAGCTCTTCCGTTTGAATCTTCCAGATTGGTTGTATCATTCTGCCTGGTAAATTCTTTGCTCTCATTAACATAGTTGAGAAAATAGCCAACCGGCTGCAGGCAATATTTTATAAAATTGAAGTAGGTATAAATAAATTTTACATCCTCCTTCTGTCGTGTCAGTTCAAAATGCTGGCACATAGCGATCAGGGCCCTTGCATTATCATCTAATGTATAACCAGAATCAAGATCGGGCTGATTGATCGTGGCAAACTGGATCATTCCGAAACCGGTGGTCAGTTTTTTAACATGATCAAGGTTGATGATTGGCATATTATAATGCAATGAAACCTGTCCTTCCCCTATTTTTTCAAACAACATAGCGTGGGCGATGGCAGCGTTTTCCCAGGCAGTGGATGCCATCCTGTGCAGTCCATTTGAACTGATGTTTTTCCTCAGTTTCTCATCCTTCAATAAACTGTTGACCGCCCCGGCCAATTGTTGTGAATTTTCAAAATCAATTATGATACCCGCATCGTTCCGTAATACCTCGCGGGCATGCGGGATCGGTGTAGAGATAACAGGGCACCCGCAACTGATAGCATAAGAAAACGTTCCGCTCACTGCCTGGTTGGGGTTCTTGGAAGTAAACAAATAAATATCTGTCAACTGTAAATATTCAAGCAGGTCCGGAAGGGGTAAAAAATAATTGATGAATTGCACGTATGACTGCAATTGCAATGCTTCCACCTTTGCCTCAAGTATTTTACGATACTTCTCCCCTTCCTGTTTTACAACGGAAGGATGTGTTTTACCAATGACTAAAAACAAAACATCAGGGTTCATCTCAACAATTGCAGGAAGTGCATCGAGGGTGGTTTCAATACTCTTCCCTGAGCTTAGTAAGCCAAACGTAGAAAGCACTTTTTTCCCTGACAGTTTATATTTGTCCTTCAGGAATTCCCTGTCAGCATGCGGTACCAGGTGTGTGCCATGCGGGATAACAGTGATCTTCTCTTCCGGCACTCCATAATCAGCCATCAATACTCCTGCCGAAGAATGGGTCATAACGACAACAGACCCGGCAACACCTGACATTTGCTGTACTTTTACTTTTAATGATTCATCGGGATGCGGCAATACAGTATGGAACACGATAATAACCGGCTTGGCAAGCGCTTCTAAAAATTGGTGGAAATCCTCTTCTCTTTTCTCAAAAAAACCAAACTCGTGCTGGATCATTACCATACTGATACCTGTATTTGCATTCACTTCTTTGGCTAGTTGAATAAACCTGCCCGGTTCGTCAGTGTTCAGTATATATTCTGCTTCATCAGCGTAAATATGATTTTCATTTTCTGATTCGAGTGGACAAATTCTAATATTGAACGAATAGTTGAATTTGTTGTTCAATGCCTTTACCAGGTCCTGTGAGTAAGTAGCAATGCCACATTCCCTTGGAGGATACGATGTGATGAATAAAATTTCAGGCAATTTATTTCCTGTTACAGGGGTTCCTGTCTCAGCAGCCTTCCGGGTTATAGTCCCAGGTAGTTCTTTAACCGAAAAATCATTCAATTGATTCATTGACAACTCTTTTCTCATCTCTGATTGTATTTACCAATAGTTCCTTCAACAGCTCGGAAATGCTGACGGAGGCACAGGCGATTTGCTCATCGGCAGCACCATAATATATGTACAGCGTGTCTTCGATCAGAACAGACCCGGTAGGGAAACAAACATTATTCACTTCTCCTTTCAATTCCCACTCATACTCAGGTTTGAACAAAGCATAGGGCAGCCGTGCAATTTCTTTTTTGGGATCATCCAGGTCAAGTAATGCCGCACAAGCCGAATACACATAACCTTTTATTGTATCATGCACACCATGATAGATCAACAACCAGCCATATTCAGTTTCTATCGGCGGACAACCCCCTCCGATATAACTTACTTCATGCTTGTATTTTGGTGAAAGCACGATGTCCTCATCAAAGCGAAGAAAATATTCCTGCCAGAATTGGGGAGTAAGCTCCGCCAAATCATTTATTGAAACGATCTGGATATCGGGGCGCACCCTGTGCAGAAAATATAATTTCCCGTTTATTCTCCTGGGAAAGAAAATGACATTCTTATCCCAGAGAAACACTTGTTTATGCTCGTTCTTCTGGATATGACGATGATCATTATAGCGAAGATATTTTTCATTTATCAGGCCTTTGGATGCTGCAAGATGACTGAACTCGTCATAGGTGATCTGCGGCACTATTATACCCAGTTTCTCAAAATGCAGGAGATCCTTTGAGACAGCCAACGCTCCCAATGCATTTACCCCGTCATACGCAGTATAGGTGAGATAGTACAGATCGTCAATTTTTACAATACGGGGATCCTCCACCCCATGAGATTCATAGCCAAATTCAGGAAGAATAAGTGCTGTCCCTGATCGTTTGTCAACAGTTAATGGTCCATTTAACCTGCAATAACCTACGCTTGAATGATTACCCTTACTTACAGCTCTGTAAAAAAGGTGAATATTGCCGTTTTCACTTATGACAGCAGGATTTAGCACACCCTCGTTTTCAAAATCGAGTTCAGTCTTCTTCAGCAAGACGCCTTCCTTTTTAACTTTTACCATTATTTAGTCCTGAACTGTTTGCTTGGAAAGAATTATCCAATAAAATATCAAATACGGGATGGGGTAATTGAATTGATTCCAGGGGCTATAAAGGTGATTTAGTTTACCAGGAAAAGTGTTATACAATTATAGAAATAAGTTACACCATTCACACATTTCCGGTAATAACGCAGTTTCAAATATTAGCCGACAGGTTTCAGAAAGCTCCGGTTACTGTCCCTGGTCAGCTATGTTAATGTCCTTTTTCTTCTTAGAAAAAACAAAGTATCATGAAATGTGTGAATGATACAACACATTCAGGGCTTCATATAACAATAACAGGAAAAAGAAACACAGCTTTGCATAACAACTTTCACTCAAACAATTGATTTCTCATAGCAGTTAGTTTTGGTTAAAGCTCCTGTCTTTACAGGGGCTTTCTTTACCCCCGGATACTCTGCAGCTTCCCATACAATCTGCAAAATAGTCCGGCAACTGTTGTTTTGCTTTACTGAAGAAACAAACATTTTTAAATATTAAAACAAACAATTATGAAGTTCTATTTAAGCGTGGCAGCAGCCGCAATTTTAATCACAGGTGCCGCTAATGCACAAAATGTAAACATTGGTATAAAGGCAGGGCTAAACCTCTATACTATTAATAGTGACAACAACACAAACTATGATACAAAAGCCGGATTCCATTTAGGCCTGCTCGGCCACATCCATATGGCAAAGCAGTTTGCGTTGCAACCGGAAATAGTTTACTCAGCACAGGGGGCAAAATATACTACTGACGGTGTGGAAACTAAAATAAACCTGGGTTATATTAATGTACCGGTAATGTTTCAATATATGTTCGACAACGGCTTCCGGTTGCAGGCAGGTCCGCAGGTTGGCTTTCTCATCAATGCAAAAGCTGAAACAAATAATGTCAGTGCAGACATTAAAGACAATTTAAACGGAATTGACTTTGCACTGGGAGTTGGAGCCGGTTATGTTAACCCGGCGTCTGGCTTCGGGATAGATGCAAGATATAATCTTGGGTTGAGCGATATCAACGACGAGAGCCCTGTAAAATCAACCAACAGGGGGTTCCAGGTAGGTGTATTCTACCTTTTTAAACACAAATAATTGCATTATCAAAAAGAACAGGGCCAACTAAATGTTGGCCCTGTTCTTTTTATACTTACTAAACTGCAATGAGTGGCTTCTGTCATAATCAACTAAAACTGTCAAAACGGGTCTACCTGGTAAAACGCAGATTTTTTTCATACTCTATTACACTATGCAGCAGCTTAAGTTTCCGGTTAATTTTATTTTGCAGGCCGTTATTAAACCGGTGCTTTTTAGCTTCATCCAACGCACTCTCATAAACGATCACAGCTGCCTCAAAGTTCCCGCTATTTTCATTCCTCAGCGCCGTAACAAATAACTCTGCAGGAATACTCTTCCTCCGCAGTATAAAATAACGGATTAAAAAGATAATGCCTGACAACAGCATCGCCAGGAGAAAGTAGTAATATAAAGGCATAAAGATTTTTTTTAGCCGCCTTCGTAAGCAACTATAAAACGAGTGGATAAAATCAAATATAGTTTTGCCGTAGACAGAATAGCCCGTTCCGAAAGCATTTAAGCTAAGAGACGGCTATTTCAGCAAGCGGCACCCCGTTTTTATATTCCCCGAGAATTATCACTTCTTTATAATTAGCATACTGGCTGGCAGAATCTTCCATCGCTTTCCTGCTTTCACTCCATATTTTTACTCCCTTTTTAACCCCCTTATTACAAACCTCAATATAAAATCCATTCTTTAATTGCACACTGCGCATCCTGGGCCTTCCGTTACTTTTCATTTTTATTGGTATTAATAGTTACTGACTTGATTTTTACCGGTGAGCGGATAGTTTTATATCAGCCTGGCTAACGGCAATAACTAAGCTATTGCATAAAACCGGCAATAGCATTATATGATTGGAAAAAAATGTTACATCATTCACACATCTTTCAGAATGGAATGCCTTTTATCACGGAGTTGTTTAAAATGTGAAGGGGTAAGCCCGGTTACTTTCTTGAATTGGGCGGAGAGATGCGATACGCTGCTGTAATGCATCTGGTAAGCGATCTCAGTAAGATTGAGTTCGTTATACACCAGCAATTCTTTTACCCGTTCAATTTTATGAAAAATATAGAATTGCTCAATGGTAGTACCCTGGACCTCTGAAAAGAGGTTGGCGAGATAGGTATAATCGTAGCTTAATTTCCGGCTTAAAAATTCAGAAAGTTTTACAGACAATGGTTCCTCTGAATAATGGGTCAATTCAATAATAATAGTTTTTATCTTCTCGATCAGCACACTCTTTTTGTCATCCATTAATTCAAGACCCGATTTTAACAAAGCGTCCCTGAACTGATCATGCTGCCCTGGTGAAAGATCTTCCATGATTTCCGCTTCACCCAATTCTACCATAACATAATGCAACCCCAGTTTTTTCAGTTCTTCCTTCACCACCATCTTGCAGCGGATGCAGACCATATTCTTAATGTATAATTTCAAAGGCCCAGGGGTTGAAGGTTATGGGAAAGTCTATTTATCGAAGCGAAGTCATCCCAAATGTAATTATAATCTGTCATTGTTTATCTTCCACGGGAAGCAACCGGCTAAATTTCAGATCATCTATATCCATATTCCGTTCAGCCTCCTTTATGGCAGTATCGCTGAATGTGCCCTCTTTATGCAATTTAAGAAGCAGTTCACGCTGAAATTTACCAATCTCTATCTGTGCATCCTGTATAGGAGTAACAATCACCACCGGCAATTGTTCATCCTGCTTTTCGTTGTGCCGGTGAGTTCGTATCTCCCTGGTCAGCGTTTTGGCGAAGCTTTCATACTTCTTTTTAAGCTTTTCCTTAAAAACAATACCGGGTCCCGTGGAGTATTCATCGTCGATAAAATGCAGTGTATTATTGACAATATACAATTGCAGTTCTTTTGCTTCCTTATCCTCATTGGTTCCCGGCTTTACACCCAGCAATCGTACCAAAAGCGGCAGGGATAGTCCTTGTACAACCAACGTTATAAAGATCACAACAAAGCAAAGAAAGAGGAGCAATGGTCTTTGCGGGAAAGCATTCCCTTTATGTAATGTGAGCGGTAAAGCAAGCGCTGCTGCCAGCGATAATATGCCCCGTGTCCCTGTCCATGAAATGATCAGAGCATTCTTCCAGTTGGCATCATTCTCCTTTCTGGCTGATGCAGCATCCTGCTTACCCTTTTTGTTCTTAAATAACCTGGCGGAATACACTCCTGTAAAAATCCAAACGATACGGACTAAAATTATTGCCAGGCTGATGACCAGGCTATATCCGATAAGCTGCATCAATGTATAGTTAGCCAATTGCTTTAAAATAGCCGGTAATTGCAGGCCTATGAGAATAAAAACAAACCCGTTCAATAAAAATATTAATGTGTCCCAGACTACTTTTGTCTGCATTCTTGTTTGATAAGAAAATATTTCTGGCGAACGCCATGAGATAACCAGGCCTGTACTGACAACGGCCAATATCCCTGACGTATGAACTTGTTCGGCAACCAGGTAGGATAAAAACGGTGTCAGTAAAGTGAGGCTTGTCTCCACGACAGGATTATTATTTACTCTTTTGTGCGCAAACACCAATATATAACCAACGATGACTCCAATAAGAATACCACCACCTGCAACCAGTAAAAACTGCAATCCGGCCTCCCAGAATATAAAACTTCCGGTAGTTACTGCCGCTAATGCATAGCGGTAGGCAATTAAAGCAGAGGCATCATTTACTAGGCTTTCTCCTTCAAGTATAGTAATGACACGCTTATTCAAGCCGAGACCTTTTATAATACTTTTTGCCGCTACGGCATCCGGCGGGGATATAATGGCGCCAAGCAGGAAAGCCAATGGCCAGCTAAATGCCGGTATGAAATAATGAGCAGTGATTGCCACTGCAAGAGTGGTAAAAAAAACGAGGCTAATTCCTAATGCCGATATGGGCCGGATATCTGCTTTGAAGTCATGCCAGGAAGTACGGAAAGCTGCATCATACAACAGCGGAGGTAAGAAAACTAAAAAAACAACATCCGGGTCCAATGCAAGATCGGGCAATGCAGGAATAAAGCCGATGGCCAAACCTGCCAATACCAAAAAAACGGGATTGGGAAACCTGATCTTTTCGATAAGTGCAGATAAACTTATCAAAACGGCTAATATAAAGATGACAATCCTGAATTTTTCCATTTGAGATCCTGGTTCATCGGGCAAGCAGTCTTTGTACCCGGTTCCTTATTACCCTGAGTTTCCGTATCTCACACAAAGCCTCTTCACACTTACAGAAAAGTAAATGATAATCCTGCCAGTCGCATAGCCTACTCATTCATTTATTGGCTTCCTGCGGGCTTCCTTTAAAGAGAGTTTTAAAACCCATCACAAGACTCGGGAGTGCCGAGATGATAAACAATAACATGAACATGGAAGATGTCATTTCTATGCTATTTTAAAATTAACAATGTGTGCAAACTAAGCCGGATGATCCGAATGCCAATGAAAAGTGAGAATGATATAACTTTTCCCCAAAGTTGTATAACTCAAAAAGTATAAACCAGTTCAACTTTACCTGGTACCACTAAAGCCGGTGCTATACCCGGTTATTACTTTATGTATTGATTGCCGGGATGTTATTATCCCCATGGCAAAAGCCCTGAATGTTACCGGCATTATAAATGTGTGAATTGTATAACTTCTCCAAAAATTATATAACACTTCTGAATACAAAACCACGGAACTTTACCAGTTACATTTATAACAAATAGCTTATTTGAAAATATACATCCGATACATGGTAAGTACCCGCTGCAAAATGGCGGTGAAGGAAGAACTGAAAAAATTAGGGCTGCACTTTATCGTTGTTGACTTAGGCGAAGTGGAGATCATGGAAAACATTTCTGCGCAACAACGTGAGCTACTGAAAACGGCGCTGCTCCGTTCAGGGCTTGAATTAATAGACGACAAGAGGGCCATATTGATTGAAAAAATAAAAAATATAATAATTGAAATGGTTCATCATTCAGATGAACAAATCAAAATAAACTTCTCTGATTTTTTAAGCGAAAAATTAAGCCATGATTATACTTACATGGCAAACTTGTTTTCGGAGGTCCAGGGAACTACTATCGCCCAATTCATCATTTATCATAAAATTGAGCGGATAAAGGAGTTGATTATGTACGACGAACTGAATATCACGGAAATTGCCTGGAAGATGAATTACAGCAGCGTTGCCCACTTATCCAATCAATTTAAAAAATTTACTGGACTCTCGCCTTCTCATTTTAAAAAACTGAGGAACAGAAAGAGAATTCCGATTGATGAAATTGGCATCCCTGCTCCCGATGGAAACCGGGACTACCGGGAAACTATCGGCACAAATGGAATAGGTAAATAAAATGGGATAAAACAACTTTACAAAGACAGAATATGGCTAAAAGAATAAAACCGGATGAGGATGAGTTAATTATTGCCCGCAGGGAACTTGCCTTTCAAAAAGAAGAGAAAGACAAACTGAGCGAAGAGTTAAGCATTGCCCGCAAAGAACTTGCCTTTCAAAAAGAAGAGAAAGGAAAACGGGCAGCCGAGTTAGGCGTTGCTAACAAAGAACTCGTCTTCCAGGATGAAGAGAAGGGAAAACGGGCAGCTGAGTTAGTCATTGCTAATAAAGAACTCGTCTTCCAGGACAAAGAGAAGGGAAAACGGGCAGCTGAGTTAGTCATTGCTAACAAAGAACTCATCTTTCAAAACGAAGAAAAAGACAAACGGGCAGCTGAGTTAGTCATTGCTGACATAGAACTTGATCTTCAAAATAAAGAGAAAGGTAAACGGGAAATTATAAATAAAGAGCTTGAAGCATTAAGCCATTCTGCAAAACTGGCTTCTCAATACTCGCTCAGTCTTATTGAAGCAAGCCGCGATCCTTTATTTACCATTAGCCCTGAAGGAAAAATCACCGACCTGAATGAGGCAACGGTAAAAGTAACCGACCTGCCACGGGACAAATTAATCGGCACAGATTTTTTTGACTATTTTACCAACCCCGGCAAAGCACGGGAAGGTTATGAGCAGATTTTTGCAAAAGGCTTTGTGGCAGATTATCCGCTGACCATAAAGGATGGCAAGTTTACAGATGTATTATTTAATGGCTCTGTTTATAAGGACGAGCTGGGGAATGTATTGGGCGCAGTGGTAGTAGCAAGGGATATAACCGAGCAAAAAAGATTTGAAAAAGAATTAACAGAAGCAATAGTGTTTGCTGAGCTGGCAACAGGGCTTGCGGAGAAAGCGAAAACCAAGGCCGAAGGCGCCACACAAATTGCAGAAGATGCCGTGAAAGCAAAACAGCAATTTTTGTCAAACATGAGTCATGAGATCCGCACGCCCATGAATGCGATCATCGGGTTTACAAAAGTGCTGTTGAAAACAGATTTGTCAGCAAAGCAAAAAGAATATTTAACTGCGATAAAAATGAGCGGAGATGCATTGATCGTACTTATCAACGACATCCTCGACCTGGCTAAAGTAGATGCAGGAAAAATGAGTTTTGAAAAAACTCCTTTTAAAATGGCGCTTTCCATATCAGCCATGCTTCATATGTTTGAACCAAAGATCCATGAAAAGAATTTAAGCCTTGTAAAAGAATATGACAGCAGGATACCCGAAGTATTGCTTGGCGACCCGGTGCGTTTGCATCAGATCATTTTAAATCTTGTGAGTAATGCAGTAAAGTTCACAACAAAGGGAAAAATTACAGTTAGTGCTCATTTACTGAATGAAGATGAAGAAAAAGTTACCATTGAATTTTCTGTTACCGATACCGGTATCGGGATACTGGAAAATAAAATGGAAAAGATCTTTGAAAACTTTCAACAGGCATCCAGCCGCACTTCAAGATTGTATGGGGGAACAGGCTTAGGATTGGCCATTGTTAAACAATTAGTAGAATCGCAGGGCGGAAGCATCAGCGTAAAAAGTAAAATTGACGAGGGCTCTGTTTTTACTTTCATATTAAGCTTTGAAAAAACAAACGCTGAAGCAGAAGCAGAAACAGAAATGCTGGAATTGAACCCGGAAATTAAAAACATAAAAATACTGGTGGTTGAAGACATTGCCCTCAACCAGCTACTGATGAAAACACTGCTGGATGATTTCGGGTTCGAACAGGATATTGCCGCCAACGGAAAAATAGCCATCGAAAAATTATCCCAAAAGAATTCCGGCGGAGCCATTAAATCTTACGATATTATCCTGATGGACCTGCAGATGCCTGAAATGAATGGCTTTGAAGCAACAGAATACATTCGCAAAACCCTGAATTCCAAAATTCCCATCATTGCTTTAACCGCCGATGTAACCACCGCTGACCTGGCAAAATGCAAAGCGGTTGGCATGAATGACTACATCGCAAAGCCTGTTGACGAAAGATTATTGTACAGTAAAATAATCGGGTTAGTAAGGGAACCGGTACCTAAAAAATTTAATGCCGGTAAAGGAAATAAAAACAATCCCCCTGACAGGTCAAAATGTACTGATCTTGCTTACTTAATTCACCGCACCAAATCTGATCCGAAACTGATGATGGAAATGATTTCCCTTTACCTGGAACAAACACCGCCTTTGATCAGGCTGATGAAACAAAGTTTCCGGGATAAAGACTGGATATCCCTGCATGCAGCCGTACATAAAATGATCCCGTCCTTTTCCATAATGGGTATTAGTATAGATTTTGAAAACATGGCCAAAAAAGTTCAGGAATATGCAAGCACACAGCAACGGGCGGATGGAATACCTGACATGGTTTTACAGCTTGAAAATGTTTGTACGCAGGCATGCGATGAACTGGAAGCAGAGTTCAATACAATTAAAAACACTAATGTATGAAGCATGGAAATAAAATAAGCCTTTTCCTCGTAGATGATGATGCCGTGTTTTTAAAATCACTGGAAATTGAATTCCTGCATCATACCGATTTTACCGTTAAAACATTTGCAACAGGCGAACTTTGCCTGGAAAATTTATCACTCAATCCGGATGTAATTATTCTTGATTATCATTTGAACGGGATAGATAAAAATGCGATGAATGGAATAGAAACATTGGATAAAATAAAATCGATCAACCCCGACATCCCGGTAGTGATGCTCTCTTCCCAGGATAAAATTGATGTAGCGATAAGCTGTATGCATCACCGGGCTTTTGATTACGTGGTAAAAAGCGAAACCGCCTTCCTGCGCCTGCAGAAAAATATCACCGCTTTTTTTCATTACGAAAAAATAGAAAAAGAATTGAACTGGTATATGGCAAGGATGTAGCCCGCTATTCCCCGTCCGGTCCTTTTCAAATATGTGAATGATGCAGCTTTTTCAAAAAAACATGTAACATTCCCGCGTTTACTATTTACCGGATACTATTTTCAGGCAAACAGTTAATGAATAAAAAACCTGCCTGGCTACAATAACTGATTCTGCCCGTACAAATACTGTCTCTCCCTTTTTTCTGCACATCATTATTGCCTTACATACTATCACTGACGCAAAAGCATTCACTAAGCCAGGAAAAATGTGAACATCATTAAAATAAAATCGTGGCACGGTTATAGCCCAATGGGGGTAAGCCGAAAAAATATTTTCAATTCAAATAACAATTGTCGCCGAAGAATTTTTTACCGGCGTTTTACCCGATATTAAAAATTTAAAAAAATGCATAGCACAAATGAACCAAGAGTTCCAACAGTAAGCCAGCAACCACCCCGCAATAATTCCAAAAATATAATTATAGGGGCTTTAACTATTTCCCTTTTGGCAATAGGGGGATATTTAATCGTTGATAAAACAAAATCCGGGAATGTTATTGAACAACAGCATACACAAATTGCCCAGGTAACTGATGAAAAAAGTGATCTCCAGAAAAGTTTTGATGAGTCATTGGTACGGCTTGATTCCATGTCAGGCAATAACACCAGCCTGAACATTAAACTGGCAGAAAAAAACAAAGATATTGCTAAAGCAAAAACTGAAATCCGCAGTATTCTGAATAAAAAAACTATTACAGCGGCTGAGTTATCAAGAGCTAAAGTATTAATCAACTCGCTGAATGATAAGATAAAAACTATGGAACAGGAAATGGCCAGGTTAACGCAGGATAACCAGGGTTTAACCCAGGACAAAGTAGTACTGACAGGTGAGAAAGAAAAATTAAGCCAGGATCTTACTGCTACTATTGTAATTAAAGATGATCTTACAAAAAAGGTAGATATCGCTTCTACACTTAATGCATCCAATATTGCAATCAGCCCGGTTAATGTAAAAAGGAACGATAAAGAAAAAATTACAGCTACAGCCAATCGTGTCGACAAACTGGTGATATCATTTGATGTAAATAACCGTATTGCACAGCCCGGCATGACAGATGTTTATGTGCTGGTGACCGGACCCGATGGCAAGCTTATATCTACTGAAGCATTGGGATCAGGTACTTTTACAACCCGTGAAGCAGGAGATAAACTGTACACAATCAAACTTCCTGTAGACATACAAACAGCTAAAAAGAAACTAGTTGAGTTTTCCTTCACGCAAAGCGGTGATTTCAAGCCTGGAAATTATGAAATACAGATCTATCAAAATGGATTTATGATCGGTGAAGGGACACGGGAATTGAAAAAAGGTGGTTTATTCAGCTAATAAAATTATTATACAGAATTCCTGCATAAAAAAGAAGCAGCCTGGCCGGGCTGCTTCTTTTTTAATTGTATAATGCCTGTATGCAAAACTTATTCTATAGAAAGTGAATACTACTAATGTGTGAATCATGTAATCTTTACCCAGGGTTATATAACAATAAATAGTATAAAGGGGCCACCTTTACACCATTACTTTAAAATCATTATTATGCCCCTGGTTACCGTCTTACTTGTACTGATTGTTGTAGGTGTTATTCTCTGGTTGATAAATACCTATATCCCGATGGATCGCAAGATCAAAAACATCCTTAACGTGGTAGTTGTGATCGCTGTTGTCCTCTGGCTGCTGCAGGCTTTTGGCGTTTTGGATTCTATAAAAAAACTGACTGTATAAAAACCAGGTTCAATCATTCGCCCTGGTTATCCCTGCAGGCTGTTCAATTTGAAAAGTCATGTACTATCAATCCGGGAAAAGGAACCAAACTTTGACGCCACATAAAATTATTTCAAACAATAAAAAATAAAAATCATGAGTTCAGGAAAAGTATTAGTAGGTGTATTGGCAGGCGTTGCCGCCGGTGCCGTATTAGGAATCCTATTCGCCCCGGATAAAGGTTCGGCTACGCGGAATAAAATTGCAAAAAAGAGTAAAGGTTATGCCGGAGACCTAGAAGATAAATTCAATGAACTCATTGACAGTATCACTAAGAAATTTGAAACTGTCAAAGATGAGACTATCGCCATAGTTGAAAACGGCAAGGCGAAGGCTGAAAAAGAAGTAACCGCTGCCGTGAAATGAAAAAACCGGAGTTGAAATCAGCAGGAGACAATAACCAGGCGGATGGTTTTTGATGAGCATTCCCGCCCGTTGATGACTGTATAATAAGCTAAACTAAAATCATGGAATCCCCGGCAAGCTTGATTGAATCATTATTTGAGAAAGCAGAAGCTTATGGCAAAACGACCATTGAACTTACAAAGCTCAGGGCATTGGAGACGACCACTATTGTTGCGACTTCACTGGTATGGCGGCTAAGTGTTATCATCACCATTGCACTGTTCATACTTGTTTTAACTATTGGCATTGCCCTGTTGCTGGGGGATCTGCTGGGTAAATCTTACTATGGTTTTTTTATCGTTGCAGCCTTCTATCTTGTTGCAGGGATAGTGCTGTATTATTTCCTTCATAAATGGATCCAAAAGCCTGTCAGTGACCTGATCATTAAACAAGTACTTCAATAAGTCCGATCATGCAAAAAATAAATACAGCCACCAGCCTCAGAAATGCCATTCTTGAATTAGAAATGAGGCAGGCAAATGAAGGAAAAATACTGAAAGAGCAATTCCATATCGCCTACGAAAGTTTAAAGCCGCTCAACCTTATTAAAAACACTTTTAAGCAGGCAGCCGGCTCGGTAGCGCTAAAGGAAAACCTGTTAAATACATCGGTCGGGCTGACTGCCGGTTATCTCTCCAAGATTCTATTTGAAGGCGTATCGCACAATCCGCTGAAAAAGCTACTTGGCAGCGCTTTAATGTTCGGTATTACAAACCTGGTAACAAAAAATCCTGAAACCCTTAAATCAATAGGGATGAAACTGTTGAAAGTAATCAGGAGCAGGCCTTCGGCTCATGTTAATGGAACAGTCATTGCGGAAGAGATAAATATCATGCCTTCAAAAACGTTGACGCAAAAAGAATAAACATGTTTTACGATTACCCGGCTACCATTGAAATGTGTGAATCATATAACTTTTTTTGGAGATTATATAACACTTGTATACATAAAGCTTCTCACCTTTACTCTTTAACAAACAAAGTTCTTCCGGCAATGACTGTATCAGCGGGGGTAGTATAAATCAACCTTAAAAACCAAAATAATGAGACTAAATAAAATTTTGCTGGCAGGATCTTTTGTTATGCTTATAGCGATCGCCTTCCCGTTTAGCGCCGGCGCTGTTGTTCCCGAAACTTCACCAGCCAATAGCGCTGCCAAAACAGAAAACCCGAGGGCGCAGCAATTGCTTCAACGCCTGGAAGATATCAAGAGCATGGATAAATCGGAGTTAACAAGGCTGGAAAAGAGAAGTCTCCGGAAAGAAACAAGGGAAATCAAAAAAGAAATGAAAGCCAACAACGGCGGAGTTTATCTTTCTATAGGGGCGATCATCATCATTATTTTGCTGCTCATACTTATTTTATAATATTTCTACTGAAAACCATTTCTTATACCCTTAGGTTAAAGCATATTTTCTCAATAATCCTATTGGACGGTGATTTTTTCAGTTTGGATTGGAGGCAATTATAATAAAATTGCCTCTTTTTATTTTTATTACCTTTTGCGGGGACAATTGCAAGCCCGAATTTTTCTCCAGGTTACTATGATGCCCGGTGTCTTCCTGTTTCACAGCGTTTTCTTCAATCCCTGGACTGCTAAAAAAATATATAATTGATCGCAAAGACGACACCATAATCAACTTTATCACCTCCTTCAACGGGTGGCTTGCTATCAAAGCTATTGTACGGTTCAAAGCTTAATTTAAAATCCTTGAATATTTCCCAGGTAACCGACATCGTACCATCACTTCTGAAACGTCCGCTTTGTGAAAGGCTATAATAAAAAGTCTGCTCCATCCGGAAATTGATCTTAGGTTTTTCAAACCTGAAAAAATTTATTTCAAATTGCCCGTACAACTCAGCAAGGACACCGGAATTGACACCCTCCGTACTTCTTTCCTGGTTGATCGCCCCTCCCCACCTTGTCCATGCATATACATGTTTGCTGGTGATGAATTTATTGCCAACACCAAGTCCTTCCTGGAACCTTCTTTCCAAACCCAGTTCAAGGTTACGCTGGTAAACCAGGAAGACTGTGGCAAACCATTTCCTGATAAAGTAATAATTGTATTTGAAGTTTACCTCTTCCTTATCCCTGCTGAAAAGACTGTCATATATTGTATAAATCCCGGAAGCGGCAAGACTTAACTCCTCTCTTTTAGATGCATACCTGATCTTTGTGTCAAAATTCAAGCGGCCAAACCCGCTGGACTTTGTATAGGTATAACCAAGCCCCACAGATCCTGAGAATCGTTCTGCTACTGTATTATCAAACGCATACAGGACAGAAATATCTTCCACGTTCAGGGTGATATTGTACGGGCCTGTATTGATGTAAACAGTTTTGGGCAAAGGATGGGACATGATCGTTCCAAAAAACAGGCGGTGATCAACGGTCTCGATCCTGAAAATCTTCCTTCTGCCCGCTATAGTCTTCAATTTTCTTGTCTGCACCGTGATATCATTTGCATCGTCAGGGTCAAATGTAACTATACCCAGTTTAATGCTCTTGAGTTTGCCGATCACTATCGTTCCGTTGAGAAAGAATAAGGTGTCTTTCACCTGTGAATGAGCCAACACGCAAAAAAATAAAGCAATGCCAAGAGTAACTTTCTTCATCCTTTAATACTTAAACAACCTGTTTTTATACAAGATAAGGAAGATCAATAAAACAATTCTATATTAACCATAAAGACCGCGCCTTTGGCACCCACTACCGTTGGATAACTCAAATAGCCTACCGGTGAACGATCGGTATAAATGAATTCCGGGTTTAACCGGAATGCCCTGGTTTTAAACGGAAACCAGTTAAGTCCGAAATTTATTTCCCAGGGGTTTCCATACTCTCCTTTTATATAGGAGCCAATGCCATAAAGCGAGAGCTTTTTATCTATAAGCATGGAAGATGCCTGGATGCTGAAGCCCTGATCAAAAAGTTCCGATACGGGGATCGTACCCGTTGTTTTGAATTTCGATACCCAGCGCATAAAATAGTCAACATCCAATGCGAATCCCTTGTATTTTATCCCTCCGAACAAACTCGTCATTTGGTATTGCGCTTCCTGAATCTGGGTATTAGGTGCAAAAGCGTTAAAAGAAAAAATTCCGGTGCCATCCGAAATTCTAATTTGCGAGTTCTCAGGATCTTCAGCGCCGGGTTGCGATTGCCTTGTCTCATTACTTCTCGAGTAAGATCCACCAAGTACGGTTGCCAGCTTTTCATGATTTTCAAAATCAGTATAACTTCCAAGTGGACTGAAATTATTAGTGGTCCATACCAACGTAGTACTCCATGTATCAAAACCATCATCCAATTGCCCGGCATCAATACCCAACTGGCTAAGGTTGTTACCCAGCATTGTTTTATAATAAAAACCGTCAACAATTTTTCCTTGTGCCCAGATACCTGTAGTAAAAGACCCCCGGAAGTATTCGTCTGCCATCGGCCGTGCATCCTGCCGGTTCCATAACGGCCATTGCCCGCCCATTGAGCGATTGGTGGGCAAACCGCCAATGCCGGCGCCCACATCAATATGGCTATTTAATTCGTATTGCAGGTTTCCTCCAACCACTACCTGTGCTGATTGCCCCTGGCTGGTATTCGAGGTCCATACATAGGTGAGATACCTTAATTTAGGAGTGAACAACCATCCTTTAAAATAAAGCATTACTTTCTGGAACTGAAGATCGTTCCGTTTGTCAATCGCAGAAGTCCGCCCGGCGTCATTAGTAAAACTATCCTCTAATGCCGTGTTGTTTAAATAACGAATGCTTGCCATTGCTGAAAAAACGAGTTTACCTTTAGCATTATCCACCAATACAAAACCAGCACCTGGCCGGTGTGCTGTTGGCGGTTCTTTTTCAGTTCTCTCTTCCGCTTCTTTGGAGACAGTTGGAATTTGAGCGGTTGCCACGAAGCAGTTAATGATTATTATTGCCAGTGCAAACCAAAAATATTTCAGTTTCATAGATCCAGGTTTATGTTGATCGATAAATGAAAGCTTATTCGTATAAGGCAAGCCGAAACGCGGGGTCTATTGAGTTTTATTTTTTTTATTTTTCTTGGCCTTTTTGGCTTTATTACAACCCCCAAGACAGGCAAATGGCGGGGTAAACATCATGACACCAAATTCAAAACCTGCCCCATTGGTTCCATTGAATTCTTGTCCGTAAGTGAGTGCAAAAACAGCATACTGGCTGGGTTCCCAACGCCACCCGATCTTGAATTCAGGAATCGCATTTGCCTCACCTGCCGAACCAAACAATTCAGCTACTATTGATCCTTTCGGGTTAAAAGGATACCATGCTAAACGTGTAGAGTAGGTAAACCCAAAGGCAGTCGTCTCCTCTGTTCCAAAATTCCTGGTCATACTTACCCCCGGCATGATATCCAATTGCAATTCATTATTCATAAATGGAATAGTTACCGGCGCATTCATCCAATAGGTTTTGAATGCATCTTTGCTCCTGTCTTCACCATCCAGGGTGCCCGGGAACAATCCTGTACCTGCTTTAATGGCTGCACCACCAGTCTTTGCCTTATTTTCATAAAACATATACTTGGCATAAAATGATGTCGAATACCCATCATCTGTCGCTCCATCTCCATCATTATTGTACAAATAAGCGGCCATGGTAAATTCCCATTTGGGAAAAAGGGAATAGGTGTTCATCAGCATCGAATTTCTTTGCCCAATCGTCGGGATAATGGTTATAGTGCCATGCGCCTTCGATATCCAGCTATCTGAATTAAATTGCTGGGCCCTGGCCGGACCGATGGACAGGAATAGCAGGAAAACAAAGATGGATACCGGAATGCAAAGCTTAGATATACGTTTCATCACAATGGTTTAAATTTTTAATTTTTGACCACTTCCCATTTATAAAAAACCAGGTAAGATGGAAAAGACTATTTGATATTCGCTTTTTCCCATGCCCTTACTTTCGTACGTGCCGCATCAAAAAGCCTTGCATAATTTCCTTTTCTTATTTTTTCACTTGTTGCCGGGGTCAATGCTTTCCATAATGGCGCATACATATCATACACGGCCATATAAAATTTCTGATCGGGTGGGGCTACTACGTCGGTCCCAAATAAAAAACGGTCGGGGTATTTGTTCATTAACGTTGCGGTGTTCTGAACAGTTTGAGGAGTGGCCACAATATATTTAGCCACTTCATCCCAGGAGATATCAAAGTAGACATGTGAAAAGGCGGGATCTTTCAGTATTTCTTCTGCAACAGCGATATGGGTGGAAGATCTTTCACCACCGGGCGATGATCCATACCCGACAGGATGGACTATACGTCCAAGACCCACATGCGCCCAGATAATGGTGGTTTTAGGATGGCGCTTCAACACTTCTTTCGCCTGGTCAAGATAAACCGGTTCCGCTTTATCCTTCGCCATCGGCATATCCATGTCGTTGTGCAGGATCACAACAAGACCGGACCTGCCGGCAAAATCAAGTATGCTGTCCAGCGCCGGGTTAGTAAGGCTGGCAACCTCACCAGATACTTTTGCAGAAACGAATTCTTTATGAATAGAAAATTCACCGATGCCTGTAAATACACCCGGGAAAGTTCTTAATACCCGCTCTATGTGTTTTGCAGCATACATATCGGCCGGGTTGAAACCGGTGATCATGGGATCGAATCTTGCCTGCTGTTCTTTTGTCAGCGACCTGTACTGCATGGCAATATAGGCATCGGTAAACGAATAATAATACAAGGGGGCATCGCTTTGCAAATAATAACTAGGAGCGAAATTGCCGGAATTTTGATAAGACCATTGCTGCTGCAGGGGTATCCCGAATAAAGTGGACCGCCCTGTTTTATTTCCCATGATCTCAAGAAACCGGCTGGCGGTGATACCTTCCTGGATATAATTAGTCAAATGAAAATGACTGTCGTTGAACAGGTAACTGTCATCTGTCTTGTTACTTTGCCCCCAGGCATTATTTCCAAATAACAGAAGAACGGTGAATAGTTTTATGAAAGTCTTCATTTTTCTTTTGCTTTATAAGGTTTAAGTAAGGTTTTCAACTTAACCTGTTTACAGTAAAATGTCGGTTCCAAAAGTAAAGGTGGTGCCTGTCTGACCCGCACCGTATAAACCAAATGTGCCGCCTGCTGAACTTTTATATACATGCATTAACTGGAGATTTAATCTCCAGGTCCGGACTTTAAAGGGGTAAACGTTAACTCCACCTCCTATTTCCCATGGATGTCTTTTAAATTCATCGAAGAAATATGAATGAACTCCATAAACGCACAGCTTCTTTGGAATAACAAAGTAGGAGGCCTGGATATCGTAACCAAAGTCTGTAATTGTACTATAGGGTGTTGGGCCATCTGCATTAAAGTTTGATAACCGCCGTGCATGAAATTCAGTCTGCAACCCAAATCCTTTGTACTTGAAACCAGCATCAATATTAACATTATCAACATCCGCATTATCCACGGTAACATTATCTGCCAGTGCTCCCGTCTCAAAAAACAAAACCCCATCTGTCATTCTCACCTGCGTATTATCTGGTGAAGGCGTGCCTATATTATTAAACCGGTCCTCCCTGCTATGGTTATAGGATGCGCCAAACCGTGTTGCCAACTGCTGGTGATCTTCCTGGTCACCGATGCCGCCGCGTGGTCCAAATTCTCCGGTGGTGGGCATCCACCATAACGTGGCACTTGTTGAAAGATCTCTTGTGAGTTTTGAAGCCTGTATACCTAATGAACTCAGGTTATTACCTACCATTAGTTTATACCTTAGCCTGGGGACAATTTCCCCGGTTAACCACATGCCGTTAGTGAAACCTCCGCGAAGTGATTCTTCCCCCATTGACCTGTCAGTAGACGAATAAAACGGGAAGGATCCCTGCATAGACCTCACTGATAAATTAGGTCCCACACCAATAGCCGCCTGGAAGTGCTTGTTGAATTTATAGGCAATATTGCCATAGATAAGTGCCTGCTGTGTGGTAAAAACAGTCCAGACCGTAGCTACGTAAGTAAGTTTAGGAGTACCCAGCCAGCCTGAGAACCATATCATGGTACGATGCCAGAAGAAATCATTACGACCTACAAATTCCCGGTCCCTTCCCAAATGGTCCTGCCAGGTCTGGTAACCCGGCATCTGGTTGAGATAACGGGCAATGGCATATATACTAATGTTAAGGCTTCCAGCTGGTGTTCTTACCAGATCAAAACCCCGGCCCGGCGTAAACTCCCCGGAAGCATAATTATGATACGCGGTGTCTTTAATAACCCCCCGCTTTATCATGATAGCCTCATATGCCGAATCCGGCAGAGGTCCTTGTACTTGGGCAAATAATGCAGAGGGTACAATAGCTACTATAAAAAACACAACAAATCCTCTGGATAGTTTCTTTAATCCATACATAGGAAATAGATTGATGATTAAAATTACCTGTGTGACGGTTCATTACATTTTAGGCTGAATAAGAAACGGGTTCACTCCCAGTTTCTCAACAACATATTTTATTACCAGTTGTGCTTTCACACTGTTGCCGGCTGCATCCAGGGGTGGTGATACCACGCCAATTCCAAATTTACCGGGGCATACTGCAACAATGCCTCCGCCAACACCGCTCTTTGCAGGAAGACCGGAATTATAATACCAGATACCTGAATCATCATAAAGACCGGCAGTGGCCATTGCCGGAAGTGTATACATCACTGTTTCGGGAGATACAACTTTCTTTTTGGTTGCAGGATTCACACCTCCGTTTGCAAGGGTGGCACCCATGGTAGCCAGGTCTTTTGCGCTTACATTGATAGCGCATTGCTTGGTATAAACATCTGTGGCCTGAACGGGGTCAAAATACATTCTGCCATAGGCCAACAGCAAATGGGCAATGGCCTGGTTGCGCAAATTGTCACCTGCTTCACTGATGTACACAGGTATGTTCAATGATAATTGACGGCCTGCAAAATCGCTTTGCTTCTGCAGGATGCTTTTCCATTTGGCAGCAGAATCGACTCCTTTAACAAGACTGGCAGCAGCGATCGCCCCGGGGTTCACAAGGGCATTAATTTCCTTGCCTCTCATTCTTTCTATTGCAGTTATTGAATTGAACACTTCACCTGTTGCATCCACACCTATCTTGTCCTGGATGGCCTTGTGTCCCTGCTCCTCGATGATCTGTGCCATTACAAAAGCTTTTGAAACACTTTGAATCGACACCATGGATGTAATATCCCCCTTGGTAAATACCTGCCCGTCGATGGTCACCAGTGCAATACCGAATATTTTGGAATCTACATTGGCCAGTTCCTTAATATAATCTGCATTCTTTCCTTCCTTAACATCTTTGAATTTGTTGTAGGCTTCATCCAGGGCGGCCTGTATTTTTTCTTTGGTCAATGCCTGTGCATTTGCTGCAAAGGGCTGAATGATCAGGCAAACAATGATGGCTATCATTCCTATTGAACCTGGTAATAATTTTTTCATTTTTCGTTCCTCCTTATTTTTAGTTGTGATTTTACTTGATTGTTTCTGCTTAACGGGGTCATACATGCCCGTGTTATTTTAATACTGTTTGTTACTTATTTATAAAATGCCTGTGAGAAATTGTATTTGAAGGAAAACTGCACCTTGGTAATGGAAGTACTCCAGCCATCTGAAAAATTCTCCCGGTCACCCCACTGAAATTCTATCCCGCACATCGCATTCTTTACCGGGTAATACATCAGGTTGCCGACGATGTATTGTCCTTTCTTGAAAGCATCGCTATTCTGCGCATCCGAGTTTTCAATATCTATCATGGAATAACCAATGGCCGTGCTGAATTTTTCATTCCAGTTGTGATCGATGAATGCAGTAATGCCTGTTACCGGCAAAGCCACACCTACCACCGGCGTCACGGGATTACCCGGATTGTTTTTGATCCCTACATCAACCGGGGCATCATTCATATAGTTTTGCACGCCTTCCCCGTAAAGGGCCGCACCCCGGAAGGTGGTTGATTTGCCCAGCTTCAGGTTGGTACTCAGGTTCAGTCCCCAGCCCAATGCATCGCCGGTAAGATCATACGGATCGTTGCCCTGGTCTTCCCATTTTATACTGCGCACGATACCGGCCAGCTCTACATAACCAAACTTG
>DATDIX010000131.1:0-18660 GCA_036520835.1 Chitinophagaceae bacterium | reverse complement strand
GTGTTCTTGCAGCAGTTCAATATATTCATCTTCGAATGTTTTGATGCGGTGATGCTCCTCCTGCCTCATCACATATTCGATCAGGTTGCTCCTTGCTTCCGTTGAATAGGTAAATGCACCATACCCATCCTGCCAGCCACCAAAATCAGGGAATAAGTTCTGCTCTTTGATATGAGCTGTACTGGCCAGCTTGATATCTTTCACCAAACTGGCAAGCGAAACAGAAGGATGCAGATGAATAATAATATGCAAATGATCTTCTACACCGTTGATGCGGTAGAGATGACAGTTCTTTTTCTTCAGCAGGCCGCTTATAAACCTGAAGAGTTCAGGCCGGTCTCTTTTTATCATTGTTCTTTCGCGGTGTTTGGTACCAAAGACGATCTGGTAGAGTATCTGTGTATAGGTGCTCATAAGAAAGGTTTCGGTTATAGTGTATGCCACCGGTTTCACAGGTGGTCATTCGCCACCGGTTTCACCGATGGTCAATCAAGTTCAATCCCTTCGGGATTATATAAACGACCCCGAAGGGGTCAAACATCAATAACACCGTATCGTATGCGGTGGAATAACCCGGTACCGAATGCAGTACAAGACCCGCACAGCGTGTCTCTGCTGGTATACACAGCACTACCCAACCACCACCGCTTCACCAGCCTCAACAGTCACTCTCACTGTACGAAGCGATCCGTGACTCTCACATCCCTCACCCAGTGGCCCACGTTTATCAAAAGGAAAAAGGATATTCAATACCTGGCCTTCAGTATGCAGGTTCTTATCAATCACTACATGTACAGTAGCCGGCTGATCAACATTGGTATTTGCTACTACGAGTATTTCTTTATCATTCAAAACCCGGGAGAAAGCGATCACCCCACCGGTAAAAGGCGAATAATCAAAATCAGCACCGTTGCCGCTGCATTTCCTGAAATACTGCCGGCCATAGCGTAGTGTTGGTTGCTCACTGATCAGCACACCAAGGTCATGTATATGATGATACAATGGATGAGATGCAGAGAATGCATTTTGTCTTCCCCACAATGCTTCCCGGGCATATTCACGCCGGTCACCACGGCCATCTAGTCCCTGTTCCGTACCATAATAGATACAGGGAATGCCCTGCATCGTCATCAGGCAGGTAAGGGCCAGCTTGGTTTGTTCGGGGAAAGCAGCATTATGAAAACGTTCATTCAGGTCATGGTTATCCAGGAACGTGATATAATACTTGCCCGCATCGCCATGTGAGCTCACGATCTTCTTCAACGTTTCCCTTCTTGTATCAAAATGCTGAGCCAGTACAGCCGGTGGCGCAAATCCCTTGCATACATCCACCAGCCGGCGACGCATCGGGAAATCAATCGCCGCATCCACACCGATCAGTTCATGATCTTTTCCTGTATCCCGACCAATAAATTCAGCGATCCTTCCTTCATTATCGTCCTGCCATACTTCACCGAACGTAAAAAAATTTTTCTTACCGATGGACAAAGCATATTCACGCATCGCATTCCCGAATACCCTTGCAAAATCCGGTTCGATATATTGTAAGGTATCTATGCGATAACCATCCAGGTCAAACTTTGCGATCAAATATTGATAAGCCCTGATCAAATAACTCCGCACAGGAAATACAGCTGTGCCGGGTACCTGGTATTCAGTTACCAGTTCTTTCAGGCGATCAAAGTCACCATCATTGCCATTGGTGCCTTTGCGGCGGAAATAATCATCCCGCTGCAGTTCTTCCGGCCATATACCTTCATTCATCGAAAGAAAGGGCACATCAGCGATCTCTGTCCAGTCGGCCTGCGGCACACCATCCTTATTGCGCCAGAAAATTTTGTATTCACCCGCCGGCCTGTATTCTTGTGTATCCTTCATCCCTTCATAGTTAAAGAGGTCGCCGGTATGGTTTAGCACAATATCCAGCACTACATAGATGCCCATTGCATGCGCTTCATCCACCAACTCCCTGAATTCTTTGTCGGCAACAGCAGTATCAAGCCTTGCCGCATCGGGATCGCTGCAAAACCGCGGTTCTATGCGAAGAAAATCGAATATGCCATAGCCGCCCCAGTAGTCATTGAACCATTGCGGGTTGATCAGCACCGGCGAGAGCCAGATAGCGCCGGCGCCCAGTTCTTTCAAATAAGGCAGGCGCTGGCGGATACCGGCAAATTTGCCACCCTGGTAAGTATTGCAGGGCACGGTGTTCGGTTGCGGCGGGGCCGAGGGATTATCAAATCGGTCAACCAGTAAAAAATAGATCCAGTGATCACGCCAGTCAGCGGGAGATGGAAAAGGATAGGGGATCAGTTTGCCGGATGAAGTAGAAGTAGTAGCTGGGCTGGCCTTCAGTGTCTGGATAACGGCCGGGTCATTCAGTGTCATGGGAAAAAGGTTTTGGTTCCCTATGAAGTTAGGAAAATAAGAAGGCGGGGAAATTGACTTTCTTTGCACATTCAATTATTAGAATAGCTAAACCACAAAAAAATAAAAAATGAAGAGTGTAAAATTTAGTATGATGAAGAAATTTCTTTACGGCATGTTGCTGTTTACCTTAATGGGAGCCGGTAACCTGTTTGCCCAAAATACCAATCAGCAGGATTCTATAGCCAGATTAAGTCAGCCATCACAAACCAATAATGCTGCCGATTCAGTCCCTTCTGTTCAGCCTCCCAAAATAAAAAAGGACAACAGGCCCATGAGTCAAAGACTGAGTTTTGGGATCAGTACGGGTTTCTGGATCAACACCGGAAATACCTATTTCGAATTCAGTCCATTGCTTACCTACCATTTTCCCAAAACCTATTCTATTGGAGCCGGCCCGGTCTATATTTACAATAAAGACAGGATAAACAATGTCAGTCTGCATGGTTGGGGTGCTAAGGTATACGGCAGGGCAAGTTTTACCAGTTGGCTTTACGGGTGGACAGAATACCAGGGAATAAACAACCAGCATATTACAGGGTTTGAGAACAATAAACCTGTTAAAAATACTTGGTATGTTGACTCGTGGTTTTTAAGTTTGGGATTAAATATTCCTTTAGGAAGAAGAAGTATTAATGTGCAGCTTTTATATGATGTACTTTACAAAGAAAGCAGATCATATACCTATAGCCCTGTGATCTATAGAATTGGCTTTGGATTTTAAACATGGATTATCCGGGTAACGGCCCGGAGCATCAGAAAACAGGTTAATGGTGTAATCCCGTTTGCATGGTTTACGAAATTGAATTCAGACGTCATGCAGGATCAACAGCGGCAAATGTGTATGCGATGCCATTTCCCTGGTATAATGCTTTTGAATAAGAGCGCCTGAATCCTTTGCAATCATCGCCAGCAACCCGGCATCCGTGGTTTTTTCGTTAAGATAAAAATTAATGCCACTGATCACGTTGCTACTGAAGACTGTTATACGTTCAGTTTCGATCTCGGGAGTGAAAAGAGAAATAAGAAAGTCACGCTCCATTCTTTTCATATCGGGGAGGCCTGTATTTTTCGGCCTCACACTTAGCACTCTTACTTTTGATTCACTAATTAACAAGGCAATTTCCTTAAGAATGCTGATAGCCTTCTCATGTTCCAATAATTCAAGATCAGTGGCAAAAACGATCCTGTTTTTTCCCTGGTTGAGGAAATTTTCAAACCGAGCCACTTCCGGAATGACAAGCACAGGCACCGTGGTGTTCGCTATCACGTTCACTGTATTGCTCCCGATCAAAATTTTTTTCAAACCACTTGCTCCTTTCGTGCCCATTACAACCAGGTCAGGCTGCTGAACGGCTATTATTTTTTTGATCGTGGGAATAAGGCTCCCGTGTGCAAGAGAAGATTCGCACTCTAAACCGGGACCGAAGGTTTTTTTCAAATCTGTCTCTGTAGATTTCAACTTATTCTTTATTTCCTCTTCAGCCTCACCTTTCTGAATTATATTCATTATTATAAGACGGGCGGAGGCTCTCCTGGACAGCTCCGCTGCAAATGAAAGAGCATTAGCCGATGCATGTGAGAAATCAACGAGAGCAAGAATTGTCTTCATATTATTAACTGGTTAAAATTCGTGAACTAAACGTAATGAGCTGCTATGATTTTATGTGCGTTTGGATAAAACAAAGTGACAGCAAGTTAATACCTTTTTGACACCGCCATTGCAGGTGTCCGGTAAAAATAATGAATCACACAGATAACTAAAACATCTCCATTACGCTTAAAGAATTCATTACAATCCCGCAACAGCCATCGGTACAAACCTGTTCAGCACATTACTTCCGTCACCCAGTTGGCCATATACGTTACCTCCCATCGTGTATATATTTCCGTCTGTTTTTTGAGCAAGAGAATGATAACTGCCGCCGGCGATCCTTGTTACTCCCGGAAGCAGGGTCACATGAACCGGGCTCAGTTGATGATAAGAGGAACTGTAATCTACTCCAAGCTGTCCGTTACCATTCCATCCCCATCCCCATAAACTGCCATTATTTTTTACAGCAAAAGAATGACGTTCCCCGGTTCCGATTGCAGTTATATTAGTAAGCGAAGTTAATGGTGCCGGAACGGATCTTTCTGCAGATGTACCATCTCCCAATTGCCCATAAAAATTATCGCCCCATGTCCAAACGGTGCCATCATTTTTAAGAGCTAATGAATGATATGAACCATTGGCCGCAATGGCTTTTATCTCTGAAAGTGCAGCTATTTGTGCCGGTAATGAACGTTTGACAATATTGCTTCCATCGCCAAGACATCCGTAAGCGTTCCATCCCCATGACCAGACAGTGCCATCATTCTTAAGGGCAAGGCAATGTTCGGTGGCGGCAGCAATGGCGATAATACCTGAAAGATTGCTTACCTGTACCGGCAGATACCTGTCTGTGTAGGTACCGTCGCCTATGACTCCCCACATATTTCCTCCCCAGGCCCATACCGTTCCGTCATTTTTTAGCGCTAAGGAGTAATCGAACCCGGCAGCGATCGAAATGATGTTTGACAGGCCGCTAACTGGTTTCGGCAAATGGTTTTCATAAAGAGTTCCGTCACCCAGTTGTCCAGAACTATTCCTTCCCCATGCCCAGACCTTTCCATCATAGGTAAGCGCCAATGAATGATAAGCGCCGGCTGCCACTGCCGCTATGTTTGAAATAACGACCTCAACGGGTGTATGCCTGTCGGTTGTTGTGCCATCGCCTAACTGTCCAAATTGATTATTTCCCCATGCTTTTACTTTGCCATTGCCTAAGACGACCAGGTTTCGTTCTTTCTCCACTGCAATAGGAATTTTTATTAAACCATTCAGCACAATAACCGGTTGATTAATTTGCAGCGTCGCGGTACAACTCTTTCCACCGATAGTGATAAGAAAGATCGCATTACCTGCTGTTGCGGGAGTTCCGGAAATGCGGTAGATCAAATTACCATTTCCATTCGCCAGGGTTCCTGCAACGAGGATGGCAGTTAAACCCGTAACGCCGGTGGATGTAATTGTATCCGTTTGGTAGGGTACTCCGTTTCCTCCTGAATAAGATACATAATACTGACCTGAATAAGGAGTGGCTTCAATAGCCGCAGCGGAAAAACTTCCGGTTGCGCAATTCAATGTAGTGATAAGAGGCGCTTGCGGATTTTGCGGACCCTGCGGTGGGCCGTTAGAACCAGGCAGACAGCCTTCACAGCTATATTCTTTCTTGCAGGAATAACACAGCAGGAGAAAAAAAGAAAATATTATAAGCCGCCGGTTCATTTGTTTACGAAGTTATTACGAATAAAGGTCAGGCCTCGCTTGAATTTTTTGCGGCTTTGGAAGTACCCGGGTTGTTATCTGCCTCAGTTGATCTTAGTCTTCATCCATCTCAAGTAGTAAATTAACTATTAAAGCCGTCCACCCGGTTTGGTGTGAAGCGCCCAAACCCTGGCCGGTATCTCCATGAAAAAATTCATAGAAGAGGTGGTGTTCTTTGAAATGATCTGCTGACCAGCAAGACTGGTGGCCTGCATGATACTGGAATTTTCCTGTATCATTTCGTTCAAAAATTTTTAAAAGTCTTTTGGTAAGCTCATTGGCAATTTGTTTCAGGTTCAGTTTATTTCCTGACCCGGCCGGAAATTCATACGTATACTTATCGCCATAGTATTCATAATATTTTCTAAGGGAATGAATGATCAGGTAATTTAACGGCAACCAGATAGGCCCACGCCAATTGGAATTACCGCCAAACATGGAACTGGAACTTTCACCGGGCTCATATTGAATACTGTAATTGCTGCCCTGGTATCCGAATGAGTAGGGATTATCCTGGTGGATCTTTGATAAAGAACGGATGCCGTAACCGGATAAAAACTCTGCCTCATCCAATAACCTTTTCAACAGCTGTTCCATCCGGTCACCGATCATGATAGCAAATAAATAATTGCCATCCTTATTCTTTTTATCAATATCCGAAATGATGCGGGTGAGGTCTGGTCTTGTAAGCCTGATGACCTCTAACCTTGTATTAAATTGCCGCAGGTGTTCGAATACACTGCTATGCATGATCTCAACGGCCAGTAAGGGGATAATACCTACGAGAGAGCGGATCCTCAAGCGCTGGCTGCTGCCATTTTCAAATTGAATGGCATCATAATAAAATGAATCCTGTTCGTCCCAAAGAGAAATGTCTTTCTTTCCTATATGATGCATGGCCCATCCGATATTCAAAAAATGCCGGAAGAACTTGGCAGCGGATTCTTCATAAGCCTGGTTATGCTGTGCTAATTCAAGCGACATGCGCAACATATTAATTGCATACATGGCCATCCAGCTGGTAGCATCGGCTTGCTGTAATTTCTTAATACCCGGCGGCATCTGGTTCCTGTCAAATACACCAATATTATCTAAGCCAAGAAAACCTCCCTCGAAAATATCTGTTCCATTCGCATCCTTTTGATTGACCCACCAGGTGAAGTTCATGAGTAATTTCTGAAAGGCTCTTTCCAGGAAGTCCCAATCGGGCACTCCTGTTTTTTTCTTATCTGCTTCGTACACATACCAGACACCCCATGCATGTACAGGAGGGTTGACATCGCTGAAGTTCCATTCGTAAGCCGGAATTTGTCCATTGGGATGCATATAATATTCCCGCAGCACCACCAGTAATTGTTGCTTGGCAAAGTCAGGATCAATATGAACAAAAGTTGCTGCATGAAAAGCAAGATCCCATGCTGCAAACCAGGGGTATTCCCATTTATCGGGCATGGAAATTATGTTGCGGCAGGTAAGGTGTTGCCAGTCATAATTTCGTTTATAGATGCGGTCAGGGGCTGTTTCGTTAGGTTCTCCAAACAGCCATTTGAATACATCGAGGTAATAGAATTGTTTGGTCCATAGTAACCCGCTTGCTGAACTCTTCAGCAATGCCTTATGTTCCGCAGACAAACTTTTAGGAGTAAGCTGATCATAATATTGAGTATTGTCTGACTGGCGCCTGGTAAAAATTTCATCAAACTCAGCCCACGGTTCTTCTATTTGAATTTTGCTTAGCCGGATCTTAAAAACTTTCGATGCTCCGGGCTTGATTTTTTCCTTTAACCATATTGCTGCTTTGGTACCTTGTTTTTTCGGGTTAACGGTACTCTCCTTATTGACGACGTAGTTGTTAATCCCGTCTTTTACAAATCCAGAATCATTCGGCCTGTTGTACATCCGCTGGTTATTCGTTTCGTTCTCACAGAACAATTGCTCACCACCCTGGTGATAGAGAAAAAAACTACCGTTGCGGGCAGAACTTGTTTGCAGGCAATTGGTGGAAACGGAAACAATTTCTGGCCGGGTAAAACGGGGATTGTGTTTCCAAAAATTGCGAAACCAAAGATGAGGCAGTACATGGATCGTGGCAGATTCAGGCCCGCGGTTATACACCGTAACTTTTAGAAGGATATCGTTGATATCAGCTTTTGCATATTCGATATAGCAATCAAAATAACGGTTATCATTAAATATGCCTGTGTCGGGTAATTCATACTCGGGGCTTAACCTGTCTTTCCGGTTTTTCTTCACCAGGTCCAGGTAAGGAAATGCTTCCTGTGGGTATTTATATAAGAATTTGCAATAGGAATGAGTGGGTGAGGAGTCCAGATGAAAATAAAGTTCTTTCACGTCCTCTCCGTGATTACCCTCTTCGTTGGTCAATCCAAAAAGCCTTTCTTTTATTATGGAGTCATTCCCATTCCAAAATGCGGGAGCAAGACATAACACCTGGTCGGTGTCGCAAAAGCCAGCGATGCCTTCTTCACCCCAGCGATAGGCATAACTCCGGGCAAGATCATGATTAATATAATTCCAGGTGTTCCCATTTAGACTATAATCTTCCCTGACCGTACCCCACTGGCGGTCAGAGAGATAGGGTCCCCATTTTTTCCAATTTCTATTATTGGAGGATTGGGAGAGACGTTCATTTTCGGAAAAGCCTAACATTGTATGCTAAAAACAATTAATCTGTTGGAAAATAAATTATTTCAATAAATATATGCTATCCGGTCTTTGTAAGTAATATATTATTTTTATTAATATTATGATTAGCGCCGAAAACAATTTTTGGGAAGTAGTTATTTGGACATTGAAAATTTGCAATCCCATTGTCCGGCTAAATGGGCTAAAGCCATTGGACCTGTGTTCTGAATCCGTTTCCCCGCCCTTAAGGGCGGGGAAACGGATGGTGTATCCAATAACATACTTTGCAATTGCGGGCAGAAATTTTCTTTAACTTGATAAATAAACATTTTCACACGGACAGTAAAATCAATACCATGCAGCGTTATTCTAAATTTATCCTTGTCATACTTGCAGTCAATATACTTTTTATAAACTGCAAGTCAAAAGAAGAAACACAAAACCCCCAATACAGCGAAGAGATCGAAAACAAAATAAAGCAGGTTGAAAACAGCCTGGGGGGCCGGGTGCAGATAGAAGGCGAGAAAAACGCATGGACATTGAAAGATCGCATGCAGCAATACTATATCCACGGATTGAGCATAGCCGTTATTCGTAATTATAAAATTGAATGGGCCCGCGGTTATGGTATGATGGACACAGTTACCAAAGCACCGGTAACAACGCAAACACTTTTCCAGGCGGGCTCGATCAGTAAATCATTGAATGGAGTGGGAGTGTTGAAACTGGTACAGGATAAAAAGATCGATCTGTATGGCGACATTAACGACTACCTGCGGTCATGGAAATTTCCTTACGATACTGTTTCCGGGGGAAAGAAAATTTCAGTGGCGAATTTATTAAGTCATACGGCTGGTCTCACCATTCATGGGTTTCCCGGTTATGAAAGAAGTGATACGATCCCATCATTAACCGACATTCTCGACGGTAAACCGCCGGCTAATACAAAAGCCGTACGCTCCCAATTTGCCCCCGGTTTGCGTTACAAGTACTCGGGTGGCGGTACCACTATTTCACAATTGATCCTGATGGATATTACAGGCCAGGCTTATGACGCATATATTTGGGAACAGGTTTTTAAACCTTTGGGCATGACGATGAGTTCCTATACCCAGCCACCTGCAAAAGACAAAGAGAAATTCCTGGCTACGGGTTATCATGAAGATGGAAAGGAAGTAAAAGGGAAGTATCATGTTTACCCGGAACAGGGTGCAGCGGGTTTGTGGACCAATCCTACCGATATTGCTAAATACATTATTGAAACGCAGCTTTCCCTGCAGGGAAAGTCAGGCAAAGTATTGTCGCAGGAGACGACGAAGCTGCGGTTAACTCCTTATATAGACAGCAATGCGGCACTGGGTGTTTTTATTGAAACAAAAGGCGGAGAAAAGTATTTCGGGCACAACGGCGCTGATGAAGGATTCCTGAGTACGTATAAAGGAAGCTTGGAAAACGGGAATGGGGTAGTGGTAATGGTGAATTCTAATAATGGGAATATTCTGAACGAGATCGTAAACAGTGTAGCGGCGGTGTATGGATGGAAAGATTTTTATAAACCGGTCACAAAAAAAACGGTGCCGGTAGCGGATAGCATTTTTTCAAAGTATACAGGAACATATTTGTTTGATGGGGATACCATGACGATTACCCGCCAGGGAAATGCCGATTATATTTCTTTCACACCAATAGAAAAATATAAGATCTACTTTACTTCAGTGGATGAATTTTTCAGTAAAGAGATACCTGTTGACTTAAAGTTTGAAAAAAACGAAGCCGGAAAAATTGTTGGTTTTTATTTTATGGATAATGGAAAGAAACAATTGATAAAAAAATTATAGGTAATGGATTTCTCCGGGCAGCGCCGGTGGCTGCTATCACATTATTATTGTAAGCGATGGTAATTAATAATTTGAAGAAGATGCGAACTGAAATGGTAGTATTTACTTTAGCGGACAAGGACAAAGCTCCCCTTCAGGTTTTGTGGCTGAGTGGAACCAGCGTTCTTATAATTGAGCAAGTAAACAAAAACGCCTGAGGGTGCAGGTTCTCCACTGTACATTCCATCCCAGCCTTTTGTTTTGTCCCTGGTTTCGAAAACCACTTCTCCCCAACGATTGAAGATTTTAAGCTGCATACTGCCCAGGTTTTCCGTTCCTAAAATTTTAAACAGATCATTTTTCCCGTCTCCATTGGGTGTAAAAGCGGTAGGTACAAAGACCTTGCATATACCCTGGTGAATGACTATTTCATCCTGCATGGATCCGCAACCATTGGAGGCCCGCAGTGAATACAGACCTGGTTGAATAATAGTTTGATCAGGAGTGGTTGAACCATTCTGCCATTGCAACTGCCAGGAAGGGCTTAACTCTAGTTTCAAGTATATGGTATTGCCCGGGCAGATCAACTGATCGGGTCCCAGGGAGAAATTGGGTTTATGGTCATAATCAACCCTGATGGTATCGCTGCGGGCACAACCCAGCGCATTTTTGATTTCCACCCGGTAGGTCCCGGGTGAGGAAACAAGATAAGTTGGATGACTGCTGCTGTCCTGCCAGCGATACTGGTAAGGATCACTACCGGCACCAGCACGTAATTGCAATGTTCCATCATCGCATATCAATGTATCTGCACCAAGGTTCAGCATCTTCAGCCCATATGTTTGAACAATCTGGCTAACAGTATCTGATCCGCACGGAGTGTATATGATCAATTGAGCGATATATTGCCCGGGACTTGTATATACATGTTCCGGGCTTTCCAAAGTGGAAACGTTATTTGCACCCGATGCCGGATCACCGAAATTCCAAACGAAGGATTCACCTGCGGCTAAAGGCTTTTTATTGAATTTGACTTTATTGCCAGGGCACTCCACGGTATAGGAGAAACTATCTCTTTGGAAAAAAAAGCTTTGAATAAAATTGGGAAGACCAGCCATGGATTTTTCATTAGGCCAGGTAGCCGTAAACTGAACAGCGGAAGAAACAAAACCACACCCCTGTCCATACACATTTGGATAATTTATCGCAGCAATATGTTTCTGATCGGTTTTTGCCATGTATATCTTTCCATCTATTGCCGTTTGCAACGCCGCAAAATTGGATATCCAAAGTTGTTTGGCTATTACCTGCCTTGATGCCCTGATCGCAGCCGGGTTGGACAGAGAAACATCATACTGCAGCAGGAAATCACCAAACTGCCAATTGATGATATTAACAGCGGGGATATCAAAAGTTGTAGATACATATAGCAGTTTCCCGTTTGGCGAAAACTCAACTCCATAAGCCCGGTAGCTGGTATCTGCTGTGTTTGGGAAAAGACTATAAGTGTTAGAGATCAACCCGGTGGTATTGTCGAAATCACTGATATCAGCATTTTTCGTCCAGTTGGCGGCAGCCAGCTTTTTCCCATCAGGCGATGCCTTCAGGTAGCCTATGGAATTGCCCAGGAAGGAAGAACCTGCCGGGCTAACCACAGGTGTGGTATGCACTCCGGATGGATCTACCAGGAAGGCATAATAAGTGTTGGCAAAAGTAGAATGCGTGATGATCCAGATATCCCGCTGGTTGCAATGCCTTACAGCAGTCAGCTTTTCAGAAACACCGGATATGATTGTGTTATTCTTGAGCTCTATATCCCCATTCCCATTATCCAGGTTCATATTCACAATGGAATATTGCAGGGGCTTCTGGTTACCATAATCATCTATTGTAAATACATAATAACGGCTGGTATCTCCAATCACGGGAACAATGATGCCGGATTGCGTAGATGATACATGTCCATTCAGACCCGTACCATTTGGCATCAGTTGGTGCAGCCGGTTCCAGACTTTCATGCCATCCGTATAAAATAAAAGATTGCCGTTGCTGTTACTGATGGTAGCTACACCTTCTATTGTATTGGTTTGCCCGCCGTGGATGACTATCGGTGCACCACTCTTAAAATCCAGTCCCGCATAGTTTCCGAAATACCAGGTGCCGGCTTCCTTCTGGGAAAATACCACCTGCTGAAGCAGCAAAAAAAGGAAAAGTATAATGTATCGGGTATTGCCGGGCATAAGACATTGGCAAATATCCCGGGTGGGATTTGCCGGGCAAAGCTATAGGATGCAGCTACCGGATAGGGTAGAATAAATTCTACACAAGTTGTGCCTGCCTTCCTCCTGAATTCCTGGTACTTAGCCAACAGCTACCAATTTTTCATCCATCATACTCTTCAGGAAGGAGGTATTCCGGGCTGTGTTAGTGGTGTAAAGTGATGGGGTGCCGGAAAGGAAGTAAACTTTACAAAAATAAATTTTGCGCAACCAATTGATTGCACTTATATTTGCAACCGAACAGTTGCCTATAAAATAATTTTTCAAAATGAGAAGAGATGTTTTCCAGGGAATAGCAGACCCAACACGAAGGGCCATTCTCAGCCTGATAGTGCTGCAGGCGATGACGCCTAATGCGCTTGCTGAACATTTTGACTGCAGCAGGCAGGCCATATCGAAGCATATTAAAATCCTGGCGGAATGCCAATTGGTAAAACAAGAGTATTCCGGCAGGGAAATTTATTGTCACCTTAATTCAAAAAAGATGAAAGAAGTAGATAAATGGCTGGAACAGTTCCGTGCCTTATGGGAGAATAAGTTTGATCAACTGGATACTGTATTAAAAAACCTTAAAAATAAAAAACCATGACCATTCAACAACAAACCGTAATCACAAAAGACCTTGTTAACAGGAAACTTTTCGTAGTACGTGAATTTGATGCTCCGCTGGAACAGGTATGGAAAGCCTGGACAGATAGCACTTTACTGGATCAATGGTGGGCGCCGAAACCATGGAAAGCCAATACCACATCCATGGACTTCAGGGAAGGAGGGCTATGGCTGTATTATATGGAAGGGCCGGATGGTTCACGCCATTACTGCCGGGCAGATTATAATTCTGTTACTCCCCACAAATCATTTATCGCTGAGGATGCTTTCTGTGATGAGAATGGAAATATCAACCATGATTTTCCGCGTATGCTATGGAAGGTTATGTTTAGTAAATCCGGGGACGGCACAAAAGTGGATATTGAGATCAAATTCGCAACGGTGGAAGACCTGGAAAAGATCATAGAAATGGGCTTCCAGGAAGGGTTTACTGCTGCGCATGGTAACCTTGATGAATTGCTGGCAAAATAATTAACTCTGCCAAAGGTTGTATTTATATAAATGAGGTGCCTGGAGACAGGCACCTTTTGTTTTACAAAAAGTATCCCGGGTGTTTTGCAGCCTCTTATATTTGTATCGACAAGTTGGTAAACAAACAGGGTTTTATGAAACTAATATTCACTGCACTATCCCTTTGCTTTTTTGCTTTGACTGCAACTGGTCAAAGTACCGAAGTAAAACAAGCAATACCTGATTCAACTAAAAAGTTGCTGACTGTAGATGCTGCCTGTGGCCAATGCCAGTTAGGGTTGCCCGGCAAGAGCTGCGACCTGGCCATTCGCATCAATGGTAAATCCTATTTTGTTGATGGAACAAGTATCGACTCACACGGAGATGCTCATGCCAAAGATGGTTTTTGTAATGCTATAAGAAAAGCGGAAGTACAGGGTGAGATAGTTGATAACAGGTTTAAAGCGACTTATTTCAGGCTGAAAAAAACTTCAAAGTAGGGTAGTAGCCGGGCCACTCCCGGATCCATTTCTATTTTACAATTGGTTAGCGGTTAACACCTGTGCAGATTGGTGACTCCTCTACCGTGTCCATGAACCTGGATTTTCAATGACAATACAATGCAGAGTAATTGTGACATCAAGGCACGTAGAACAACACAATGATCGTACTGAATATTTCCGATAGCGGAAATGCGATCATATAGTAGTTCTACCTGCTCAACAAAAGGAAATAAGCGATTTTCAATTAATTTATTTTTTACCAAATCTTATGTATAATCTACTGGTTTTTACAGGCTGTTGCATTTTTTGCAAACATTATATGCGGGCCATCGTAAAAGCCCCTTGCAAAGCAAGAAACTGACAGGTAGATTTGCTTATGATTTTATAGTGAATTCCGGTGACGACGATAAAGGATGATGAAGATGAAAGCATCGTAAAAACCGGAAGACGAAAGTAAAATCACCAATCCGAAAGAAAACAAAAGTTTAACCCTAAGAAAAGCGATATGAAAACTATCATTACCCTTATCCAAAGTAAAAACCTGCTTATCGGCACGCTGTTGTTGCTTTCTGTGACCACAGGTTTTTCCCAACCAGATTATGCTTTTAGTGGTTCGACACTTATTTCAGGTACTGCCAGGCAGGTAGGTGCGAAATACCGCTTTTCAAATATTAAACCCGGTATTGACGGCATCATCACGATCAAAGATCTGAATAAGATTACACTCACTACTTTTGATGCCACTGGTAACGGAGGTTTTACTGAAGCCTTTCAACCGGAGATTGCAGTGCCACGTAAAACAAAAGGATATGTAGAGTTCCAGCTTGATTTCGTACTTACCGGAACAACAACCCCGACAATCCAGACAGAAGTTCCCGCTACTGCTATTGATATTGACGGATATGTTTACCCGGATGAAAAAGTTTATGAATTCGATGAATTTCAAAATAGTCCTTCTTTTTATATCAGGTATGACCTCATGGGTACATCACTTGATGTTAAACAAAACTCAAACTGGGTAACTGCAATCAATACAACCGCTACTGATTATCCCGGGGTTGATACTGTTCAAAAGAACGTTATGATCTCCATGGTGCATGCAGGTGTTTCAACAATAATATTCAGAGTAGGCGCCGAGAATAAATCAAATACGAATACTACCCGTCTCCGGAGTGTTTATTTCAAGAGATTCGCTTTCCCGGGTGTACCGCTGAGCCAGTCGCCGTTGATGAGCTTTACCGGTAAGAAAGATAAAAACAATATTAACCTGAACTGGAAATTCTCATCCATTGACGGGATGAAAGAATGTATGATCGAAAGGTCAGCTGACGGAAAAGGTTTTTTGACTATCAGCTCGAACATACTTAATGAGAACGGAGAGATATTGGCTTATAATTACACAGACGTTATTGCAGGTAATGGTACTTACACCTACCGCCTGAAAATGACTGATGCCAACGGCAAAAGCGTTTACAGCCAAAACTTACTTTTTAAACAAAGCGGTACCAGCACGACAGGGACAATGAATATTTATCCGAATGTAATTCAGAACAGGGCTTCTGTACAGGTAAACTCCGAGGCTTCAGCTAAGACTGAGCTGCAGATCGTAGATTATTCGGGCAGGGTCATGTACAAACAGTCTGTGATGCTTATGGCAGGCACGAACAGTATTAATCTTGAAGTGCCGGCTAATATTTCAAGGGGCAACTATATCGTTGTTTTGCCTTTACATGATAAAATCGTGAACCAAAAAATCATCATACAGTAACTATCTTTATCCACTAATTGAGATTCAAACCTGTCCGTAATAGGACAGGTTTTTTTATGCGGGTCGTTAAAGACTGGTTGACTGTAAATGATACTTTACTGCTCAATCACTTTCAACTGGGTAAATACATTAAGGAAACGGCTTCTGATTTAGTAATTTCATTCTTATTTTTAATATGATTTTACAGCCCTTTCTCAAATTGATTTCATGAAAAAATATTTCTTTATTCTTTCAGCAGGCTGCGCATTTGCTCATTTCAGTGAGGCCCAGTCACCCGCAACCCTCACTATCCGAAAATATGGACAACAGCATGCGAACGCAATTATCACGGAGTTCAGATCATTTCTTTCTTTACCAAATGTTGCCAGGGATACGGTTAACATTCAGAAGAATGCTGCTTTTATTATGAGCATGATGAATAAACGCGGTATTCAGAAAGTTCAGCTTTTGCAGGCGAATACAGCCGGTGTGCCCCCGGTAGTATATGGCGAAGTAATGGTTCCCGGTGCAAAGCAAACACTGGTATTTTATGCGCATTACGATGGCCAGCCTGTTAACCCCGCCCAGTGGGCAAAAGGGCTTGATCCGTTTCAGCCAGCATTGTTTTCAGGCGCAATAGATAAGAATGGAGCCAATATTCCTTTTCCTGCTGATGGCAACTACAATAAGGAATGGAGGATATATGCCCGTGGTTCCTCCGATGATAAAGCCGGCGTGGATGCCATTTTGAATGCGTATGATGCGCTTAAGAAAAGCGGGTTGACACCCGCCTGCAATCTTAAATTTTTCTTTGAAGGGGAGGAGGAAGCAGGCTCCCCGCACCTGGCTGAGATACTGGAAAAGTACAAGTCAATACTTCAGTCTGACCTCTGGATCATTTGTGACGGACCTGTACATCAGTCAGGAAAAAAGCAAATTGCATTTGGTGTTCGGGGCGATGCACATCTTGATCTGACGGTATATGCTTCAAAGCGGCCCTTGCATAGCGGCCATTACGGTAACTGGGCGCCAAACCCGGCCATGATGCTGGCAAAATTATTGGCTTCAATGAAAGATGATAACGGGAAAGTGACCATCAAAGGGTTTTATGATGATGTGGTACCCTTGAGTCCTTTGGAAAAAAAGGCGTTGCAGGAAGTGCCTTCCGTGGATGAACAAATGAAAAGCGAATTGGGCATAAACACTGTTGAAATGAAGGGAGCTTCTTTAAATGAAGCGATCAACCAGCCTTCATTAAATATCAACGGTATGCAAAGCGGCAACGTTGGTAAGATGGCATCCAACCAGATACCCACTTATGCAACAGCCGTCATAGACCTGCGGCTGGTATTGGGTAATGATTGGAGAAGACAGCAACAAAAAGTTATCAGCCATATCAGGGACCAGGGATATTATGTCACCGATCATGAACCGACGGATGAAGAAAGAACAAAGTATGCAAAGATCATAAAAGTGATACCCGGGAACGATGGGTACGATGCCCAGCGTACATCCATGGATCTGCCGGTGATTGAAAAGGTAACAGGGGCAGTAAAAGCTACCACGAAAGACCAGGTAGTGCTATTGCCGACCATGGGAGGCAGCCTTCCGTTGATCTTAATTGAGAAATACCTTGGCGCCAAAACGATCATAGTTCCAATCGCCAATCACGATAACAACCAGCATGCTGAAAATGAGAATATCCGCCTTCAGAACCTGTTTGATGGGATTGAAACTATGGCATCGCTGATGATGGCCGGGTAGTAATACGCCACCGGCAAATCAGGGGAACTTAACTGAACTTCATCCTTATTGCTTTTTTATAACTTTTGCTTTTTGCAGTTGGTCGATCAGTGTTTTGCAATAGCTCCTGCTGAATTCTTTAATAGTTTCCGGTGTAAAAACGGTGGACTTGGCGGTCCAGGCCAGTTCTTTTGAGGCTGCATCATAAAAATTGGTCTGCAGGTAGTATGTTTTATCGTGGGTATAATAATCTTTCACATATACGCTCTGTTGCAGGTTTGTATAATAGCCGCTATTCCAACTGTAATAGGTGGATTGGGCATACGCTGTTCCGCCCTGAACATGCCCGGCTGTTTCTTCCTTTTTTAGCAGCGCAACAGTAAAGACAGATTCACATTTATTCTCAATTACTTTTTCGATCACTTCTTCTTTGGTCACCACCCGCGGATTATGGATGTCAATGGTAATAACATCGGTACTTTTTACAGCACGTAGTCCCCGGTCCGTGGCTACTTTGGCCAGGTCATTTTCAATAGCCACCCTGGCTTCGGGGTCGGCAGTGACAGCAGTAATAAATACAGAAGAATAGGTTTTGCCCTTTGGGTTGTCAGGATTTACCCAAACGGCGTCTGCTCCTTTTTTTGAAGAGGAACAACCGAAGAGGAAAAAAGCAGCTATCCACAGGACGTATTTCATTGTAAGCGACATAAGGGATGATTTTAATGATCAAAAAGTTCTTGCTAAGGTAGCTTAACTAATCTTAATACTATCTGCCCGGCGATCTTTTGGAATTATTTACAATTATTAACTGGAGGATTTATCAGTAAAACGAAAACAAAAACAGGCCTCTGGCAAGTCCGGCGGAAGAAGAAATTTCCTCCGGGAAATACAGCGGATACCAGGCGGCGATCAGTAAATGACAGTAAAAAATATAACACCGGGGAACCTCTCAAATCGTTAGCGTTTTCTCGCTTCGGGAGTACACCTCTTTGCAGCTTTCTGCTACCCACCTCCCAAAGACTCTCTTACCCTGCTAAGCATTTTATCGGGGGCGGGGGTAATCTGGGAAGTCGTGACCATAACTAAGGCA
>DATDIX010000130.1:0-33656 GCA_036520835.1 Chitinophagaceae bacterium | reverse complement strand
TTCTTCATGAATGCGGCCATTGATCAGCAATGTGAGAAGTGGATAGAAGTCAATGGTCAATGGTCAATGGTCAATGAAGCATTTAAGAAATTGCATGGGTCATCTAAAAGACCGGTATACTTCAATGCATCAGAATCATCTCAAGTCTCCCCCAACGGGGGAGATTTAGAGGGGGCCGTATTGCCTGCCGGGAATGATGGATTGGGTCTGCGCCTGCTTGGTTTATCCGGTTCGGATGTGTTGCCAAAAGAAGTATATGAAAAAATAAAAGCAGAAGCTTTATCGCAGGTAAGAGGAACCGTGCAGGCAGACATTTTAAAAGAAGACCAGGCGCAAAACACCTGTATCTTTTCTACAGAGTTTGCGTTGAAGTTGATGGGCGATGTGCAGGAATATTTTATTGAAAATAAGGTCAGGAATTTTTACAGCGTATCTATCAGCGGTTATCATATTGCCGAAGCCGGGGCCAACCCGATCACTCAATTGGCGTTTACATTATCCAATGGATTTACTTATGTAGAATATTACCTGAGCCGGGGAATGAACATTGATGATTTTGCGGCCAATCTTTCTTTTTTCTTTAGTAATGGCATGGATCCGGAATACAGTGTGATTGGCCGTGTAGCAAGAAGGATTTGGGCCAAAGCGATGAAATATAAATACAAAGCCAATAAGCGCAGCCAGATGCTGAAGTATCATATCCAGACATCGGGCAGGAGTTTGCATGCGCAGGAAATTGACTTTAATGATATCAGGACAACACTGCAGGCGCTGTATGCTATTTATGATAATTGCAATTCACTGCACACAAATGCATACGACGAAGCGATAACGACACCAACGGAAGAAAGTGTTCGCCGGGCGATGGCCATACAACTGATCATCAACCGTGAATTAGGAACTGCAAAAAATGAAAATCCCAACCAGGGTTCTTTTCTTATCGAAGAGCTGACCGATCTTGTTGAGCAAGCAGTTTTAACAGAGTTCGATCGACTGACAGAACGTGGCGGTGTATTGGGTGCCATGGAAAGAATGTACCAGCGAAATAAGATACAGGAAGAAAGTTTGTATTACGAACACCAAAAACATACCGGGGAATTGCCGCTCATTGGTGTCAATACTTTTCTTAATAAAAAGGGTAGTCCTACCATTATTCCCAATGAAGTGATCAGGAGTACAACGGAAGAGAAGGAATTGCAGATCAGTAATCTCAAAGCATTCCGGAAAAGGAACGAAGCAAAAAGTGAAATAGAATTAAAGAAATTAAAGGAAGTTGCCATAAATAATGGCAATCTCTTTGCACAGTTGATGGAGACAGTCAAATGCTGTTCTCTTGGCCAAATCACCCATGCTTTATATGAAGTGGGCGGGCAATATCGCAGGAATATGTAGTTTCTAACTCCCCTTTAGGGGTTGGGGGTACCAAGTGGGCGGGCAATACAGAAGGAATATGTAAAAATTATCCTTCTGCTGCTTTATCAATTATCCATAAAGATCTTTCCGGGTTCACATATTGAACAGGGTATATTTTTTTTACCGGTTTGCTGAACACTGCATTTACCACATGAGCTTTCTCTTTTCCTGAAGCCAATATAATAATTTGTTTCGCTTTATTGATAAGCGGGTAAGTGAAAGTGATCCGCCAGGACTGTTTATCTTTTACCCAAACCTGTTTGATCAGTTTCCTGTTTTCGATCAGCACCGGAGTGTTGGAAAATAATGATGCAGTATGCCCGTCATTACCTGTGCCGAGCACTACCAGGTCAAAAGCCGCCTGTTTTTTATCAAAGAATTTTTTGATCGTCATTTCATACTGCCGTGCACATTGTTCCGGATCACCGGTAACAGGAACCGGGAAAATATTTTTAGGGGGAATATCTATTTTGTCCAGCAAATTTTTCTTAGCCATGTTATAGTTGCTGTCAGGTGAAGTATGCAGCACAAAACGTTCATCGCTCCAGAACAGGAACACTTTTTTCCATGGAATATTTTTATTGAACTCAGGCGAGGCCAGCAGTTCAAAAAAACGTTTGGGTGTATTACCGCCTGATAATGCAACCACGAACTTTCCGTGTTTTGTAATTGCCAGGTGACAGGCAGCCATAAAAAAATGGGCAGCGGCCCTGCTCATTGATTCATGATCTTTCCATACAGTTCTTTCGGGTATCTTTCTCATTCTATTTTTTTCGGATCGTGTTTTTAATGATGCCGTTTTTCGGCAATAAGGTCCATGAACAACCCTGGGGCTTTATCAATAATTCCCCGGCTTTTGGGCCCCAGCTTCCCGGTTCATAGTTGGGATAGCGGGGCGGTTTTTCTTTTTTCCAGGCTTCCATTATTGGCGTTACCACTTTCCAGGCTTCTTCTACCTGGTCGGCCCGCATGAACATGGCGGCATCTCCTTCGAGTATTTCGAGCAATAAAGTTTCATACGCTTCCGGTACTGCTGCCTCATAACTTTCTTTATAGGTAAAATCCATTTCTACCGGTTTTATCTGCAGCCTTACACCCGGCTCTTTGGCATGAAACAACAAGGTGGTTTCCATTTCGGGCTGGATACTGATGATAAGCTGGTTGGGTCGTGAATCCGGCATTACTTTATTGCTGAATAAACTATGCGGCACCGGTTTGAACTGTATAACGATCACGGATGTCGTTTTTTCCAGGCATTTGCCAGTTCGCAGGTAAAAGGGAACATTCTGCCATCGCCAGTTGTCTACTAATAACTTTAATGCAACAAATGTTTCCGTATTTGATCCGGGGTTCACATTTTTTTCACTGCGGTAAGCTGCCTGCTTTTTTCCGTTCAATGTTCCTTCGCCATATTGCCCTCTTACTGCGTTTTTTGCAATATCAGTTTTGGTAAGTGGCCTGACAGCTTTGAGCACATCCACTTTTTTGTTTCGGATGTCTTCTGCGTCCAGCGTAACAGGCGGCTCCATAGCGGTAACGCAGAGCAATTGCAGCAAATGATTTTGTATCATATCTTTTAAAGCGCCGGCCTGCTCATAATAATTTCCCCGGCCGCCCACACCGATACTTTCTGCAACTGTTATCTGCACATGTTCGATATAATTGTGGTTCCAGATGGATTCATACACAATATTGGCAAAACGGAAGGCCATCAGGTTTTGCACTGTTTCTTTGCCGAGGTAATGATCAATACGATAAATCTGTTTTTCTTTAAAATGTTTTGTCAGCAGCTGGTTGAGTTCCCTGGCTGTGTGCAGGTCGCTGCCAAATGGTTTTTCTATTACTATCCTGTCGGCTGTTACTTCATTTGCCATTTCATGTTTAGCCAGTAATAAAGAAATGGGTTCAATGAAGCGGGGCGACACGGAATAAAAAAATAACCGGATGGCACGGCTTTTCCACTTTTTATCGTTTGCATTTAATTTTTCAGCCAGCCGCCTGAATGTATCATCTGCAGTGAAATCTCCTTCGAAATAAAAAAGACGTTCTGCAAATTTTTTCCATTCCCTCTTTTTGACCCTGCCGCTCCGGGAAAAAGTATTGACCCCTTCCAGTAAATGCGTTTCATAATCTTTTTCATTCATCTTTTCATAATGCACACCATAGATAGCAAACTGTTTAGGCAAATAACCATTGATAAAAAGATGATAAAGGGCCGGGATCAGTTTTCTCCAGGCCAGGTCGCCTTTTCCACCGAAGATGACGATATTGGCAGCAGTTGATTCTTTTTTATTTACACTCATGGCTATTTGCTGTTGTTATTCATAAAGGAGCCTGCACGGAAGGTTTGCTTTCCCATTCGGCATGGAAGCTGCCCGGTTTATCAATACGTTCATAGGTGTGAGCACCAAAATAATCCCGTTGTGCCTGGATAAGGTTGGCCGGCAGGCGTTGTGATATAAATGCATCAAAATAATGTAATGATGCCGCCAGCGAAGCCGTAGCAAGCCCATTGTTCATCGCTGTTTCCAGTAATTCAACCACATCTTTTCTTGACTGGCTGAGCACAGGTTGAAAAACAGGGGATGCAATTATATTGGATAAGGCACTATCCTGCTGGTAGGCTTTGCGCAGGTCATTCAATAGAACAGAGCGGATAATGCACCCACCTTTCCAAACCCTGACCACTTCACTGATATTTATTCCATAATTATATTGTGAAGAAGCTACACTCAGCAGGTGCAGGCCCTGGCCATACGCTGATAAGAAACCAAAATGCAAAGCATTTTTACAAAGGGTTGCCAATTGTTCCTTGCCAATTGAACTCTTTTTCTTTCCGGGTGAATAAAGTTTTGCATTCCCCGTTCTATCATCTTTTAAGGCAGAGAGGTAACGCATGGTAACGGCCGCATCAATTGTCGGGATGGGTACATGCAGGTCCATAGCGCTTTGACTGGTCCACATTCCTGTGCCTTTTTGTTTGGCTTTGTCAAGGATCATATCAATAAGATCATTGCCGGTCTCTTCATCTTTTTTCAGGAATACATCAGCAGTTATTTCAATTAAAAAAGATTGCAGTTCTGTTTTGTTCCAGGCTTTAAATAGTTCATGTAGTTCTGCATTGCTGAATTGACCGGCATTCTTTAAAATGCCATACACTTCACTGATCAATTGCATCATGGCGTATTCGATGCCGTTATGTACCATTTTGGTATAATGACCCGCAGCCGTATTGCCGATAAATGACACGCAGGGACCTTCATCACTTTTGGCCGCAACAGATTCTACAATATGTTTAACCAGTTCATAGCTTTCCTTATTTCCACCGGGCATCAGGCTGGGACCAAACCGGGCGCCTTCTTCTCCACCGCTTACACCCATGCCAATAAAATGAACACCGGAATTTTGCAACTGCAGGTACCTTCTTTCGGTATCTGTAAAATGAGAATTGCCTCCGTCAATGATGATATCGCCTTTTTGCACCAACGGCAGGAGATCCGATATTACAGCATCCACGATCTTACCCGCAGGAACGAGGAGCATGATAACCCTTGGTGTTTTCAATGCTTTTACAAATTCCGGTAATGAAGCAGCAACCGTAACCGGTTTTCCTTTGGCTTCTTCGAGTAACCTTTTTTGCTGTGCCTGGTCACGATCATAACCACAGGCTTCAAACTGGTGATCAGTTACATTGAGCAACAGGTTTCTTCCCATTGTTCCTAACCCGATCATACCAAAATGGGCGGCCATAAATAAAGTTTTGATGAAGATACGTCACTGGCAAGTAATGTTGACCAGCAACGTATTTTTGCGATGCCTGTTTTTTATAAACCATACATTTGCACCATGAGGCAACTGGTATATATTACATTTTTTATAGCAGCATTGGTTGTTATTAATAGTTGTACCCGAAACCCATATAAAAGCGCTAACAAAACATATAAAAAGCAGGTAAAAGAGTGTGCTAAGATCCTGCGTGAATACCCGGTGGAAGATTCTGCCGGATTAAATTATGTTTCTTCCTGGGTAGGAACGACCAACTTCAGTATGCGCCGTCCCAATATTGTCGTGATCCATCATACAGCACAGAATAGTTGTGAACAGACAGTGAAAACATTTACGCTGAAAAGAACGCAGGTCAGTTCGCATTATGTTATCTGCAAGGACGGAACCATACACCACATGCTCAATGACCTGCTTAGGGCCCATCATGCCGGGGTGAGTAAATGGGGCACCGCCACCGATCTTAACAGCAGTAGCATCGGCATTGAAATTGACAATAACGGTTTTGAATCTTTTACCGATGAACAGATAAACAGCCTGACTGAATTATTAGGAAGACTGAAAAGGGCCTACAGTATCCCTGTTGCCAATTTTGTAGGACATGCGGATGTAGCGCCGGGGCGAAAAGTTGATCCTAATAAATATTTTCCCTGGCAAAAGCTGGCAGAAAACGGTTTTGGCTACTGGTATGATACCACTGCTGTTACGGTTCCGGAAGGATTTAATGAAATGCAGGCCTTGCGCATCATCGGTTATGATATAAATAAACCTGAATCAGCTATTCAATCTTTCAAATTACATTTCGTTCCGTCAGATACTGCTAAAATTATCAGCGATGCAGACAAAAAGATACTTTTTGACCTGGTAAGGAAATACCAGTAAGCTGCTTTACCGTTATCTATTCACTCATATTAGTTAACTTCACTCCGCTAAACCAACATTGCTTGCCGCTTAAGGACGATAAATCAACGTACATGACAGCAGAACATCAGCGACTGGCAGTGAATGCAACCAAAGCTATTCCCTTAGCACAATGGGGCCCTTACCTGAGCGAACGTCAATGGGGAACCGTACGTGAAGATTATAGTCCCAATGGCGATGCCTGGCATTACTTCCCTTTCGATCATGCGCATAGCCGTGCCTATATGTGGGGGGAAGACGGGCTGGCTGGGATCTCAGATTTCTTTGGCAATCTTTGTTTTTGCGTTGCATTATGGAACGGCAATGATCCCATTTTAAAAGAAAGATTATTCGGGCTCAGTAACCCGCAGGGAAATCATGGCGAAGATGTAAAAGAGCTATACTACTATCTTGATAATTTGCCTACGCATTACCACATGGAGTATTTATACAAATACCCCCAACAGGCATTTCCCTATGATAAGCTGAGAGAAGAGAATCATAAAAGGGGTAAACAGGACCCGGAGTACGAGATACTGGATACAGGCGTATTTGACAAGAACCAGTATTTTGATGTAAAGGTGACCTATGCCAAGCAGGGAGCGCAGGATATATTTATACAAATTGATATTACCAACCGTTATAACAGGGCAGCGGAGATCACTGTACTGCCTACCTTATGGTTCTACAACCGGTGGAAACAGGGAAGCTTCAGGGAAAAACCTTCAATCAATTACGTAAATAAAACAACGGTAAAGGCTGATCATGAAAGGCTGGGCGATTATTATTTTTATTTCCAGCCTGCTGATAAGACATTTTTTACAGAGAATGAAACGAACAACGAGAAAGTGACCGGGTTGCCCAATGAAAGCGCCTTTGTAAAGGATGCTTTTCATGATGCAATTATTAAGGGAAAGAATAGCACAGAGCTTTCTAAAAAGAAAACCGGAACAAAATTTTCACCTGTTTATAAACTAAAGATCAATGGAGGCGCTACCAAAACGATCTATTGCCGCCTAAACAATAAATGGGTGGACAATCCATTTGCCGCGGGGTTCAAAGATATTTTCAAGGTGAGAAAACAGGAAGCGGATGATTTTTACGCTGCGATACTGCCGAAAGGCATGAGCAAAGAAATGGCGCAGATACAACGCCAGGCCCTGGCAGGTATCCTCTGGAGCAAACAATATTATCATTTTGATGTAGAAGAATGGTTGAGTACTGGTGATGGCATCACGCCGGTAAGCCCATCAAAAAAAACCGGTCGTAATAATGACTGGAAACACCTGAAGAACCAGGACATCGTGATGATGCCTGATAAATGGGAGTATCCCTGGTATGCAGCATGGGACCTGGCTTTTCAATGTATATCCATGGCCGTAGTGGATCCTACGTTCGCCAAACACCAGCTATTACTCGTGATGCGGGAATGGTATATGAAACCAGATGGCCAGTTACCTTCCTATGAGTGGAATTTCAGTGATGTGAATCCGCCGGTACAGGCATGGGCGGCGATGCAGGTATATAATATTGAAAAGAAACAAACAGGAACCGGCGATATCAGTTTCCTGAAAAAGATCTTTCATAAACTGCTGATCAATTTTACCTGGTGGATCAACCGGAAGGATATAAATGGCAATAATATCTTTGAAGGGGGCTTCCTGGGGCTGGATAATATCGGTGTATTCAACCGTAGTTTTCATTTTCCCGGGGAAATGCAACTCGAACAGGCGGATGGAACAAGCTGGATAGGTACCTATGCGCTGGACATGATGGAGATGGCCATCGAGATCGCCATGCATGATGAATCGTTTGAAGATACCGCTACCAAATTCTTTGAGCATTTTGTGCTGATCGCCGAATCATTGAACCAGCATGGTTTGTGGAACGAGGAAGATAAATTCTTTTATGATGTATTATGTATCAGTGGTGCCGACCCTGTACCCCTGAGAATACAATCGGTGGTGGGTGTCACTTCTTTGTATGCAGTTTCGTCTATCAGTAAAAAAGTGCTTGACAAGCTGGTTGATTTTAAGAAACGCATCACCTGGTTTGAGGATTACCGGGTAAAGAACAATAAATTCTGGCCCAACGAGGAAAGAAGTGATGATGGGGAATTGCTTTTATCATTGGTGCCAAAAGAAAGATTAATTAACCTGCTGCAACGGTTGCTGGACGAAGATGAATTTTTATCAGACGGGGGAATAAGGGCCTTGTCAAAATACCATGATAAGAATCCTTATTCCGTAGTGGTGGAAGGAAATACTTACACGATAAGATATGATCCGGGTGATTCAACCTCAGATATGTTTGGCGGCAATTCCAACTGGCGGGGCCCTGTGTGGATGCCAATCAATTTCCTGATCATACAATCTATCCGGAAATACGGCGAGTTCTATAATGATTCATTGCATGTGGAATATCCATCGGGTTCCGGAAATAAAATGAACTTAACACAGGTAGCAGATGAGTTGACAAAGAGGGTGATCAGTCTTTTTGAAAAAGATAAAGAGGGTAACCGCCGGTTATATGGTAATTATAGCTGGTTCTATAAACAGCCGGGCAATGAGCACCTTGTTTTATTTTATGAATATTTTCATGGAAACACAGGGCGGGGACTTGGCGCCAGCCATCAAACAGGCTGGACGGCGCTGGTCGCTGAACTTATAAGTGAGTATGGCAATAAATGACCGGACTACACTATTTACCAGGACAAAACCATTCATCTACTTTTCGGTAATCACGGAGCTTTTGATTGCCCTTTTCTTTATATTTAGACAAAGTATCTGATCAGCTTATGAGGAAGATTATAACTGCAATTTTAATCTTTAGTTCCATGCAGGCTGCCAGCCAGCCGCCTGGTTCGCTGACCGGTAATTCCTCCCCGGCAGCAGACAGCCTCGTCAATATGTATTATGCGGATCAGAAAGAAAGCCCCCTGCTTTATAACGGCAGGCAATTTTATGGGTATGCATCCTCCATCCAGGGACATGCTTATTATCTTTCAAATACATGGAATCCTGGTTTTGTATTGTTTGATGGCTTATTGTATCGTGATAAGGAGCTCATGTATGATATTTACCGGGATGAACTTATTATAAAACATCCCAAGGGTATCCATGTGATACTGTTCAGGGAAAGAGTACAGCAGTTTAACCTGGCAGGACAGTTTTTTGTTTATATAGAAAAAAACAGTGAAGCCGGAATCAGGAACGGATTTTACCAGCAACTTACAGACGGAAAGGCTACTGCTTATGTAAAACGGGTAAAAATACTGGAAGAAAAAATTGATGGGTTAGTACTGGAACGAAAATTTCTTCCGGCTGATCAGTTCTTTATTTTAAAGGATAAAATCTATCAACCGGTAAAGAAACAAAAAGATCTGCTGAAAATTCTAAAAGATAAACGCCAGGAGCTTTCTCAATACAAAAGCCGGCAGAAGATAAAATATAAAGAAAACCCGGAGCAGTTTATTGTACGTATGACAGCATACTATAACCAATTGTAAAAGTAACATGAAAGGCGTCTTTTTTTCAGTTTGTTTTTTCATGTTATTGTTCCGGTGCGCAGCACAGGGCGGGAAGCCTGTAGTCATAAGCGGGCAGTTTGAGAACATCATGCTGAAAGATTTTTTTAATCAGGTAGAATCGCAAGCCCCTTGTTTCTTTTACTATGACTCCCTGCAAATTGATTCAGTATTTATATCCGTAACCTTAAAAGATGAGCCGTTAGTACAGGCGCTGGAAAAGGCCCTCAAGAATACAGAGCTGCAGTTTTCAGTTGATGAGAACAACCGGGTATTCATTACAAAAGGGTTAAAACTGATTACCACATTACCCACCCAATTTTTTTCAGAACCTGTTACCCGGCCTGTTGGTCTTCCGAAAGACAGTGTGGTTGATTACGGTTTGCAATTAAAGAAACCGATCAAAGTAGTTTCGCCCAATAAACTATATGAAATTGGAGCTAAGACCAATGTAGTGAAAGGTAATGCTACCATCGCCGGCAATGTCCGCAACGCAAAGACCGGGGAACCGTTAGTGAAGGCATCTGTTTTTATCAATAATACCTATTCAACCACAACAGATGCTTACGGGTATTACTCACTTACTGTACCTGCGGGCAAGCATACCCTGAATATACTGGCGATCGGAATGAAAGATACACACCTGCAACTGATGGTGTATGGTGATGGCAAAATGGATGCGGATATTCCTGAGCAGGTAACTACTTTGAAAGAAGTGGTGGTCTCCGCTAAAAAAACAACCAATGTCATGCAGGTGCAGATGGGTGTTGAAAGACTTAGTTATGAGAGTATCCGCAGGGTACCGTCACTCTTTGGAGAAACAGATGTGTTACGTGTTATCACCACCCTGCCCGGTGTTAAAACAGTAGGGGAGGCCAGTACCGGGTTTAATGTAAGAGGAGGTTCTGCTGATCAGAACCTGATATTATTCAGCGATGCGAACATTTATAATCCCTCCCATTTCTTTGGGATGTTTTCTTCATTTAATCCTGAACTGATAAAAGATATAGAACTGTATAAAAGCAGCATACCTGCCCGCTACGGGGGCCGGCTTTCATCTGTGCTGGATATCAGCAGCCGGGAAGGGAATAAGAAAAAGATCACCGGGTCAGCGGGACTCGGGATCATTACCAGCCGGGTGAACCTGGAAGGCCCATTGGTAAAAGACAAGACCTCTTTCATTTTTGGGGCACGCACCACTTATGCCAACTGGTTGCTTACTTTGTTGCCTGATGTGTACAGGAACAGCCGTGCATCATTCCAGGACATCAATCTCGGTATCAGCCATCGTATTGACAGCTCCAGTCAGCTATATTTTACCGGTTATTTCAGTAATGACCGGTTTTCTCTTAACAGCGATACGAGTTACGGATACAGTAACCGGAACTTTAATATAAAATGGAAGAAGAGTTTCAGCAGCAAGCTGAGCGCTGTATTTATCGCTGGTGCAGATGAATACCAGTACAAGGTGTTCAGCGATAATAATGAAATAAATGCTTTTACCCTGCGGTTCAAAATACAGCAGTTGCAGGCGAAAGCAAATTTTGTCTATTACATGAACCAGCGTCATTCATTCGACTTTGGTGTCAGCACGGTGCTGTATAAGCTGCATCCCGGGTCATTCACTCCAAAAGGGGAAAGCTCTGTAGTGGCGCCTGATGAAGTAGAAACCGAACAAGCATTGGAAAGCGCTGTTTATGTTACCCACCGCTTCAATCCAACCAATAAACTTTCTATACAGACAGGGATTCGTTTTTCAATGTACAACTACCTTGGTCCCCAGCAGGTCAATTATTATGCACCAGGGTTGCCTGTAACTTCTTCCAACCTTGTTGAGACCAGGAGTTACAGCAATGGAGAATCCATCAAAACATATAATGGTCCGGAGATACGTTTTTCTGCCAGGTATGCATTCACCAATAGTTTTTCCATAAAAGCCGGGTATAATTCGCAAAGACAATACATACACATGTTGTCTAATACTACGGCCATTGCACCCACCGATATATGGAAGCTGAGTGACCCGAATATAAAACCCCAATTGGGTGACCAGGTATCTCTTGGTTTTTATAAAAACCTGAAGTCAAACACCATTGAAACATCAGCGGAAGTATATTATAAGCGTATCCGGGATTATCTTGACTATAAACCGGGGGCTAACCTTGTCATGAACCACGATATAGAAACAGAGGTTATCAATACAAAGGGAAAAGCGTATGGGGCGGAATTGCTTATCAGGAAACCCGGCGGCAAACTGAATGGCTGGATCAGCTACACCTGGTCACGTATTTTGCTCCAATCATCTGGTCCGGATTCTTCTTTGCTTGTTAACAGGGGTGAGTATTACCCGGCCAATTACGATAAACCACATGACTTTACCCTGATGGGTACGTTCAGGGTAAACCATCGTTTCAGTATATCATTGAATTCAACGTATAGCACCGGGCGGCCTATTACATTGCCGATAGGTCGTTATTATTATGCCGGCTCTGTCAGGGTTTTGTATTCAGACAGGAACGCTTATCGCATACCGGATTATATCCGGGTTGACTTTTCCATGAATATTGAAGGGAACCACAAGGAACACCAGAAAACACATAATTCATGGACCATCGGAATTTATAATTTATTAGGAAGAAGGAATCCGTATTCGGTATACTTTGTTTCAGAGAATGGTGTGGTAAACGGGTACAGGCTTTCGATCTTCGGAAGCGCCATCCCTTTTGTTAACTTTAATATTCGTTTTTAGTTATGACACGGATGAAATACAGTCTTATATGCTTGTTCGTCATGTCTGTCTTTTCATGCAGGGACAGGTATGAACCGGATGTAATATCATCCCCGTATTCATACCTTGTTGTGGAAGGAGTGCTGACGGTAGGCGGGCCTGCAAGTATCAGGCTTACCAGGACCTCAAAGCTGGATACAACCGGTTTCAGAGCTGAGTTGAATGCACAAGTAACCGTGGAAGGAAAGGATAATACAACGAGACCAATGGTGCATTCCGGTAGCGGCAACTATTCATCACCGAATCTCAACCTCGTACTTAATACAGAGTACCGGTTGCGGATACGTACATCGGCCGGAAAAGAATACCTGTCTGAATATGTAATGGCCCGGCAAACTCCCGCCATTGACAGCATTGGCTGGAAACGTGATGAGGAAGGAGTAAGGATATACGCTAATGCACATGATGCTACTAATAATACACGCTATTACCGATGGGATTATGATGAGACCTGGGAGATCAGGGCTTACTATTACTCCCTGTATATGTATATTAAAAACAATAATACTGTGCGGGAAAGGACACCTGCTGAACTTGTATATAATGGCTGGAAGTATAATAGCTCAAAAAGTATCATACTTGGATCTTCAGCAAGACTTCAATCTGATATTATTTTTGAGGCCCCTGTTAATTTTATCGAGAAGGATGCCGAAAGGCTCGCGGTCAGGTACAGCATTTTGCTGCGGCAATATGCATTGGATAAAGAAGGATATGATTTTTATGAATTGATGAAAAGGAATACCGAAAGCCTTGGGACGATCTTTGACGTACAGCCATCAGAGATAAGGGGGAATATCAAATGCCTCACAGACCCCAGTGAACTTGTTATCGGTTATGTAAGCGCTTCGACCATTACGGAAAAAAGAGTGTTTATTTCAGTTGGACAATTGCCCGGTTGGAGGTTCCAGGAATATTGTCCCTCATTCGATGTTGCCAATCACCCGGACAGTTTAAGGCTAGCATACAGTGGCGAATATTTATCACCGATAGACGCTATTTATTCCCTGGTAGTACCCGGCCTGATAGTGGGCTATTTAAGCTCCTATCCTCCATGTGTGGATGTTACTAAAAGAGGGGCATCAGTAGTAAGACCTTCTTACTGGTAATCGGGTCAATGACAGAGTCATTAATGTATATGAAGCTATAATATATTTCCTGTATGATCAGATCTGGTTTTTCTTTTTGTTTCTTTTTTTTACTCTTGTTGACATCTGCAGTCAGCCGGGGGCAGGGTTTCAGCAATCCGGTAAAACAAACCGGTGATACAGACCCGCTTTTATTGCTGGAAAAACTTTACCTGCATGCGGATAAAAATTTTTACCTCGCCGGTGAGATCATATGGTTTAAGATATACTATGCAGATGGCAGTACTCACCAGCCGGGTAATATCAGCAAAGTGGCTTATGCAGAGATACTGGACAGGAATAACAAACCGGTGTTGCAGGCAAAAATTCCGTTAACAGGTAATGGAGGCAATGGTTCGTTTTATTTGCCGCTTACGCTTAATTCTGATCACTACACGCTGAGGGCCTATACCAACTGGATGAAGAATGCAGGTAATGGGATATTCTTTGAGAAAAAGATAAGCATTGTCAATACAATGAAAACGGTTCCGGCCAGCAGTTCTGCCAGCGAATCATCCAAGGCGGAAGCAGCATTTTTTCCCGAAAGCGGGCACCTGGTGGAAGGAATAGAAACAAAAGTTGCGTTTCGTATCACTGATCATACCGGTAAGGGTTCTGCGGCAAGAGGTATTGTTACTGATAACACAGGCGATACAATCGTGCAGTTTTCGCCGCATCGGTTTGGCATTGGTAATTTCCTGTTCCGACCATTGGAGAGTAAAACGTATAAAGCAACCATTTTACTGCAGGACGGCAAATTCATAGACCAGGCATTGCCTGTTACAGAAAAATACGGTTATGTGATGAACATAACGGATAACAAAGATGGAAAATTAAAAGTAAGGATACAGGCGAAGACCAGCCGGTCCGGCGAAACAGGCGAACAACTTTTTTTATTGGTTCATAATAGCCGGTCCGTAAGGTTTTCCCAGCAGCCCTACATTTCCTATAATAATGAACTGGTATCTTATATTGACAGGTCGAAACTGGGAGAAGGTGTCAATCATGTAACATTGTTCAATAAGGATCAGCAGCCTGTTTGTGAACGACTGGTGTTTATCCGCCCGCTTTCAAACAGGGTAGTCGAATTAAACAGCAATAAGCAAGCGTATGGTACAAGACAAGCTGTTGATCTTTCAGTTTCTCTCAAAGGAAGCACAGCCAATGATGAGGTGAATTGCTCGGTTTCTGTTTATCAACTCGATTCCCTGCAGGAAGCAGATGATATGAATATCGCTACTTATTTTTCACTCCTGTCTGATTTGAAGGGAAACGTTGAATCACCGGCTTACTATCTTTCTGACGAAGCCGGGGTAGAAGAAGCGACAGACAATTTATTATTAACGCATGGCTGGCGTCGCTTCAAAACAGGGGCTGTGCCTTCCGGAACTGCGGAAAAAGCCTTTCGTTTTTTACCGGAATACCGGGGTCATTTTATTACGGGTAAGGTTATCAATGTCACTAATGGTAAAGTAGTCGCCAATGCCGATTGTTTCCTGACAGTTCCTTCTTCGCCTTATGGCTTTTATATGTCGCAAAGTGACAGTACAGGCATCGTAAAATTTGATGTAAGGGACTATTATGGCCCCGGGGAAATAATCGGGCAGGTATCCGAGCTGAATAAGGCGAATTACCGGATAGATTTTTTCAGCCCGTTCTCCGACGATCCTTCTCTTTTGCAATTGCCGGAGTTTATGTTGTCCCGTGATAACGCTGACCGCATCCTGCAGAAAAGTATTGCCATGCAGGCACAGAATATTTATCGGGTTGATAGTATTCGCAGGTTCACCGCCCCGCAATTGCCGGATACACTTCCTTTCTTCGGAAATGCGGAATTTATTTACCCGCTTGACGATTACAAACGTTTTACCACCATGGAAGAAGTGTTACGGGAGTATGTAACACCTGTTAATGTCGCTTTACGGAATGGCAAACTGTACATGAGCATATTTGATGAGGCATCACAACAGGTGTATCATGATAATATGCTGGTATTAATGGATGGAGTGCCCCTGGCGGATTATAATAAAATATTTTCTTTTGACCCGCTTAAGGTCAAAAAATTGTCGGTAGTGCCGAGACGTTATGTATTCGGGGCCCGTCTTTTTTCCGGTGTAGTCAGTTTTGAATCCTATAGTGGAAAGTTCGAAGGGTTTGAGCTTGATTCTTCTTTAATTGCGGTTGATTACGAAGGATTGCAGATGCAGCGTGAATTTTATTCTCCCGCTTATGAGGCTGCTTCCCCTTCCAGCAGGATACCTGACCTGCGCACCACGTTGTATTGGACACCCGAACTGCCGGACAGCCGATCGGGAAAAACAAGTTTACAGTTTTACACCTCCGATATGAAAGGAAAATTCATCGTTGTGCTGGAAGGCCTCAGTAAAAAAGGTGAACCGGTTTTTGGATCAACCACATTTGAAGTGAAGTGATTTTTTTGGTTGCGCATTAATTCAATTCTCCTGCAGGTTCGTGATCATCATAGAGGTCACGCAGTTTTTTCAATTCTGTCTTTAGCTGGTTAACGATGCCCTGGTGTCTTGTTGATTTGATCAGGTTGCGTTGTTCGGCCGGATCACTAATAAGATCATAACATTCCCATTCGTTGACGGTGTAAAAATAAATGAGTTTATATTGTTCGCCCCGGACTGCCATATGCGGGATCACCGTATGATCTTTTGAAAATTCATAATAGTGGTAGTATAAATATTTCCGGGAAAGATTTCTTTGCTTCCCGGTAAGCAACGGTTTTAAACTTACTCCCTGCATCCATCCCGGTATTTTTGTGCCGGCAAAATCCAAAAGGGTAGGAGCAAAATCAATGTTCTGCACCAGTGTATTGCTGACAGCGTCTGCTTTGATAAGCCCGGGCCATCTTACCAGTAAAGGGGTTTGCATAGATACATCGTAGGCAAAACGTTTATCGAACCAGCCATTTTCGCCGAGATAAAATCCCTGGTCACTGGTATAAACGACAACGGTATTGTCGGATAATTCATTTTTATCCAGGTAGTCCAGCACCTTGCCAATGCTTTCATCAATGGAAGCGATACAGGCCAGGTAGTCCTGCATGTACCATTGGTATTTGTATTTCAGCAATTCCTTTCCTGTTAATTTTTTATCCCGGATCAGCTTGCCCCGTTCCGCATATATTTCCTTAAAGCGGTCATTCTGTTTCTCAGGCATCCGCTTCATGATGGCATTATAGGTAGCTATGTCATTGGCATCGGGTTTCAGTTCCGGGATATCTTCCAGGTAAGCAGGATCTATTTTCAGGTCGCCACACAGGCGCATATCAGCCAGGATACTCATGGTCTGGATGCGCCAGGCGCTGCTATGCCCGGCGGTATCATTATATAAAGTGGATGGCTCGGGAAATGTTTTTGTATGGAATTGCTCCAGGTATTTCAGAGCAGGAACAAAATTGCGGTGAGGGGCTTTATGATGCAGGAACAATGCAAACGGCCGGTTGGCATCTATCTGGTCCAGCCAGTTGATGGCATCATCCGTAATCACATCGGCAGAGTACCCTTTTTCAGTGATCGTATCGCCATTCATCGTGATCATTCTTGTGTCAAAATACTGGCCCATGCCCGGCAAGATTCTCCAGTAATTAAAGCCGGCGGGATACGAATGCAAGTGCCATTTACCTATTAATGCGGTTTGATAGCCGGCTTTGCTAAGCAGGTGCGCCACGGTCGTTTTGGAAGAATCAAAACGGGTAAAATTATTTTTCACCCCGTTCTTATGGGAATGTTGCCCGGTCAGCAGGGTGGCCCGGGCCGGCGAGCAGATGGAATTGCCTACAAAAGCATGATTGAATTTCGTTCCTTCTTTAGCAAGCCGGTCAATATTCGGTGTGGAGATGAATTGTTTGTTGTAAGCGCTGATGGCATCGTTATCATGATCATCACTCATGATGTAAATGATATTGGGCGTTTGCTGGCCCTGAGCAATGCCGGCAAGCAACAGTAAAACAATTAATGTACGCATAGTCGTAGTTGAGCATCAAGTTACATATTTACTATTAGATTTGTAACACATAAATGATAAAGAATGGAGTTCGGAAGAATGCCGGAGAATGAACTGGACAAGGTGGATTTTAGCTTACCGGCAGAGCCATCAGCCAATAAGAAAATATTGAAAGGTAAACCTGCGGGACGGACCAGGGTTTACCTGGGTTGTGCCAAATGGGGAAGACCGGAATGGGTAGGAAAGATATATCCACTCAAAACAAAAGAGAAAGATTTTCTGCAACACTATGCGGAGCATTATAATTGCATTGAGCTAAATGCTACACATTATAAAGTGTATGGTGAAAAAGGTATTCGCAAATGGGCAGAAAAGGCCGGTAGGAAGGATTTTCTTTTTTGCCCCAAGATGTACCAGGGAGTGACACACCGTGGAAGTCTTAAAGGAAAGGATTTTATCTCGAATGAATTTTTTCGCGGCATTACAGCATTTGAAGAACACCTGGGCCCGGTCTTCGTACAGGTAAGCGATACATTTTCACCAAAGCGCAAGGAAGAATTGTTTACTTACCTGGCTTCTTTGCCTGCAGATCTCCAGTTTTTTTTAGAGGTTCGTCACCCGGATTGGTTTGCTAAAGACAAGGAAAGGGAAGATATGTTTGCTTTTCTGAGAAATCATAATATGGGCGCTGTGATCACCGATACTGCCGGAAGGAGGGACTGTGCCCACATGCAACTGACCATTCCAAAAGCATTTATCCGTTATGTCGGGAATAGTTTGCATCCTACTGATTTCACAAGAATAGATATATGGGTGGAGAGAATGAAGTACTGGTTAGACAATGGCCTGGAGGAACTATACTTCTTTATGCACATGCACGATGAAGCAACATCACCTGAGCTTACTGTTTATCTGGTTGATAAAATAAATAAGGAATGCGGGCTGAGTTTAATAAAACCGCGTTTTCTGGATACTACTATATTGCCAAAAGCAAAACAAAAAGGATTGTTTGATTAATGGACTTCGAATAACTCATTCCATCTTGTGGTATACCTCGGGCTTCTTAATTCCTGTCGCATTTTCCAGTCTCTTGTAGTACCACTGGCCGCAAACTTTAATACATCATCTCTTTGACTGAAATTAACATTGTCGATCATATCCATCAGTTTTCGTTCACAATTTTTAGTGTCAGAAAGAAACAGATTTCCCTGGATGGAGGTATCAGGTACAATGCCGCTTAGCATAACGCCTGCTTTTTTATAAAGCTGTCCTTTTTCGTACAGCTTGTCTACCAGTTGTACGGCGGGTTTAATTAATTCGTGGGTAACGGAAGTAGCCGCAGGTAACGTGGTATTGGTGCTTATGGTACCATACTGTTTAAATTTAAGCATATGGCTTTGATCTTTAGTAACTACAAATACGCTGATCATCTTTGCAGCGCCATGCTGCCTGCGTAATTTTTCCGCTGCCCTTGAGGTGTAAGTGGCTACCGCTTCTTTAATATCATTGATATCACCGACAGGGCTGCCAAACATCCGGGTGGTAGCGATCATTTTTTTCGTCACCAGTTCATCTTCCATTTCTTTTGAAGCAATTCCTTTTAGCTCCCTCACCAGTCTTGCGCCGACCACACCGCCTAAATGGGTCCGGGCAAATTCTTCACTGACATTCCTTAATTGCAGGGCATCATAAATACCCCAGAGCTCTTTCAGTTTCTGTGCATACTGAAACCCGACGCCCCATATATCGCCAACGGCTGTTCTTTGCAATGCTTCAATGATCTTCTCTTCAGTATCCAGTACCATTACACAATTGGTTGCCTGTTTGTTTTTTTTGGATAACCGGTTAGCCAGTTTTGCCAACACCTTTGTAGGAGCTACTCCAACCGATACCTTGATGCCTGTCCATTGCTCTACCGTTTCCCTGATCTCAAGGGCGATTGCCTGCAATTCATTTTCGGGGAAAATATCCAGGTCCAGGAATGCCTCATCAACAGAATATACTTCTACATTTTTTTTACCTAACATAACCCTTAGTGTTTCCATTACCCGCCAGCTCAGGTCACCGTATAGGTTATAATTGGAGGAGAAAACAGAAACATGGTGTTTTTCAATCAACGGTTTGGCCATAAAATAAGGCCCGGCCATTTCAACGCCCAGTTTTTTTGCTTCATCACTGCGTGAAATGATACAACCATCGTTATTACTCAAAACAATGACAGGCTTATTCCAGAGCGCAGGCAGGAAAAGGCGTTCACAAGAACAATAGAAATTGTTACAATCGACGATTGCTTTCATTTGTCATTATATTCCGGGTTAAAGCCCGTTGAAATTTTTCATTCTTTATCTCAGGCCTGAAGGCCTGAGCAAATCAGCTCTGTTTGGACTGTCTCGCCTGAGTTGCCCCGCTCTTTAGAGCGGGGAGTATTATAAGATAAATAACAAAAATGGGCTTTAGCCCTTTACTAATGCAAACCTGTATTTCTCCATGAACTCATCATACTCCTGTTGAAATGTTTTCTTTTCATGATGTTGTTCCTGGTTTCTGATATACTCTCTTACTTTATCTATACCAGATTCACTTACAGAAACAGCGAAATAATCATCCTGCCATTCAAATTTTCCTGGTATGAGTTTATTCTTGTTGATCCAGAAAGAGCTTTCTCCTTTGATAAGTTGCATCACTTTTGAAATGGTTTGATCGGCATCAAGGGAAACAAGAACATGAACGTGGTCAACATGACCATTCACAAAATCAATATAGATATGCTTTTCTCTGCCATTTTCCCTGATATGAGTAAAAACTTTCTGTCGTATATTTTTTGTAAGTAATGGTTCCCGTTGTTTGGTAGCCCAAACAAGATGAATCCAGATTTTTGTATATCCCATAGTTGACAAGTTTATGCTAAAGAAAACATTTATCATTACTCATATCACAAGCGGGGGAAGCATTGTCCGGTTGCTTATTATTCCTGTATGCTCTATCCTGCCTTACATTGCCCCCGCCCTTCAGGGCGGGGGCAATAAATAGGACCATCACAACAACGGCTTTAGCCCAAAACATCATGGATCACATAAGTCACCACTCCCCACATAGTGAAGTCAGTGAACTCTGCCAGGTTGATCGTTTTATACCTGTTGTTCTCCGGGATTAAAAATGCGGAGGAGAAATTCTTATGAAATCTCCGCACTATTATTTCCCCGTTCAGTACAGCTACAATGATCTTCCCGTTTGCCAGTTTCAATGACCGGTCAACGATCAGCACATCGTTATCGAAAATGCCGGCTTCCCGCATAGCGTCGCCCTTCATGCGAAAAAAATAAGTGGCCGGTTTGTTTTTGATCAGTTGTTCATTCAGGTCAATGCCCCGCTCCATATAATCATCAGCCGCAGCGCCAAAGCCTGTTGCATTGGCCGTCTTTACTTCCTGCTGTTTGAATTGCTTCGTGCCTTTATAAGCCGCACCGTAAAAGTCTTCCCCGTCCATATACCAAGTTTTGAAAAATAAAGTTCATAAAAATATTTTGTAAAACTAAATATTTTAGTAAATTTATGCTAAGAAAATGGGGTTAGTATTTTTTAATCATTTAATGGATGGGTATGAAGACTATTATCAACACTATTCCCGGCTACCGGGTGTATGAGTACCTGCTGGTACTTAACCCGCATGAAGAACTTCGTAATAAGATCATGCAGGTAAAAAAAGATTTTTATGAAAAGTATGAAGCATCAACTGCTTTGGGTAGCAAACCGCATATCACGCTGGTGAACTTTGTGCAGTATGGCATGATGGAAGAAAGGTTGCTTAACAGGCTTCGGATAGTAGCAATGGCTGCCACTCCGATCAAAGTAGAGTTAAGGGATTTCGGAAGCTTCCCTTCCCATACCATATATATAAATGTGGTCAGTAAAATGCCGGTGCAGGGTTTAGTAAAAGATATCAGGCGTGAGACCCAGCAGCTGATGAAACTGAATGATGATAACAAACCTCATTTCATCATGGAGCCTCACCTTACTATTGCAAGAAAACTGCAACCCTGGCAATATGAAAAAGGCTGGCTGGAATACAGCAACAAACATTTTACCGGCCGCTTCATTGCAGATTCGATGATATTATTAAAGCGGCCCGCCGGTGAAATGAAATACCAAATAGTCAATCGGTTTGAGTTTCAGAATATGCCGGTGACAACGAAACAGGGAGAATTGTTCGGCTGAAAAAGAAAAGACCACCTATGGCGGAGCAGGAAAAAAGTGAAGCGGGATATGTGTGAAGCGAAGGAGAATAAAGAGTAAGATTTTGTGAAGTATGACCAGGGGGATAGCTCTTTGTTCTCCTTTTCTCTTTGCCTTTGAATACCATTACTAATCAAATAAAAGAAATGTGATGTCTGAAAAGCTGCAGCAGGACCATTTTAAAGTAAGTCCGAAAAAACATGAAGACCCTAACACCCCGGCAGGTGAAGGTAAAAGTGAAAAGCCGGAACAGTACCTTACAGGCCGCGGCGCTCAGTTCAATACCAAGAACCGTTTTCTGAAAGATGAACGAACAAGAGAACATATCGAAGGGATTGATGACTGGACTGAAGAGAATGTTCCTACACAATACCTGGAGCAGGAATCAAAAACGATAGTCAATAAAGTGGAAAGCCCCGATGTGGGTATGAGTTATAGTATGAACCCTTATGCGGGTTGTGAACATGGCTGTATCTATTGCTATGCCCGCAACGTACATGAGTATTGGGGCTATAGCGCCGGGCTTGATTTTGAAAGGAAGATCATCATCAAGAAAAATGCACCACAACTGCTGCGAAAATTTTTAATGCACCCGAAATGGGATGCCACACCGATCATGCTCAGCGGTAATACAGATTGCTACCAGCCTGCCGAACAAACATACCGTTTAACAAGAGGCTTACTCGAAGTATGTAATGAATTCAATCAATCAGTGGGTATATTGACCAAAAACTCCTGGATACTTAAAGACAAAGACGTGTTGCAGGAGATGGCCAAAAAAAGAATAGTGTCGGCCATGGTTTCTATCACTTCTTTTAATGAAGACCTGCGGCGGGTGATGGAGCCGCGGACCACCACCGCCAAACAAAAACTAAAAGTGATAGAAGAATTGAGTAATGCGGGTGTACGCATGGGCATTATGATGGGACCGATGATACCGGGATTGAATGAACACGAGATGCAACGGATCATGAAAGCAGCGAGGGATAATGGCGCCACTTTTACCGCTTATACTTTTATTCGCCTGAACGGAGCTATCAAGTTCTTGTTCCATGACTGGCTGTATAAGAATTTTCCCGACAGGGCCGATAAAGTATGGCACCTGGTAGAACAAAGCCATGATGGAAAAGTAAATGATACCCGCTGGGGTGTGCGGATGCGGGGTGAAGGAAATATTGCACAGATGGTAGCACAGCAGTATAAAAAATACGGCAAGTTGTACGGGATGAATGCAGAGGAATGGCATTTGGATACGAGTATTTTCAGGAGGCCGGGGCAACAGGGAAAATTGTTTTGAATTTCTCTAACTTTAGGGCGTAACAAGAACCTTATCTATGAGCAAACAAAAGTTCAATCCAATTATTCCTGTAGAAGATGACGGTCTTATTATTCCCGAAGTTGGTGCGTGGGGTGAAACGAAATACAAGCTTGTAGGGGGTTATTGCGAAATATTTACTACAGGAATGAAAAACAAATGGGATAGTCTGGTATATATTGATTTATTTGCTGGTGCTGGTTATGCTAAAATCAAAGGAAGTAATCGAATCATTAAATCATCTGCCTTAATAGCTCTTTCAGTAAGTCGAAAATTTAATCAATATGTTTTTTGTGAAGAGAATGAAGAAAGAATAAATGCGTTAAAGAGTAGAGTTGCAAGGGAGTTCCCTGACGCAAACGTTCAATACGTGGCAGGAGATTCAAATCAAAGCATTGATAAAATAATCTCAATATTAGTTAAAGGGAATTCTGGCAATAGTATTCTTCGCTTTTGTTTTGTAGATCCTTTTTCTTTGAATCTTGATTTTGAAACTATAGAGCAGTTATCAAAAATTGGAAAAATTGATTTTTTAATTCTTTTGGCTCTTCTTATGGATGCAAATAGAAACTTTGTCTATTACATCGAAGAAAATAGTACTAAGATTGAGAAGTTTATAAAAAATAGTAAATGGAGAGAGCCTTTTCAAAAAGCGGATATCCACTCTTCTGATTTTATTAAATTTCTTTCAGATCAGTATGATCAGAATATGAAAAACCTGGGGTATGTTGAGCCAGTTGATAAGCATAGGGTGAAAATTGATGATAAAAATATACCTCTTTATTATTTGGCTTTCTATTCCAAAAACCCGCGAGGGAATGATTTTTATAAAAAAGTAGAAAAGTATTTATCATCGCAACAATCATTGTTTTAAGTATGGCACAATCAAGTATCGAATGGACCGAAATGACATGGAATCCAACAACAGGATGCGATAAAATCTCAGCTGGGTGTAAATATTGTTATGCCGAAGTTATGTCTCGTCGTTTGCAGGCAATGGGAGTAGATAAATATAAAGATGGCTTCAAACTGAGATTACATGAGGACGCTTTATTGATCCCTTACGGCTGGAAATCGCCAAAGATTGTTTTTGTAAATTCCATGAGTGACATGTTTCATAAAGATGTGCCATTGGAATTTATTCAACGTGTTTTTAAAACCATGAATGAAAATCCCCAGCATACTTTCCAGGTATTGACCAAACGGTCAGATGTTTTATTAAAGTATCACAAGAGCCTGAACTGGACCCATAATATCTGGATGGGTGTTTCCGTGGAAGATGCAAGAGTGAAGCATCGTATTGATGAATTGCGTCAGACAAAAGCAAGAACAAAATTCCTTTCTTGTGAACCGTTAATAGGCCCTTTACCCAAACTGAACTTAAAGAAAATTGACTGGGTGATTGTTGGTGGTGAAAGTGGCCGGAAGCCCAGGCCAATGGACGTTGACTGGGTACTGGATATTCAACAGCAATGTGAAAAAGCAAACGTAGCTTTCTTCTTTAAACAATGGGGTGGTACGAATAAAAAGAAAGCAGGGAGGGTGCTCAATGGCAGGACCTATGACGAGATGCCTTCTACAGAAAACTTAGAGAAGATTGAATACTAAAACATTTCTTATGTCTGAAGATTTTTCCCACTTAAGCGACGAAGAACGTCTTAAAGGAGAGAACGATTTTCTGAAAATGAAACTAATGCTTGAGCATGGAGCACAGTTTGGCAGCAATGAGAATAATGAGTTGCCTACAGAACTGGAAAATGAGTTTCTGAATAAAGTGGCAGCATTTGAAAAGCAGTTCGAAGCACATAAAACGGTAAAAGTATTTGATAAAATTGGCAGGCCCGAACATTTTAAGCCAGTAAATGATATTCCGGACAATGAAATAAACAAGGCCTGGGATGAACTGCGGGACCACCTGAATAAATATGACATTGATCTGGATGTTTGCAGCTCCAATATCACTGTAAGAGAGTTGTATCGCTTCACCACCGAGGAATTATTTGACCACGAAACGGATGATATGGATTTACCCGGATGGACAACCAATTTTATCTATGATGAGTTTCATCCTGACCCGATCTATGACAACACAAAAACGGCAACAGACCATTGCATCAAATATATTCTTCAGAAAGAGCCGTTGGAATGGATCCATAATTTCCGAGAAGAGAACCTTCGTTTAAATGGGCTTTTCCCATTATTAATTAATGAGTTCAGGGATATTGTTAACAGGTTCAAGATGGCTTATGATGATCTTGAGATAACTGAGCTATCCGTAATTAATTGTACAGTAAAAAATAAATCAAGCGCTGTTACAGGCACTTACTCTGTGACAGCAAGCATTGATACAAATAATCATATGCTGTCGGGTGGTTGGAAAGTAGCTCTCGAACAGATTGAAGAAGCCGGCTACTGGCATATTACCGAAGTAGAAATCGAGGGAATTAGCTTTTGATGGATTTTTATCCAGCCTCAAACTCCAGCACCAATTCATCCCCTTCAAACAGTAACAACTTATTTCCCCTTATCTCATACCGCGTCACTTTTGACAACCGGCTGAAAAAATCATTTTCGATAGACTGCACATCATTGCAATACATTTTTGTAGAAAAGATATTGCCAAAGCTAATGCCGCTACTATCCACCGTTAATTTACCACCAAATGAATTACAGCTCCCGTTCCCGCTGATCCTCCCGTCTGTGGTATTAAAACTGATAAATGCTTTCCGGATCAATACCTGTGTATAGCCGTTTGTTTTATAGATCGTCGTGAGATACCATTTATGGGTGTCCAATGCCGTGACCCCATCCTTTTGGAAAAAAATCATGGCTTCCTTTTTTATATCAAAAGAAGAAAAAATAATAGTGACTATTAATGAAAAGATAAATGTGTTTCTCATATTGTACGTTTTTTACCTTAAAGAGATGCAATGGCACCTGTCATTGCACAGGAACAAATATTTTTTTGCCTGCAAGAATGTTTCTTTATGTAATCCTTAACAAGCCCGCATCCATTCAGCAAAACCAGGTTTATGCGGAAGAGTAATTTTTTTATCAGTGTATTTGTTTTCAGTGCTATACAAGTTTATGCCCAGCAGAAATGGGACAGGCCGATGGAGCTGAAAAGCTGCTCCATTGATATCAAAGCCGATATGTTCACGGCCACTACATTTATTGAAATGGAGTTTTGCAATCCCAATGACCGGGAGATCGAGGGACTGCATCGGTTTGAACTAAAGCCCGGCCAGGTGATCACTGCTTTCCAGCTTGACCTGAACGGGAAATACCGGGATGGGTCAATTGAAGAGAAATGGAAGGCAACGAATGCTTACAATACAATAGTAGGAAAACGAATTGACCCTGCCCTGCTTACCATGGAGTATGCCGATCATTACAGTCTCCGTATTTACCCCGTTCCTGCAAAGGGTTGCCGGAAAGTAACGATGACCATTCAGCAGTTGCTGGTAAGAGAAAAGAATCATCTTGTTTACTCATTACCGTTAAATATAAATGATGCTGTTCCTTATTTTAAACTGAACATTGCAGTAAACGGAAATAATACTCCTGCCACCCGATCAGGGCTGATAGCCGGGCAATCATTTTCCGGCGGCAGCCAGCAATATTCTTTGCAATGGAATACAGAGAAAGTCCTGTTAAAAAACCCCGTTGCATTTTCCATGCCTCTTTCGTCATCCACATTCTATTGTACGAAGATCACGGGGCAACAAACACATTTCGCCCTGCACCTCCGGCCATCTTACCCGACAGAGTATGAAGTGGCTCCCAAACAGCTTACTGTTTTCTGGGATGTGTCTTCATCATCGTCAAAAAGAGATATCAATAAAGAGATCAGCTTTCTCAGGCAGTTCATCGCTTATCATCGTATCACTCAACTGACCATTCTGCCATTCAATTACAAAGTGCTTGACACGGCTGTTTTTAATATAAATGATAATAAAAACCGCTGGCAGGAGTTCCTGCAAAACCTGGAATATAGCGGCTCCACACAGTTGGGATGCATTGATCTTTCTTTACAGGATGCGGATATGTATATGTTGTTCACCGATGGTAACAATACTTATGGAAAAGGTAAACCGAAAACAGGAGTGGCCCTGGTATACGCTATATATACTTCCAACAGTGCCAATCTCACTGTGCTGAATGATATCGTTGGGTCAAGCGGCGGAAAAGTAGTTGACCTGAATAAGATAACACTGAGCAGCGCTATTGCTATAAACAGTAAAGCGGAGAACTGGTTGCTGAGTATTACCTCAGCCAGCGGAAGAACCATTGTTGAACAAACACTCCCGTTAAAACTGAATGAATCTTTATTGGTAAACGGAACCATGAATGTATGGAATGATACGCTGTTTTTTCATTACGGGAATAACAACCGGGTAACAAAAGTGGAAAAGGTAATTATTAATGCGGAAAAACAATGCCCGTCAACTGCGATAGACCGGGTGTCCATGCTGAACAACTTTGACCGGGTTACCCGTTCTAATGTATGGGAGAATATTCTTGAATTCGGCCTGCAGGAAAAAGTAGTGACACCCAATACCGCTTACATTGTACTGGAAAGGATAGAAGATTATGTCCGGTATAATATTGCACCACCAAAAGAACTGGAAGAAGCATGTGAAAAAATGAATTATGTAAAAAAGGATACCCGGCCGCAGCGAAAACAATTACAGCAGGCAGATGAGTTTACCATATTGAGCGGGGTAATAAATATGTATAATGAAAGAATAAAAAGATGGGATGTGAATGAACGGGCTATTTCTTTGAACCGGATGGATTTTGATAAAGAGAAAAACCTGCAGGTAAAAATAGAAACGACCAATACCGGGACTGCTAAAAACGAAAGTATTAATGGAGTGATGGCTTCAGGAGATGCAGGATTCACAGACAGCAGAAACAATGAGTTGAGTGAAGTGGTGGTTACAGGATATGGCTCGATGAGGAAAAGCAGTATGACCGGGGCGGCAACTTCTATTCAATCACGGGAATTGCAGTCAGGCTACTTTTCCACTGTAGAGCAGGCGCTGCAGGGAAGAGTAGCCGGTGTGCAGGTTAACTCAACAGGTAATGGTTTCTTAAACCAGCAATATAAGGCCAATATCCGAGGTATAAGTTCAATGAATGGCAATAACGAACCGCTATATGTTTTGGATGGCATACCGGTATCGGGTAATATCAATAATGTCATCCATGTAAATGATATTGAAAGCATCACTGTTTTAAAAGACGCTTCTGCTGCTGCCCTGTACGGAAGCCGGGCTGCCAATGGCGCTGTTGTGATCACTTCTAAAAAAGGGAAAGAGTATTACCGCAACAGTAATAAACCTTACCGGCTGAAGGATATGGATGATGTGGATTACCTGGCGGAGATAAAAGATGTGCCTTATAAGGAAAAGAAAGCAGTTTATCAGCGATTAAAAAAACAGCATGAAGATAATGCCGGGTTTTATTTTGATATGGCACAACATTTCTTTGAAAGCGGGTTACAGGAGGAAGCGATGGATCTCCTGATGAATGCGGCCGAAGCTTCTAACGGAAGTTACCAGGTGCTGCGGGCCATGGGATATGTACTGGAAAGCTGGAAACGATTTGATGAAGCGACCAAAATATACCAGCAGTTGCTGGATGATTATCCCATTAATCTTTATTCTTACCGTGATCTTGCCTGGGCCCATTACCAGCAGGGCAGTTACCAGCAAGCTGTCAATGTGTTGTACACAGGAATTAAATATAATTACCTGTATTACTCCTGGTGGAATCTTTCACTGAAAGCATTGATGCTTTCCGAATTGAATGCCATGATCGCCTTACATAAGGAACAGTTGGATATTTCTGAGATACCTGCATCGCTGATCAGGCTAATGCCGGCTGACCTGCGGATAGTGCTTGACTGCAACAAGGGAAGTCTTGGTGGTGTAAGTATCAGGGAACCGGGAGGTGCTGTCTGTAATTATTCGAAACAGGTTACAAGGAATGGGGGAACATTAAACACGGAACAGTATGGGTATTCATATTATTCTAATGCTCCTGCTGAATACCAGATAAAGGAAGCGCCGGGCGGAAAGTATAAAGTGAGTCTGAACTATTATGATTATTATTCTTATCCCGGCAAGATCCCTGCTTTTGTAAGGATGGTAACTTTCCGGAATTTTGGTAAAGAAGGTCAGTCGATTAAAGTGGAAAATGTGATCATGGATAATCAATACGGCGAGGTGGAAATCGGTGAAGTAAGGTGGTGAAAAAAATATTTTTAAAATTTCTTCATCAAAATTTGGTAGCATCGAAAAATTATTTTCATCTTTGCAACGCAAAACAAAAAAATGCTACGCATACAATTACATATTGAATCAGTGAATTGGTTTAGTCCCAAAGGAGACTATGCTGTTTGCGGGGCAGGTAATGCTGTTGAATAAGTTGAAATAACGAATTCGCTCAAATACAAGCCCCGCAAGAGATTGCGGGGTTTTTTATACCCCCTGGGTGAATAATTGAACAGGAATATGCTGAGGTAATTTGTGTAAATAAACAAGTATTGAATCTTAATCATACAAAAAATAAAATGCTGGGATCATTACAACATAAACGATTTACGATGCGGAATGAAGAACTATCATCCGGATGCTATTGGTATGTACAGGCGAGCAGCAATATTGAACCCATAGGTAATCAGGAGGATAGTATTCATAAACGACCGTGGTATACCCATACGTAGGCATTAATGTGCCTTTACGAACAGGAAGCCCGGTCGCAAAATGACCGGGCTTTTTTATTGACAATTAAAAAACGGACTGATGGAATGGTCAATGATTTTTCACCTGTTGGGAATGGCTTTGCTGATGATCGCTAAAGAAATGGAAAAGCCATCAAACAGAATGAAAAGATAAAGGAGGTATGCGATGAAATTCTTAATGATCGTGCTGGCAATTCATTTCATAGGTGAAGTGTTAAGCGTTAAGAGAGAAAAGAGAAATGATAACAAGGAGGATGAAAAGGGTTGCAAGCCGCTTCATCCCGCTGAGTTTGATATGAGATGATAAAGCATTATGTGCAAAAGGAGGAAATAAACGTTCCCGGTGAGATGCAGCCGGGACGTTTTTCCAAAAAAGTTCTTTGATAAAAAAATAGTAGCATTCCGTCCCGATAGCTATCGGGAGGTTGGATACTCTGCCTGGAACGGAGAGGCTGCCCCGATTTGCATCGGGGCCTGCTATACAACATAAAACCGGGCTGCAATGTACCAGGGCTGGCGAAAGACATTTGCAATGTTTTTGTGCAGGGTTCGATTCCCTGGCGGTCCACAATAGTTGATCTGTTCGTCTAATGGTTTAGGATACCAAGCTTTCTACTTGGTGATACCGGTTCGAATCCGGTACAGGTTACAAGGTTCGTTGGTGTAACGGCTAACATTTCAGATTGTCTATCTGATGCTATGAGTTCGATTCTCATACGAACCGCATGATCGCTGGATAGCGTAACCGGCAACACACCAGAATTTGAGTCTGGTATTCTCAGTTCTCCCGCCTGAGGCGGGATGAGTCCGGTGTCAGTATGTTGGCTTTAGCTTATTTGGTAAAGCATCCGCCTGTGCAGCGGAAGAACAGGGTTCGAGCCCCGGAGTCAACCAGTGATGGCTTATAGTTCAACGGATGAGAACACTTCGCTACGAATGAAGAGATGAGAGTTCGAATCTTTCTGAGCCAACAAAATGTCTGAACCGGGATTTGGGGGGATAAAAAGATTTTATGGATTTAGTGATATCCTTTTACTCCGTTAATCCTTCAAAATCCTGGTTCAGATAATGGTTCGTAACTCAATTGGATCAGAGTACCGGTCTTTTACACCGGGAGTTGAGAGTTCGAGTCTCTCCGGGCCAACAAGAGAAAAAGAAAAATTGGCTTGTAGCTTAATTGGTAAAGTGCCGGGACGGAGTTGTGAGTTCGAATCTCACCGCACCAATGATGGATGAATAGCTCAATGGCAGAGCGTCCCGTTGTTAGCGGGAGGGCTGAAAGTTCGAATCTTTCTTCATCCGCTTTTCGGAGAGTTGGCAGAGCGGTAATGCACTGGCTTGCTAAGTCAGGGTTGGGGTAACACCCTGGTAAGTTCGATCCTTACACTCTCCGCCATTGTTTGTGATGAGCGAATTCGATGATGAGGAAACAGTGATCAGTCAATGCTCGTCGCAAACAACCGGCGCTTTGGCAGAATGGAATATATGCGTCCCGATGAATATCGGGAAGATCGTGGTTCAATTCCATGGGGCGCCGCCGCAGAAATGATAAATGAAAAATAAGGAATGTAAAATGTAAAACGATGGAACAGGAACAACAACAATGGAGAAAATTATCGGGTGAACAGATCAGAATCCCTATTACCGATGAAGTGAGCAATGTACTGATACGTGAAAATGAAATGGGGCATGAACTGAAAGTATGTATCGGTACCGATAGCCAGGTGAAAGGTAAGATCACCGAGTTTGCTACCGTTATTGTATTCATCAGGAAAGGGAAAGGCGGTTTCATGTATATACACAACGAGATCACCCGGCAAAAGATGAGTATCAAACAACGGATGCTGATGGAAGTGGGCAAGAGTATTGAAGTGGCTTATGCCTTATGCAATATCTTTTCCCGGTATAGTGTGGATATGGAAGTACATGCTGATATCAACACTAACCCGAAATTCAAAAGCAATGATGCGTTGAAAGAAGCCATGGGGTATATCGTGGGGATGGGATTTGCTTTCAAAGCTAAACCGGAAGCTTTTGCCAGCTCCAGTTGTGCGAATAAGGTAGTGCAGTAATCTGAACCGGGATTTTGGGGGATTAATAGGATTTTGAGGAAATCATAATCATCTTAATCTTTTTAGTCTTCCAAAATAAAGGTTCAGGCAATTTTAATAAATAAAAACTAAAATCATGCTGACTCGTGTAATGAAATAGTAAACACTTTCATATTAAAGGAAGCAAATTTTACTATTTAAAAAAAATAAACAAAATGGACAATTTATTCAGCCAGAAAGTGATCAATGCGAATAATGTTTTCGCTGATGATTTCCTGGATGTCAAAATACTTTACCTGTACAGCTTCAATATGCTGCCCAGTATCAATTTTATTTCAAACATTGATGCGGAAAAGACTTTTGATGCGATTAAGGAAAAGTTTGCTGACAATATAAAAAATATACACCAGCGTAAATGGTACAAAAAGCAGAGAAAACGATTCGAGTTTGATAATACTATCGTCATCATGGATAAGAACTGTGTATTGGAACTGGACAGTAACTGGTGTGAGATATTGCACGATGGAAAGAACACAGACTTTGTGCAGTCAATCGTTGATGTGGCTCTTCAGTTTAAAGAGAAACAAAGACGACAGCCATTGGAAATAAACCTGATAGTACAGAGCAGGAACAGGCTGAACTTAAAGGCAATGGAGATCAAACGTACCAAACTTGACCTGGATCTTTTTTACGAAGATGATTTTAAAGACATAGATGAAACGATACGTAAAAGACTGAACCAGGAGAAAGATAAAGGTATTGTGTTGCTGCATGGGTTGCCGGGAACAGGCAAGACGACTTACCTGCGTTACCTGGTTGGAAAGATCAGGAAACGGGTGCTGTTCCTGTCACCATCGGTGGCAGGCAACCTGATGAACCCGGAGTTCATTGAATTGCTGATCGACAACCCGAACACTGTCCTGATCATTGAAGATGCGGAAAACATTATCATGGACAGGAGACATAATTCAGGCTCAGCAGTATCAAACCTGTTGAATATATCCGATGGGTTACTTGCAGATTTCCTGAATGTGCAACTGATCTGCACGTTCAACAGTTCGCTGACCATGGTTGACAACGCTTTGATGAGGAAAGGAAGACTGATCGCCAGGTATGAGTTTGGAAAATTGGGTGTTGGGAAAGCGCAGAAGTTAAATGAGTATTTCGGATTTGATACAGTTATCAATAAACCGATGACCATTGCAGAGATCGCCAACCCACATGAAAAAGAAACGCAAAAAGAGAAGACTGAAATCATAGGGTTCAGAAGACAAGAAGTTGCGATGAATTAAAAGCTGGTCATTCCTTAGCATAAAAGGAAGTGCTGTGGAAAAATTACGTAGCCACGGAGTGCCCGGATAAAGCCGTTCAGACTGATCGTTTGAATGGACAGAATTTACAGTGCACCGAAAGGTTAATATCAGGTAGGGAAGCGTATTTACAGCCGGGCTGTTGCAGTAATGCAAAGTATGGGTTCGAATCCCATAGGAGTGACAAGTTCTTTACATAATTATTGGTAGCAATATCAATTCAAAAGCTTGCCTGACGGCAAGATGATATATGCCTGTTCGCAACGGACCAGGTCAGTGTTTCAAAGAAGCACGGCGGTGCAGACGCAGTAGCTATCTGTATGCTGAAGTTGCAATGGCACATATATCACCAACACGCTGGTGTCATGGGTTCGATTCCCGTTCTCGTCTAAGGCGGGATAGCTCAGTTGGAAGAGCACAGCTCCGTAAGGTCACAGGTTCGATTCCTGTTCCAGGCTCACAATCTGGATAGCTCAGTTGGTTAGAGCAC